>JALYYW010000048.1 GCA_030946085.1 Actinomycetota bacterium
TGGCGGAGGATTTCATGTACACGTCGACGAGCACACGGCCGCGGACGGTGTTGGCGGCGCCGTTGGTGGCCTGGACGATCGGGATGAACACGCCCAGCACCAGCATCGTCACCAGCACGGTGGCCAGGGCGGCGAAGCTGGGGGCGGCGTTGCGGCGCATCGCGCGGAGCGCCTCGCGCAGGAAGAAGCCGAGCTTCATCGTCCTAGACCCCCGGTGGGCGGGTGGCAGGCTGGCGCATCCGGTGCGCGAACTCGCGCGTGCTCTCCTCGCGGGCGTAGAGGCCGGTGGCCTCGTCCCGGACGATCCGGCCCTGGGAGAGCTCGAGCACCCGGCGGCGCATCTTGTCCACCATCGCCTGGTCGTGGGTGGCGACGAGCACCGTGGTCCCGGTGCGGTTGATCCGGTAGAGCAGCCGCATGATGTCGATGCTCGTCTCGGGATCCAGGTTGCCGGTCGGCTCGTCGGCCAGCAGCAGGGGCGGATGGTTGACGAACGCCCGCGCGATGGAGACTCGCTGCTGCTCACCGCCGGAGAGCTGGTCCGGGTAGTTGTGCAACTTCGTCGAGAGCCCCGTGAGGCGCAGGATGTCCGGGACCTTGCCGCGGATCTCCTTGCGTCCGCCGCCGGTGACCTGCAGGGCGTAGGCGACGTTGTCGTAGACGGTGCGGTTGGGAAGGAGCTTGAAGTCCTGGAAGACGACGCCGATGTTGCGGCGGTAGAACGGGACCCGGCGGCGCGTAATCTCCCCCAGCTCGTGGCCGGCGACGCGGATCGAGCCCTCGGTCGGGGCCAGCTCCCTGATCAGCAGGCGCATCACGGTCGACTTGCCAGATCCGGTGGAGCCGACGAGGAACACGAAGTCCCCGCGATCGATGGAGAAGGTGGCCTGGTCAAGGCCGGTGTCGCCGCTGTCGTAGGTCTTGGAGACGCCACGGAACTCGATTACGGGCGCCAATCCGGGAGGAGTCACCGGGGCCCGGCGTGGGCCGGCCAGGGGGGCGGCCGGGCGCCGCCGACTGCGTTGCTTGGTGATTTGCGCTTTAGCCATAGGGTGCGTGGCAAGATAGCGGCGACCTCCCTCCGGAAGGCCTCCAGAAGGGGCCTTGCAACGGGATTTGCAGGCGCCTTTGCCCTGAGGAGGAGTGATAGCGCCGGCGGCGGGGTCGATCGGCGTCGGCTCCGGGAGCAGCTCGCTAACGTTCTCCCCAGTGCCCCAGAGCCAGGTCTCCATCCTGCCCAACGGCCTGCCCCTGCACCGGGTACGGGTCCCGGGGACGCGGGCGGTGACGATCCTCGTCGCCTTTGACGCCGGCGCTCGCACCGAACGCCCGCAGGAGAACGGCATGGCCCACTTCCTGGAGCACCTCGTGTTCAAGGGCGGCGAGAAGTACGCCACCTATCGGGAGGTCAACGAGGCCGCCGAGGGCATCGGCGCGGTGCTGAACGCCTACACCAGCCACGACCTCGTCGCCTTCCACATAACGGTGCGGGCAGAGCGGGCGCTGGACGCGGCAGATCTGCTCACCGACTTCGTCGGCCGGCCCCGGGTCGATCCCGAGGAGCTCGACCGTGAGCGCGGCGTCGTGGTCCAGGAGATCGCACGCTCAGATGACCAGCCGGCCACCGTCGCCGAGCACCTGATCGATGCGGCGGCGTTCGGCGAGCACCCGCTTGGACGGCCAGTGCTCGGCAGCACCGAGCACATCAGGGACCAGTTCACCGCCGAGGGCATCGTGGCCTTTCGCTCACGGCGGTGGGCCCCCGCGCGCGGGGCGGCCTTCGCCGTGGGGAACCTCGACTCGCTTCCCGCCGGCGACGGTGCGGATGAGCTGTTCGGCCGCTTCCCGACCCAGCCCGAGCCCGAGCCCTACGAGCCCGCGCCATCGTTCTCCCCCCGGGTGGTGGTGGGTGAGCGTGACTCCAACCAGTCCCACCTGCGGATGTCCTACCGCCCCTCGATCGAGGTCTCGCAGCCGCGCCAGCGCGCCGCGCTGACGATCTTCTCCACGTTGCTGGGAGGGTCGATGGGGTCCCGCCTGTTCGACGAGATCCGTGAGCAGCGGGGACTGGCGTACTCGGTCCACTCTGTCGCGCACGCCTACGCCGACGTGCCTGTGCTGCAGCTCTCCGCGGGCCTCGACAGCGCCAAGTGCCTGGAGGCCTACGCGCGGATGAGGGAGATCGTCACCGAACTGCGGGAGCGGGGGCCGAGCGAGGCCGAGGTGGAGCGCGCCCGGGCCTACGCCGCAGGCGCGCGCGCGATCGGCTTCGAGAACACCGGGGCGGTCGCTCGGCACGCCGCCCAGCAGACGATCGTCCATCGGGAGCCCGTCGATCCCGACCGCTCGATCGAGCTGCTGGACCAGGTGTCGGTGGCCGACGTCAGGAAGGTGGCCGGCGAGGTCGCCGACGAGCTGGCGGTCGCCGTGGTCGGTCCGCACACCGCCGCGGAGTTCGAGTAGTCCGTCCGCGGGATCGCGACCCTGAGAGCGGAGATGACGGCCGGCAAGGTGGCAAAGCGGATCGCGTCAGCACTGGCGGTGGTCGTGCTGGCAGGGCTCGTGCCGGCGGGCTGCGGGGGCGGCAGCGGGAAACCCGAGGCCCTCGCAGGGCGTGGCGGACCAGTGGTCGATCGCGCCGCCCCGCATCGGCGTCCTCGGGCATCGGCGGCGGTGGCGCGGCTGCAGCGCGCGCTCGCACGCTCGCTGCGCGCCGCCGGCACCTCCACCGGAGCCTCAGTCCTCGACCTGACCGCGGGCACGCAGCTGTTCTCGGTGCGGGCGGGCGTCCGCCGTCCACCGGCGTCGGTGGAGAAGCTCTACACGACCTTCGCTCTGCTGCGCCGGCTCGGAGCCCAAGCGCAGCTGCACACTCGCGTGCTGGCCACGGGCCACCTCGGCCGGGGAGGCATCTGGCACGGAAACCTCTACCTCCGCGGCGGGGGTGACCCCACCTTCGGTGACAGAGCCTTCCAGCGCGTCTGGTACCTCGGCTACGGCGCCTCGGTGACAGATCTGGCGGGCCAGCTCGCCGGCACGGGCATCAGGCGCGTCAGCGGCAGCGTGATCGCCGACGCGTCCCTGTTCGACGCCGGACGCGGCGGACCCGCCAGCGGGCTGGCGGCGGACATTCCCGACTTCGGCGGCCAGCTCAGCGCGCTGACCTTCGATCACGGCACCACGCAGGGCCTGCTCTCCCCGGGCGCCTTCGCCGCTCGCCAGCTGGTTCGGACGATGCGGGCGATGGGGATTCGCGCGCGGGCGGCACCCGGCACGGCCCAAGCGCCAGGCGGGGCCCAGCGCCTGGCTGAGGTCAGCTCCCCGCCGCTGCCGGTGCTGCTGGATCTGATGAACGTCCCCTCCGACGACCTCTTCGCCGAGATGCTGACCAAGCAGCTGGGCGCTCGCTTCTACGGCGACGGGACGATCGCCGCGGGCGCGGGGGCGATCGAAGACCAGGTCACCCAGCTCGGGCTCCACCCTCGGATCGTCGATGGCTCGGGGCTTTCACGCCGGGATGCGTCCTCCCCGGCTCAGGTCGTCACACTGCTGCAGGCGACCTGGCGCACCCCTACCGGGCGCACTCTGGCGGCCTCGCTGCCGGTGGTGGGCCAGACCGGGACGGTACGGCGCATCGGCGTGGGGACCGCCGCCCAGGGCCGCTGCGTGGCCAAGACCGGCACGCTTGACGCCGTCACCAACCTGGCCGGGCTCTGCCACAGTCGGGGCGGCCACACCATCGCCTTTGCCGTGTTCATCGACGGCCCGAGCAACGGGGTGGCGTTGCCGTGGCTGAGCCGTGCGGTCGCGGCGATCGCACGGTACCGGCCTTGAGGGTCAGTTGATGAGCACCATCCGCTCGATCGGAACCCGCGCCCGCTCGGCCAGCTCCGGCCGGACCTTGACCTCGTGCACCCCGTCACGTAGCGCGTCGCGCAGCTTGGGAAGGGTGATCATCTTCATGAAGCGGCAGCTGGCGGCCTCGTTGGCCGCGATGAAGTCGACCTCCGGCGCCGCCTGACGGAGCGGGTGGAGCATGCCGGTCTCGGTGGCTACGATCGCGGTGCCGCCGTCCGGGAGCCGGTCGCGGGCGTAGCCGAGCATGCCCCCGGTGGAGAGCATGTGCACCCCCTCTAGGGCGATGTCGCCGGCGGCCACGTACTCCATCACGCTGGTCGAGCAGCCGCACTCGGGGTGGATCAGGAAGTCCGCTCCCGGATGCGCCGCCCGCACGGCGCCGATGTGGTCGGGCCGGATGCCGGCGTGGACGTGGCATTCGCCGTCCCAGACGTGCAACGCGCGCCCGATCTTCTTCTCCACATAGGCGCCGAGGAACATGTCCGGGCCGAACAGGATCTCGGTGTCAGGACCGTGCTCGCCGAGGATGTGCTCCACCACCCCGACTGCGTTGGCCGAAGTACAGCAGTAGTCGGTCTCGGCCTTGACCTCGGCGGTGGTGTTCACGTACATCACCACGACGGCACCGGGGTGGCGCGCCTTCCACTCACGCAGCTGCGCTGCGTCGATGGAGTCGGCCAGCGAGCAGCCCGCGTCCGGGTCGGGGATCAGCACGCGCTTGTCCGGACACAGGATCGAGGCGGTCTCGGCCATGAAGTGCACCCCGCAGAAGACGATCGTCTCGCCTGCTGCGGCGGCGGCCCGCTGCGAGAGGCCGAGCGAGTCGCCCACGTAGTCGGCGACGTCCTGGATCTCCGGCAGCTGGTAATTGTGGGCCAGGATCACGGCGTCGTGCACCTGGGCCAGCGCCCGAACCTCCTCCTGGAGGGCGGGGATGTTCTCCAGCATCAGGGGTGCATCTTGGGCATCGAGCATCGGCAGGTTCATGACAGTGGCTGGAGGATGAGGGAGAGGTCGAGCGCGGGGGCGCTGTGCGTGAGCGCCCCGACGGAGACGAATTGTACGCCCGTGCTGGCGACCTCCCTGAGCGTCTGAAGCGTGAGCCCGCCGCTGGCCTCGAGCTCGGCCCGCCCCTCCACCCGCGCCACCGCCACGCGCAGCTCGCCCGGGCTCATGTTGTCCAGCAGGATTCGCGGCGCCCCGGCGGCCACCGCCTCGTCCACCTCCGCCAGCGTTCGGCACTCCACCTCCAGGGGCAGGTCGGGCGCCAGCTCCCGCGCGCGGCGCACCGCCTCGCCCACCCCGCCGGCAAGCGCCGCGTGATTCTCTTTTATGAGGACGGCGTCGTAGAGCCCGGCGCGGTGGTTGGTGGCGCCGCCGGCGGCGACGGCCGCCTTCTCCAGCATCCGCAGCCCGGGAGTGGTCTTGCGCGTGTCCAGGATCCTGGCCCCGGTGCCCTCGATCGCCCGCACGCACCGCGCCGTGAGCGTCGCCACGCCGGAGAGCCGCTGCAGGAAGTTCAGCGCCGTGCGCTCGGCGGTGAGGATCCCGCGCGCGGAGCCGATGACCCGCAGCACCTCCCCCTGCTCGCGCCAGCGGCCCTCGTGCGCCAGGCGGTGGATCTCCATCCTCGGGTCGAGCTGCCGGAAGGTCTCACCGGCGACGTCCAACCCGAACACGACGCCGGGAGCTTTCTGGCTCACAAGCGCCTGCGCGCGCGCGGACTCCGGAACCGTGGCCGCTGTGGTGACGTCGCCCGCACCCACGTCCTCGGCCAGCGCACGCGCCACGGTCTGTATGAGGAGGGACTCGGGCACGGGCGGCGAGCATACGGGGAGTGCCTGCTGCGCTACCGTTGACGCCGAGCACGGATGTTCCCTCGCCTGATCACGATCCTGGGGGCGGCCGCGGTGGCGCTGAGCACGGCCTCGGGGGCCGTCGGCACCACCCCCCTGCGCGCTGCCGCGACCGGCGCGAGCGCGCAGGTCATTGCCACGGGCCTCCAGAACACGACCGCCTTTGCCTTTGGGGACGGTCAGGCGTTCGCCGCCGAGGTGCCCTACGGCCCCGGACACGCCGGCGGCGTGTACCTCATCACGGGTGGCACCGCCATCCGGCTGAGGGGTCCGAACGAGGCCTTCGGGCTGGCGTGGCACCACGGCGCGCTGTATGCCAGCAGCCAGGACCAGCTGGTGCGGATGAGCGGGTGGAACGGGCGGGGCTTCGCCCAGGTCAGGACGATCTACACGGCGCCGCGGGGGTTCTCCGGCTTTGCCGGAATCGGATTCGGCGCCGACGGCCGCCTGTACGCGGGCGTGCGGGTCGCCGACAACAACGACCACAGCCGCACCACGGCGCCGTTCGCCTACGACCTGCTGTCCTTCACGACGAGCGGTCGCGGTCCTCGGGTCGAGGCCCGAGGGCTGCGTGAGGCATGGCAGCTGGCGTTCCCGGCGCGTTCGTCCTCACCGCTGGTCAGCATCCTCGGCCAGGACGCGCCTGCCGGCATCAGGGCGCCCGACCTGCTCGTGCGGGTCCGGCCGGGACAGAACTACGGCTTCCCCTCCTGCAACTGGGTCTCGGCCCGGCGATGCCAGGGCTATGCCCGCCCGTCGAAGCTCTTCCCGCCGCACACCGACCCGATGAGCCTGGCGATCGTCGGAGATCGGCTGTACTTCTCCGAGTACGGGCCGCGTCCGCCGCGGCTGCCACCGCGCGTCGTGGTCATGCCGCTGCGGGGCGGACGGCCCCGGACCGTGCTGGGCGGCTTCGGCGCCCCGCTCGTCGGTCTCGGGGTCGACCGCGGGTGGCTGTACGTCGGCGACACCGCTGGCAACATCTTCCGCGCCCGGATCTGAGCCTCGCGCTCGCATGCACCTCGCCATCGGCCTGATCTGCCTCGCCGGCGTCGCCGTGCTGCTGGCGGAGTTCTTCTCGGTCTTCCTCCTGCCCCGGCGGGTCAAGCGGGACCCGCGCATCGTGCGCGGGCTGACACGCACGGTGTGGATCCCCTGGCGCGCGCTCGGGCGGCGGATGCCGAAGGTCGCCGCGGACACGATGCTCGGCATCTACGGCCCGTTCGGGCTGCTCAGCATTCTCGGACTGCTGAGCATGGGCGTGATCCTGTGCTTCTCGGGCATGCACTGGGCCGCGTTCTCGCACCTGGACCGCGACCAGCCGGCTCGGTGGGCCCACGACCTCTACTTCAGCGCCGCCACCTTCTTCAGCGCCAACACCACGGCGATCCCGCGCAGCGGGCTCGGCGAGTTACTCCAGGTCTTCGAGGCGGCGACCGGTTACGCGGTGCTGTTCATCTCCATCGGCTATCTCCCCGCGCTGTTCCAGGCCTTCTCCCGCCGCGAGACGGCGGTCTCACGGCTCGATCCGCGCGCGGGGTCACCCCCGTCGGCCGGCACGCTGCTGGAGCGCTCGGGCGAGCGGGGCGGATGGGAGGAGCTCGATGCGTACCTGCGCGAGTGGGAGATGTGGACCGCGGAGCTGATGGAGACCCACCTGTCCTATCCGATCCTCGGCTACTTCCGCTCCCAGCACGTCAACCAGAACTGGCTGGCGGCGCTGACCACGATCGTCGACGCCTGCGCCTTCGCCATCGCCTACGGCCCCGAGCAAGCGATCGATGCCGCGGAGCTGACCTTCCGGGTCGGCCGCCACGCCCTCGCGGACCTGGCCTACGCGTTCAGCACCCGGCGGGTGCGCAAGGACCCGGAGCTGGAGCACGAGCGACTGAGCACAGACACCCTGGCGGAGCTGTGCCGGCGCCTGGAGGGCAGCGGGCTGCACGTGGAGGAGACGCCGGAGTCCAGCGCGCGGCTGGAGGAGCTGCGCAGCGGCTACGAGCCGTACGCAATCGCGATCTCCCACCACCTGGCGCTGGACCTGCCCGCATGGCTGCACACCGGAGAGGTGCTGGAGAACTGGCGCCGGGCCTCCTCCCGCCGCCGCGGGCAGAAGCAGCTGCCCTAGGCGTCAGTCCAGTCGCGAGGTCGCGGCCATCGCGTCGAACAGCTGCTCCCACTGGCCCGCGCGCGGCGCCTGCACGGTGGCGAAGGTGACCGACAACAGGCCCTGGGGCGCGTCGGTCAGGTACTGCAGGCGCAGCACGTCGAGCGGCTCGGCGCCCTTCGGCACCGGTGCGGGAGCGATCTGGCGCACGCGCAGGCCGCCGCCGACCGGCAGCGTCACGGCCGAGACCTCGCAGCCGGCGAACGTATCGGGATCCAGCGGTTCGGACGCCACCGGGGTGGGCGAATCCGCCACCGTCACCGACAGCCCCGCCGCCAGCGGCTCGGAGTCGGGGGCCGTGGCCACCAGCGCGCGCAGCATCAGCAGTTGCGCGTGCTCGCCGTCGCGCGCGGCGCCCGCGAGCACCTCCGCGACCGAGCCCTCGATAAGTGGCTGGTCAGCCTGGAGCAGGTCGATGCTGTCCCAGCCGGGCGGGAGCGCGATGGCAAAGCTGATGTCCCGTTGCGCCATCAGGGTGTGAGGGGGTGCGGGTCGAGCGCTCCGGTGACCGCATGGTTGGCCTTGCCGGCGCCGTAGTGCAGCACGCCGTTGAGCACCTTGAGCTTGTCCGCCTCCGTCCGGGCGGCCTGCAGCTCCGCTTTGGTGGTGGCGACTAGAGCGTCGCGATCGACCGGATTCTGCAGTGCCGAGGCGGCGTCACCGAGCGTCGATTTCTGTCCGGCGGTCAGGGCGGAGAATGCCGCGTGGAAGTCCTGACCGGTCGAGATCTTCTGGTCGAGCGCCTTGAGCGCGTCGCTCTGCACCTGCAGCCGGCTGGCTACTCCCGCCGCGCCGGCGGTGTGGACGACGCCCTCGGTGGCGCTGATTCCCGGCACCTTCACGCCATTCGCGGCCACTCCGACCAGGTCGGCGCCGAGCACGTAGGGGTCGCCGTGTCCATCGAGGACCTGTCCAGCGTCGGCTCCGGTCTTGATCCCCGTCGCGGCCAGGCCAACGCCCCCGGTGATCTTGCCGGTCGTGCCCAGCACCGACGCGAGCCCTTCGAGACCGGCCGCATCGGCGGGGCACAGCGCGATCGCCGCTACGAGCCCGATCGCCCCCGCGACGGTGCCCAGGTCCTGTCCGAGCTTGGCCATGGATTTCAGATCATGGTGGTCGATCGCGTTCCTGACGTCCGACGGGAGGCTCTCGGCGGCATTGACGACGGACTTGCCGAGACCGGCAAGTCAAGTCGCCTAGGTCCGGCCGGTTCGGCGGCTTCGGGTAGAAGCGCGTTTCGTGGATTCTCTCCGCGATACCCTTCGCCGCGCCAGCCGCGTGGTCCACAGCACCCCTTGCCTGATGACGAACGTTGTCGAAGTCCTCCAGGATCTGATAGCCCTGCCGCTCTAGAGCGGAGACCTGGCCCTGGGCGTTGGCGGCGTCGCTGCCAGCTGCTTGGACCGCATCCTGCGCGTTGGTGAGCGCGGCCTGCGCGCTCTGACCCACGCCGGGCAGCGCTCCCACCATTACGACCTGCGACGTGGCCTGGTTCAGGGTGCTCCTGGCGCCGGCCAGGCGGGCGTTGGCGCGTGCCAGGCTGGCCTGCTCCGCCTGCAGCTGCTGAGCGATGCTCAGAAAGCCCGTCTGCAGCGGGGCGAGCTCCCACGCGTAGCGGTCCAGTGCGTCGCCGGCCTCTGTGTAGGCGGTGTGCACCTGGGACAGCTTCGCCGGCAGCTTGCCAAGTGCGTGACGGTACGCATCGGCCGCATGGCCCGACCACGTCCCGTCGTGCGCCGCGCCTCGCAACCCCGAAGTTGCGCTCCCCGCCTCGTCGGCGAGGCGCCGGCAGGCGGCGACCAGCGCCTCGACCTCTGAGACCTTGACCGCCAGCAGGCGAAGCGCGCGCGGATCTGATCGTGGATCGCCCATCACGACCCCGGGAGGAAGCACGCGTGAGCGTCCGCCTCTCGATACTGGAGAGCGCCCGCGTGCAGCCGCCCCACCACGTCGTGGATGTGATCGCCGAGACCGCTCACTCCCAACTGCAGGTACCCGCAGAAGAACGCCATCTGAAGCTCCAGGTCGTCGCCACCGAGCATCCCCTGGAAGAACTCCGGCCCGAGGTTCAGCGCCTTGACCTGCCCGCTGATCTGCTCCAGGCTCGAGGCGAGGCCATCGAGGGTGGCCGGGACGACGGTGAACGTGGACATCGTTGCCTACCTCTGACCGTGGTTGCTCGAATCCCGCTCAGCCCATCGAGGAGCGGATCGCGTCCTCGGTCTGCTGGTACTGCATGCCGGCGGAGCTCAGCAGCCGCGAGATACCGTCCAACGCATCCTTCAACCCCGCCGCCGAACGCTGCCACTCGTCC
>JALYYW010000050.1 GCA_030946085.1 Actinomycetota bacterium
CCGCATCAGCGCCCGCTCGGCGGCCGACCGTGTGAACCCGGGCCCGTGCTCCAGCGCCATGATGCTGCGCATGAGCGCCGTTCCGGGCCGGTTCGGCGTGCGGCGGAGCACCGCCTCCAGGTCGGCTTCGGAGAACAGCCGGCGGACGATGCCCTCCTGGAGCGCCCACTCCACCTCGCTCCGCGGCGCCCTGGCCGCGAGGTCGCAGATGGTCCGCGCCGGCGAGGTGAGGGGCACGCCGTCGCGCCGGCGGATCTCCGCGGGGTGAAGCGCGGCGACTCGGTGGATGCGGATGCCCGGCTTGGGACCGGGATTGCCCGCGACCACTGTGACCTCGGCATCCCGTGGCGGCTCGCCCAGCCCCCAGAGCGCCGCCGCCAGCTCGTGGCTGACCACCGCCCGCCCGCCGCAGGCGAGAACCGCCGCCCGAGCCCGAGCGGGCAGCGACGGTGGGGCATGGCCGGTCAGGTACACCCCACGGTACAGCCGGGTCAGCTCCCCGCGCGCGATCCGGCCGGCGATCTGACGGTCGCTGAGCCCGGCCTGCCGCAGCTGGTGACGGGTGATCACGTTGTCCTGAGCACCTTCAATCTGTGCCACGCGCCGCCGCACCGGGTCCATAGCTCGTCAACCTCGGCAGAGCCTTGCCAGCCTGACGTGCTGTGGACCGTAGAGGTCCATAGCACGGCAACGAGATCGACGCAGGGCAGGATTGTCGAGTTCTGGACCCGTGGGAGCGCGCATAGACAGGCAGAGCCCGCACCGCCAATGGTCCACCCCCTCGTGGCGGCAGATCGTTACGAAGCCGACACAGAGTGCGGCCCCCCCGATACGACTTGGCTGGCCCCAATCGTGGGGTAGCCTAGGCCCACCGCCCCGGCGGCAGCCTCCAGTCCGGCACGAGGAGAGACGATGGCGATCGCAGACCAGCAGATACCGACCCCACCCGGCGGCCCGCAGACCCCCGGCATCCCCGTGGAGAACCCGGCCACGGGCGAGGTCATGACCACGGTCCCCACGCTCGGAGCCGCCGAGGTGCTTCAGATGGCTAGGCGCGGGCGAGCCGCCCAACCAGGCTGGGAGGAGCTCGGCTACGACGGTCGCTCTCGGATCCTGCGCCGCGCGCAGAAGTGGATGCTGGACAACGCCGAGCGCGTGCTGGAGACGGTGGTATCCGAGAGCGGCAAGACGCTCGAGGACGCCCAGCTGGCCGACCTCGGCTACACCACCAGCGCCCTGGGCTTCTGGGCCAAGGAGGCGCCCCGGTACTTGGCCGACGAGCACGTCCCGTCCTGGAACAACCCGCTCGCCGCCGGCAAGAAGCTGATCATCCGCTATGCGCCGATCGGCCTGGTCGGCGTGATCGGACCGTGGAACTACCCCATCGCCACCTCATTCGGTGACTGCATCCCGGCGCTGGCGGCCGGCAACAGCGTGATCCTCAAGCCCAGCGAGGTGACGCCGCTGAGCTCGTTGCTGATGGAGGACATGATGCGCCAGAGCGGCCTGCCCGACCACGTGTTCCAGGTGGCCACGGGGGACGGCGCCACCGGCCAGGTGCTGATCGCGCAGGTCGACTGCGTGATGTTCACCGGGTCGGGCCGCACCGGCAAGGCGGTGATGAAGGCGGCCGCCGAGGCCCTGGTCCCCTGTTACCTGGAGCTCGGCGGCAAGGACCCGATGATCGTCTGTGCCGATGCGGATGTGGAGCGGGCCGCCAACGCCGCGGCGTTCTACTCCATGAACAACGGCGGCCAGGTGTGCATCTCGGTGGAGCGCGCCTACGTCGAGGAACCGGTCTATGACGACTTCGTCCGCCGTGTCACCGACAACATCCGCCAGCTCCGCCAGGGCCCCCCGGCCGGGGAGGGCACGGTCGACGTCGGAGCGGTCACGTCCCCGCCCCAGATCGAGATCGTGGAGGACCATGTCCGTGATGCCGTGGCCAAGGGGGCCAAGGTCCTGGTGGGGGGCCATCGCCGGCCCGGCGAGGGCCGCTTCTACGAGCCCACGGTCCTGGTCGACGTCGACCACTCGATGAAGTGCATGCAGGAGGAGACCTTCGGGCCCACGCTGCCGATCATGAAGATCGCCGATGCGCAGGAGGGCGTGCGACTGGCCAACGACTCCGAATACGGGCTTCAGGCCAGCGTGTGGACCAGGGACGTGCAGCGGGGAGAGCGGCTCGCGCGCCGAATCGAAGCCGGTGTCGTCTGCGTCAACGACGCCCAGGTCAACTACACCGCGCTGAATCTGCCGATGGGTGGCTGGAAGGCCTCGGGGCTCGGTAGCCGTCATGGAGCCAACGGCATCCGCAAGTACACCAAGGTGCAGTCGCTGCTGATCACCCGCCGGGCGCTCAAGCGCGAGCCGTTCATGTTCCCCTACCGCGCCGGCCGCACGCGGCTGCTGCGGCGGACGTTCAGGCTCCTCTACGGTCGCGGCAACCGCGACTAGAAGCGCTGCTCGGGCTCGGACTTCATCGTCCTCGCGCTCAGCGGTGTGGTGCTGATCGCCGCCGGATGAGGATGGCGATGCGGCGCGGGTGGTGCACCGAGGTCGTCACGGCGCTGCTCCCGCCCGACTCCTTGGGGAAGACGCTGGCGGTGAAGTCCTGACGCCGGAGCGCGTACCCGAGGGGAGGGGTGATCTTGAAGATGTCCTCGATCGTCCGCAACAGGGTGTAGTGGTCCGACGGCGTGGTGTCAGAGCCGCCCTTGGCGGCGAAGCGCGAGAGGACCAGCGCACCGGTCAGCCCTCCGCCCGCCCCCGGCCTGGCCGACCCACCCGGGTTGGTGCTGTTGGGGTAGTGGAGGTTCTGGCAGCAGGCGGACGAGTCGGCAGCCGGTCCGCTGCTCGGGGCCTGATCGGAGAGGATCACGATCATGCCGTCCTTGCGGTAGGCGCTGGTGGCCATGATCTTCGGGATCCACCGCGAGAGGAACGCGTCGGCTGCGGCGGCGCCCGTAACCGCGGTGCCGGCCGGGCAGCCGTCAGCGGCGCCGGCTGAGCACAGATCGGGAGCGATCCAGGAGAACGATGGAACGCTCCCCTTGACCAGATCGCTGGCGAGGGAGTCGAGCCCGAGATCGAGCTGGGCGCAGGAGGTCGAGTCGATCAGGGAGTGGAAGTAGACGAACGGGTTGCGGCGGGTCAGATAGCCGTCGGCGCTGGTGTCCGCGCCCGCGGTCGGGTCGGCCGCGCCGAGCTGTGGGTGACGGCACGTCGACGGCGTGGCGCTTGGTGCCGGAGCCGGTGTGGCGGCGGTGGATGTGGTGGTGGGGCTCCCGATGGGCAGCGTGATCCCGCCGGGGAGGGTCAGGCCGCTGCCGGTGGTGGTGCCCGTTGGCGGTGCCGCGGGCGGAGTGACCGCGCCCTGGCCGCCGACGTAGGCCTTCCAGTTGAGGTGGTACTCGGTCAGGAGGTCGGGGAGGGTCTGCACGCCGACGAAGGTCTGCGGGTTCCAGGGAAAGAGACAACCCCGGCCGCGGGCGATCCCCGAGTTGTCGGTCGTGCCCGGGGTGAGATTCGAGAACACCGGGCAGCCCAGCTGCAGCTCCGGAGTCGGACCCTGCCCTGAGATCAGGGCCACGCCGTCGGCGAGCGAGCCGTGAGCGGTCGCGTAGTAGCGGCGGAGCAGCGTACCCTGGGGCACCAGGGCCTGGTTGAGGAAGTGAGCCGGCGATCCCGGGCCGTAGAGCGAATGGAAAGCCTGATCGGCCAGCACCACCAGCCACACGTGGTGGATCGCGGGCAGCTTCGGCGGCGTATGGATGGGCGTGGAGCTGCCGCCTCCCCCTCCTCCGGTGGACCCGGAGCTCCCGCCCCCGGCTGGGGTGCTGGAGCCGGATGGCGCCGCAGCCGCAGCCGCGCCAGAAGCCGCATTCGCAGCGGCAGCCGCGCCGGCAGCCGCGGCGGGTGCCACGGAGCTCCGCGC
>JALYYW010000056.1 GCA_030946085.1 Actinomycetota bacterium
GGCGAGGGGGGTGGTCCCGGCGGCGGGGATCCAGCTGGCGAGCGGCGCCGCACCGCCCCCCAAAGCCGCCGCCCCACTCGCGACAGCAGCTCCGCCACCGACTCCCGTGGGCAGCCAGCTACCAGCCGATCCTCCCTCCAGCGCGGCCCCGAAAGCCTCCTCCGCGCGCGTGAAGCGACCCTCCAGCTCCCGGCAGCGCTCGCAGCCCGTCAGATGGTGATCGAGCTGCTGCACCTCCCGGGGGCTGAGCTTGCCGTTGGCGCGGGCCGCCAGGCGCCTGGGTGCCTCGTCGCATTCGCTCTGATGCTCGGCGGCGAGCAGGCCGCGCCACCCCGAGCTGCGAGAGGCGGGTGTGTGCTCGGCGGCGATCGTCAACGTCCTGGCCAGAAGCTCATCCCGCGCGGGCCCGTTGCCCGGCAGACCGCCGCCGAGGATCTGCTGGACCGCCGCCTCGCCCGCTTGCGCGCCGCACAGCTCCGTGCACAACGCCCGGACCGCCCGCTCGTGGCGGTCCGGCGCAACGGTGCGAGTGGTCTCAGGAGATGAAGTTCCAACCTCCTCGGGTACCCACGCTGCGGGTGAATGGGTCCCCTGCGGGGCTTCCGGCGCCGCGGGCGGGGGAAGCGTCGCCGGGCCCGGTAGCCAGCTGCTCGTCACGGACTCCCCGCGCTCCGCCGCCGGCTCTGGAGTGGACTCGACCACGGGGGCCGGCTCAGCGGCCGGCTCAGCGGCCGGCTCAGGCTCCGGCGCGGGGGCGGCCGAGGGCGGGGACGAGGGCGAGGGCGAGGGCGAGGGCCTGGCAGCGACCGGGGGCGTCTCCGGCGCATCCAGGAATCGCCCCAGCAGTCCTCCCTTCCTGCGTCGGCGATTCACCACAGCCGGCAGCATAGAGGGAGCCGAGGATTACAGGTGGGGCAGGCTCGCGCCCAGCACGCTCTGTGCCAGCGTGCCCTGGGTCCAGGCCGCCAGCGCCCCGCGTCGGGTCGCCGCGAGCGTCAGATCGGTGGCGTAGGCGGTCCGTGCCACCAGCCGGGGAGCGCCCAATCGGCGACCGGAGGTGGTCGCGGCCACCACCGCGCCATCCCGGATCCATCCGACCGCGGCGTGCCCGTCTGTGGCGATGGCGACAGCCGGTGTTTCGGAGGGATCGATTCTCCCGGGCCGGCGCAGCGACCCGAAGACGGCGCCGCGCCGGCGCAGCAACACCCGCATCCGGCAGCCGCCGGCGGAGTTGCAACCCTTCCAGCTCAGCACCTGCGCACCGGCGCCATTGCCGGCGAAGGCCAGTCCCGCCGCCAGCTCGCGGGCGGGTGAGACCGCCCTCGGTCGCAGCTTGGGGGTGAGATCGGCGACCTTCACCTGAGCATGGAAGCTCCCGCCGCGGTCGTACCAGCTCTCGATCCAGGCCACGGTCGGGACACCGGCCCCAGCGGCCAGCCCCAGCTCGTCGATCGCGTGCCCAGGTGCGACGCTGAGCAGCGCGCGGCCGCGTCCGGGGGCGCCACGCAGCGACCCACGCGCCAGGTACAGCGTGCGGGGACCGGGGGCAGTGACCGCGTCCTGGCGAGCGGCCCATGCCACCGCAGTCTGGCCGCTGGGCAGGGCCACCGCATCCATCGCCTGCGGCAGCTGTCGCAGTCCGCTCAGCAGACGCGCCGCGCCGAACCTGTCGCTGCCAGGCGGCGACTGCGCCGCCCACACCCCCCGCTCGGTGGCTACCACCGCCAGCAGCCGTCGGGGAAGGGCCAGCAGCCTCGCGGTGGTGGCTCCCGCCAAGCCGCCAAGGAGCGTGCGCGAGGGCCCGGGCGAATTTCCGCGAACGGGGCCCACCGCCTGCACCAAGCTGCAGCAGGCCAGGCCCGGCTCGCTGGCTCCCGCCAGCGCGATCAGGTCGCGGCCGCGGTAGGCCAGTGCCAGCGTCTGCTGGGCGCCCGGCAGCACCAGCGGGGCCCCGAAGCCGCCACCGGCGCGGCGGAGGCTGAGGAAGGCCTGCGAGGAGGCCGGATCGTCCTCGAAATTGACCGCCAGGCCGAGCGCTTCGGTGGATGATTGGCCGGGAGCCGCGATCACGGCGGGAAGCAGGTCCGCCGCGACCGGGCCCGCGATCCGCACCGGAGCCGACCACGCGCCGGCGGCAGATGCCGGCACGCCCAGCGCGAGCAGTACGAGAAGCGCCAGCTTCAGCGCTCTCGCCCGTGCGGGCACTTGTCTCAGAGATCGAGGGAGACCGACGACGGGGCCGCCTGCCCGGCGGCATGGATCTCGAAGGTGGCCGGACGGTTGGAGTAGACCGTGTTGTCCAGCTTGAACAGCAGCTCAGATCCCTGGGTCGGCCCGAACGCGGCCGTGGTATCCGCGGCGGGCTCGGTGCCCAGCGGCCGCAGGCTCTGCGGGGTCCAGGCGTAGGGGTTCAAGCTGGCGTTCAACCGCACGGGGTAGTACCGGTTGCCGTCGGTATCCACGATGTCGAAGGAGCCACTCGTGGTCAGGTTGGAGTGGGTCTCGTTCTTGGCCAACAGGAACACCACGAACCACATCTGGCTCGGCTTCACCGACGCCGAGTCCACGCCCGTCAGGTACCCCCGATCCTCAGAGCTGAAAGGGTTGAGCTGGCGGGACAGCTGCACCTGGTAGCTGATGTTGCCGGCGCGAACGTAGGGCCCCTCGTTGTCCCCTGTGGTGGGGTTGGCCTCCTTGTGGCCGCAGGCGCTCAGGGCGCCGGCCACGAGCAGCAGCGCGCCGATCACGGACAGGCGGCGGAGGAGGGCGATGGCTCTCACAGCACCCGGAACTCTACCTGGGACCCAACCCGTAAGGCCCGCACGTCGCGGTCGATCAGGTGCGCGCCGCGACCGTAGCCCGGTGGCCGCGACCTCGATCCTCCTCGAGGATGCTCCGCAGCCGCCCCAGCGCCCGCTTGACCTGGCGCCGTGTCCAGATCCGTCCCCCGAACCTGTCCAGCAGGCGGTCGGAGAGCAGCGGTGGCTCGGTCTCGAAGGTGTACTCCACAACCGTGGTCCCGCTCGGACCGAGCGACAGCGTGTAGGTGCCGCTAATCCGTACGCGGTTGTACTTGCCGCCGTGGCCCCGCTCCACGATCCGGTCGGGCGCCTGCACCTCCGCGAAGGACATGTCCGCCCAGGAGAAGCGCCTGAGCGGGGCATTGACCTTGAAGCGGGCTCCGGCGCCGGCACCGTAGGAGTCCACGCGCGTGAGGTGCCACTGGGTCAGGTAGTGGTCGGTGAACTCGGGGTGGTTGGCGATGTCGGCCAGGTACTCGAAGATCTGCTCACGAGGCTTGGCGATCGTCGTCGAGACGGTGACGGGATCCACCCGTCGGATTCTATGCTGCGGCGCGACGGTCGAACACGCGCATCGTGTGTCCGAACTCGGGCCCGCGCACCTTGCGAGAGCTCGCCGGGGGGTCGGGCTGAAGGCTCCGGCAGAGCTCGCAGAGGATCGCGCCGGAGCCCAGGGTGTAGACGCGCTCGCCGATCAGCGGCGTCCGGTGGCAGTGCCGGCATCGCTCGCAACCGGCGGCGAGCTCGTCCAGGCCGCGCCGCAGCAGCGCCAGCTCCAGTTCGGGCATGTCGCGAACCGAGACGTCCATGCCCGGTTCTTCGGCTCCTGCGCCCCACCTCCTGCATCTTTGACGCGCAGGATATGATTGGGAGCCAGGTTGGACGCGCTGGCGGGTGGTACAGCTCGCCACTGCGTAACTGCTGCAAGGAGAGTGGCCCATGAAAGCTTGGACATCGGGCAGCGTAGCCGGGACCGGAACCTTTAGATGCACCGACTGTGACTACCCCGTCTCACTCGATGCCGCAGACGAGCTACCCACCTGCCCCAGCTGCGGGGGCACGGAGTTCGTACGGGCCTCCCTCTTCACCACCGCGCAGGCGGTGGTCGTGGAGAGCACGCCCGAGGTCGAGGACCAGGCGTGGCTCGAGGAGATCCGGGAGGGACTGACCGAGCCCGGCCAGTTTCTGGCCTACCGCGCTCCCGACGGCGAGCTGATCACGTTCGTGCTGCGGCGGGAATGGACCCGGATCGGCCGCAGCCTGGCGGCCGACATCCGCTTTGACGACCCCACCGTGTCCCGCCGCCACGCCCTGATCGTGCGCCAGCCCGACGGCCTGCGGGTGCTCGACGACCGCAGCCTCAACGGTGTGTTCGTCAACGGCGAGCGTGTCGAGTGGAGCACCCTGGCCCACGACGACGAGATCGTGATCGGGCGCCACCATCTGCACTTCGTCGACGTACCCGAGGTCAGCGGCACTCGGTCTGGCGATAGCGGCGAGCGCTCGACTTCTTCGGCCGTTACCTGATCTATAGTCGCGCCGCGATGGCCACGATCGCGGTCCTTTCCCAGAAAGGTGGCACCGGCAAGACGACCGCGGTCCGCACGCTGACTGACGTGCTGCGCCGCGCGGGCCTGCGCGTCCTGGCGATCGACCTCGACCCCCAGGGCAACCTCTCGGACTACCTGGATGTCGATCCCGACGCCTCCCCCACCGCCGCAGACGTGCTCGCCGGGCGGGCCAAGGCCGCCGAGGCGGTCCACAACGGGGTGATTCCCGCCAACCTCGGCCTAGCCGAGGCCGAGCTGATGCTCGGAGGCAAGATGGGCCGGGAGATGACCTTGAAGAAGGCACTGCGCGGAGTCAGGAACGACTATGACGCGATCCTGATCGACTGCCCGCCCGCGCTCGGGCTGCTGACGGTCAACGCCCTGGTGGCCGCCGACTATGCGCTGCTCTCAGCCGAGGCGCAGTACTTCGCCCTGCAGGGGGTGGAGCAGGCGCTCGAGGTGATCGAGCTGGCCCGGGAGAGCCTCAACCCCGACCTGGAGTGGCTCGGCGTCGTGCTCAACATCGCCGACATGCGCACGAAGCATTCCCGGGAGGCCTTCGACTCCCTGCGCCAGCACTTCGGCGAGAAGCTCTTCGATACCACGATCCGCGCCTCGATCGCCTACGCCGAGTCAGCCGAGCGCGCACTCTCGATCCTCGACTACCGCCCCGACCTCGCCGCCGACTACCTGAACGTAGCCGACGAGCTGCTGCGCCGGCTCGGCCAGGAGCCGGCACGGGCGGAGCTGGCCAAGCTGGCTCGCAGCTCGCAGACGACGGCCTGAGCGGCCCTTCAGAGCGAGCGAACGTCCGCGCCCTGACTCTCGAACGGGGCGCGGATCACCTGCGCCCAGTCCCGCGTGGCGCGGCTCAGCGCCTCCATCACCCCGCCGGTCTGCTCAAAGCGACACCAGACGAGCACCGCCGGTCCCGCGCCGGAGATCGTCGCCCCGAGGGCCCCGAAGGAGTGGGCGCGCTCCAGCAGCTCCGCCGAGCGCGGGTACAGATGGGCGCGCTGGGGCTGGTGCAGGCGGTCACGGAGACCCTCGGCGATCAGGTCCCAGTCGGTGCGCGCCAACCCCAGCATCAGCTCGGCCACGGCGGCGAGGTTGAAGGTGGCCTCCTGGCGCGCGACCGTGGGCGCCAGCGCGGCGCGGGCCTGCTCGGTGGCCACGGGTTTCGCAGGCACGACGAGCACCGCCTCCAGGCCCAGCGGCGGCTCGAAGCGGTGCACACGGCGGCCGTCGCAGATCACCATCCCCCCCTTCAAGGCGGCGCCGACGTTGTCGGGGTGCCCCTCCAGCTCGCCGGCGAGACCCAGCACATCGGCATCGAGCTCGAACATGTGATCGGCGGCGAGCAGTCCGGCCACGACGGCGGCCGCGCTGGAGCCGAGCCCGCCGGTCAGCGGAATCTTCGACGAGATCCGAAAGTGGAAGCCGTCGGCGGGATGGAGGCGCTCAAAGGCCCTGACCACCAGGTTCTGCCGGTCGCGCGGCACGTCGAGCTCGGTCTGCACCGCGAACTCTCCCGTCTCCACCACCTCGAGCTCCAGGTGCAGCGCCAGCGCCGCCGCCAGGACGTCGAAGCCCGGTCCCAGGTTTGCCGAGGAGGCCGGGACGCGCACGACGCGCCGGCGCGTCAGCGTCATTGCAGCACCGCTTGCTCCACCGCCCCCAGCTCGGCCGGGCACGGCACCACCCCGCCGGCCTGCTCCAGCGCCGTCTGGGGATCCTTGAGCCCGTGGCCGGTGAGCACACAGGCGATCCGTCCGGCTCCGCCGGCGCCGTGCACCAGCAGCCCGGCCACGCTGGCGGCCGAGGCCGGCTCGCAGAAGATCCCCTCGGCGGCCGCCAGCAGGCGGTAGGCGTCGAGGATCTGCTCGTCGCTGACGGCCTTGACCGCGCCTCCGGAGGCGGTCATCGCGCCCATCGCCTCCTCCCATCGCGCCGGGTTCCCGATCCGGATCGCGCTGGCCACCGTCTCGGGCCGCACCACCGGCGCCCCGTGCACCAGCGGCGCCGCCCCCTCGGCCTGGAAGCCGAGCATCCGCGGTCTCGCGCCCAGCTCCGAGAAGCCCTTCCAGTAGGCGGTGATGTTGCCGGCGTTGCCCACCGGAATGCACAGCGCGTCGAGCTCTCCCTCCAGGGCCTCGGCGATCTCGAACGCTGCCGTCTTCTGGCCCTCGATGCGAAAGTCGTTGACGGAGTTGACCAGCGAGATCGGGTGGCGGCGGACCAGCTCGCGAACCAGCGTGAACGCCTCGTCGAAGTTCCCCTGCAGGGCGATGACGCGGGCGCCGTGCATCAGCGCCTGCGCCAGCTTGCCCGTGGCGATCTTGCCCTCGGGCACGATCACCGCGCAGCGCAACCCGGCCCTGGCGGCGTAGGCGGCCGCGGAGGCGGCGGTGTTCCCCGTGGAGGCGCAGATCACCGCGCTCGCCCCTTCGCGCACGGCGGCGGAGACGGCGCAGGTCATGCCCCGGTCCTTGAACGAGCCGGTCGGGTTGGCGCCCTCCAGCTTCAGCCACACCTCGGCGCCGGCCCGCTCGGAGATCCGGGGAGCCAGTACGAGCGGGGTGGAGCCCTCGTCGAGTGAGACCACCGGGTCCGCGGCGGCAAACGGCAGCCGCTGGCGGTATCGCTCGATCAGTCCGGGCACGGCCCGCAGCATGCCAGAACGCGATTTGCCCGCGTTCAAGCTACATCGCGCTGCTGTCTGCCACCTCTTCTGAGCGCGCTTATCATCCGGTCGCAGATCCCGATGACGCATGCGGCCCGGCAGTCAGAGGATGGCTACTTCCCCCAGGGGCGCTCGATGCTGCGCCAGGTCCACGGCGAGCGGCTCGTCGGGCTGATGTACGGCCAGCGGGCGCTGTGCATCGGCGCCTGCGCGCCGCTCAACTACGTCGGCACCAGCGAGCACTCATACGCCAAGCTGACCCCCTTCCGCCGTCTGGTCCACACCGGCAACGCCTTTGAGAAGATCTACTTCGGCAGCCGCCAGCAGGCCGACGAGGTCCTGGCCTACGTCCACCGCCTGCACGAGCGCGTCACCGGGTCGCTGCACGAGGACGCCGGCGTCACGCCAGCGGGTACGCCCTACTCGGCGCTCGACCCCGAGCTGATGCTGTGGACAGCGGCCGTGATCGCCGACTCCGCCCAATGCCTCTACGAGCTGTTCATCCGGCGCCTCTCAGGCGCCGAGCGCGAGGAGCTGTGGCAGGACTACATTCGTTTCGCCGAGCTCTTCGGGATGCCGCGGGAGGCGGCGCCCGCCACCTATGACGACTTCCGCGCCTACTGGCGCGGCCGCCTGGCCGCCGCGGACATTTTCCTCACCGACGAGGCTCGCTACATCGGCTACGCCACCGCGTTCGAGATCCCCTTCCCGACGTTGCAGCAGCCGGCCAAGCGCCTGCACGACGCGATCATGCTGGGCAGCCTGCCCCCGCGCGTGCGCCAGCTCTACGGGCTCACCTACGGCGCGCGGGACCGCGCTGCCTTCGCCGCCGCGGTGGGCACGCTGCGGGCCGGCCGGCGGCTCACGCCCGGACCGCTGGCGCGGGGTGGCAACACACGCTCGTTCAACGGGGTGGAGGCCACCGAGCGCGCCCGGATCCAGCGGGGGCAGCCGACGCCACAGGTCCGCGAGGACGGGCCGGTGAACATCCGGCTGCCGCGTGAGGCCGCGTAGGAGCCACGACGCCTGACAGCCCGATGAGCGAGAGCTTCGACGACCCCCTGCCGCCTGTGTGCAGCGGCTCTTCGATGGCCAGAGCGACTGAGGCTGCTCCTCGACACCCACGCGCTGAACTGGGCAGCTGAGGATCGGCTGGATCCGGGCAGCCGAGGTGCGATCGAGCGCGCGACGAAGGTCTACGTGAGCGCAGCCACCATCTGGGAGATCGAGATCAAGAGGATGATCGGCCGGATCCGGGTCGAGGCCGATGCCGCCGCCCTGGTCGACGAATCCGGGTTCGACCGGCTTGCGATCAACTTCGAGCATGCCACCGAGGCCGGCCGGCTTCCCCTTCTGCACCGCGACCCGTTCGATCGCATGCTGATTGCCCAGGCGCTCGTCGAACGACTGACTCTCGTCACCGGAGATGCGGTCATCTCTCGCTACGAGGTGCCCGTGCTCAGCGCGATCCGCTCACCCTAGCCATCGCCCCCTCAGCGCACGTCAAGCACGACCTTGCCGGTGGCGCCGCGCTCGTCGATCAGGCTGAGCGCCTCGCCGGCCTGCTCCAGCTCGTAGCGGGCGCCGACGATCGGCGCCACGAAACCTTGGACGATCAGGTCGTCGACTGCCGACCCGATCTGGCGAGTGACCTCGGGCTTGGCGAGCACGTAGGCCCCCCAGCCGGCGCCGATGACCTCGGTGTTGGCCAGCAGCAGCCGGTTCACCTTTACCTGTGGGATCGAGCCCTCGGTGAAGCCGACGACGACGATCCGGCCGCCTTCACGCAGCGTTCGGATGCTGTCTGTGAAGCGCTCGCCCCCGACGGGATCGAGCACCAGGTCGACGCCCCCGCCGGAGAGCTCCTTGACCTGATCCTTCCAGGGCCCGGCGGAGCGGACGACCTCGTCGGCGCCGGCCTCACGCGCCACACGCTCCTTGGCCTCGGTGGAGACCACGGCGATCGTGCGCGCCCCCAGACCCCTGGCCACCTGGATCGTGGCGGTGCCCACACCGCCGGCGCCGCCGTGCACCAGCACCGTCTCCCCCTCCCGCAGACGACCGCGGAGCTTCAGCGCGAAGTACGCCGTGTGGTAGTTGAGCACCAGGCTCGCCCCCTGGGCGAAGTCAAAGGCGTCGGGCAGCTTGAAGCAGAAGGACTCGGGTGCCACCGCCACCTCGGCGAAGGCTCCGAGCATGCAGAACCCCGCCACCCGGTCTCCGGTACCCACGGGCGCGCCCTCGGGAGCCGAGCGCACCAGGCCCCCGACCTCGCTGCCGGGGACGAAGGGCAGCGGCGGCTTGAACTGGTACTCGCCCCGGGTCTGCAAGACCTCCGGGAACGAAACCCCGGCGGCGTGGACTTCCACCACGACGCCGCGCCCGGGCGTGAGCATGTGCGAGGGCTCAGGCTCCGGGATCTCGACCAGACTGAGCGCATCGGCGGGACCCGTCAGCTCGGTGATCTGCATCGCGCGCATGGCCGCGGGACCCTACCCGAACTCGCTCACGGCTCGTACCGGAAGCGGTCACCCCCGCGGGGAGATCGATGGCCAGTGGGTCGACCCGAGCAACGTTCATGGGTGTCGCTCCGGGGCAGTTCGCAGCGACTCGACCGGCTGGCCGGTCACGGCTGCCACCCGGTCGAAGTCTTGGTCGAGGTGCAGCACCCGCACGCCTGAGAGCTCGGCCAGCGCAGCGATCAGCAGGTCTGGGATCGCCACTGCGCGATGCTGGTCCCGCTGGGCGAGCAACACCTGGACCTCGACGGCGCGATCCTCCGTCCGCGGGGTCAGGTACTCCACCGGCATCACCGAGAACAGCGCGCGCTGGGGGCCGGAGAGAACCTCGCCGGCCGTCCGCGCGGAGAAGCCGGCCTCGAGCAACGTGACGGTAGCCACCCGCACCAGCCCTCGCTCGATCCTCTCTGCCCACAGCTCCGCGTCCGCAGAGCGCGGCAGACGCACAAGCGCTGACTTGTCAATCAGCCAGGGACCCTCTGGGCCGCGGCTCAGCGCCACGCCCGAGCCATCACCGACGGATCGGCGAGGTCGGCGTGGACTGCGGCAAAGCTCTGTAGGGCCGCAACGGTGATCCCTTCAGGACTCCTTTCCTGGCGCAGTCGCCGGCGGACGTACTCCGACCGTGAGATCCCGAGGGCCCGAGCGCAACGCTCGAGCTGCTGGATATCCGCCTCTGCCAGGTTTCGGATCAGAAGATCAGGCATGTGATAGACAAGGATATCATGACACTCAGCGGCAAGCGCGTACTGGTCACCGGGGGCTCGATCGGCATCGGCAGAGATGTATGCCGGCAGCTGGCCGAGCGCGGAGCCCATGTAATCGTCGCCGCCCGGGGCGCTGCCGCCATCCGGGAGGCGGTGGCGGAGCTTCCCGGCCAGCATCACAGCGGATTGGTCTTGGACGTCTCCGACGCCGAGGCCTGGACGGAAGCGATCTCCTCCATCCAGCGCGGGGGCGAGCTGCACGGCTTGGTCACTGCCGCCGGAGTCCTCGGGCCGATCGGCGCGCTGGATGAGCTCCCCCCGTCCGATCTCGTCGCGACGATCGCCGTCAACCTGGTGGGGACGATGCTCGCGCTGCGGTTCACGCTGCCGCTGTTGCGAGCCGTCGGGGGCCGGGCGGTGACGTTCTCCGGCGGCGGCGGCACCTCCCCCCTACCTCGGTACGACGCCTACGCCGCCTCCAAGGCCGGGGTCGTGCGCCTGTCCGAGAACCTGGCCGCCTCGGCCGAGATCGAGATCAACAGCGTCGCGCCCGGCTTCGTGATCACCCGCATGCACGAGGAGACGCTCCGGGCCGGCCCTGAGGCGGCAGGCGAGGGGTACTACGCACGCACCCAAGCCCAGGTCGCGGGCGGCGGGTTTCCGGCCCGCGAAGCGGCCGAGCTCGTGTGCTTCCTGCTTTCATCTGAGGCGGAGGGCATCAGCGGCCGGCTGCTGAGCGCGCAGTGGGACCCATGGCGCGAGCACGAGTTCCGCCAGCGGCTGCGCGAGGATCCGGCGCTGGCCAGGCTGCGGCGGGTCGACGGCATGCAGTTCGGCGCGCTGGAGCAGCCAGAGGCCGAGCGTTAGTCTGACGGGATCGTGAGTACGCATGCTGGACGGTATCTGCAGGCGGTGGCCGACCTGGCCGGGGCGATCGATCCCGGCGAGATGGACGCCATGGCCCGTGGCCTGGCCAAGGTGCGTGAAGATGGAGGAAGGCTCTTCATCCTCGGCGTCGGCGGGGGGGCGGGCCACGCATCGCACGCGGTCAACGACTTCCGCAAGCTCTGCGGCATGGAGAGCTACACCCCGACCGACAACGTCTCGGAGCTGACCGCGCGCACCAACGACGACGGCTGGGACAGCTCGTACACGGAGTGGCTGGCGGTCTCCCGCTTCTCCGCCCGCGACGCGCTCCTGGTGTTCAGCGTCGGAGGCGGGTCCCGTGAGCACGGCGTCTCGGTCAACCTCGTCAACGCCATCGAGCGCGGCCGGGAGCTCGGCTGTTCGATCTACGGAGTGGTCGGCGCTCCGGGCGGCTCGCTGGCAGCACTTGCTGACGTCGCCGTCGTCGTTGACCCCCCCGGTGAGCTGAAGACTCCACTGGTCGAGTCCCTCCAGGCGGTCGTCTGGCACGGGCTCGTCTCCCACCCCGAGCTGGCGGCACGTCAGGGACACTGGGAGTCGCTGGCTGCCGGTTCCCCCACGTGATCGGCGTCCGAGCGGCTTTCGTCGATCGCGACGGCGTCATCAACGAGCTCGTTCCAGATCCGGAGAGTGGTCTGCCGGAATCGCCCTTGAACGTGGAGGACGTGACGCTCGTGCCCGGAGCAGCAGCCGCGCTCGCCTCTCTCGCCGCGGCGGGGTGGCTGCTGGCCGGGGTTTCAAACCAGCCGGCGGCGGCGAAGGGGAACGTGAGCGTAGATCAGCTCCTGGCGGTGCAGTCCCGGGTGCTCGACCTGCTGGACGAGCAAGGGGTGCACGTCGACGACTTTCGTCTGTGCCTGCACCATCCGGAGGGGACGGTGCCGGGACTGAGCACGGCCTGCGACTGCCGCAAGCCGGCGCCGGGCATGCTGCTGGAGGCCGGACGGGCGCTGGCGGTGGATCTTGCGCGCTCGTGGATGATCGGCGACACCGACGCCGACGTGCTTGCGGGGCGCGCTGCCGGATGCCAAACTGTCCTCATCCAGCATCTACCGAGTGCCCACAAACGCGGTGGGGCCGAGACCCCAACCAGAATCGCAGCGGATCTGCCAGCAGCGGCCCGGATCCTGCTGGAATCCGAACCAGGTGCATGAGCGCGTGATCGACGAGCTCGCCGTGAAGATCTTTGCCGATGGTGCCGATCTCGATGCCATCCTGGCCCTCGCCGCCGACCCGCGCGTCGCCGGATTCACAACCAACCCGACCCTGATGTGGAAGGCCGGGCTGACCGACTACGAGGAGTTCGCCAAGCGTCTGCTGGAGCGGATCACCGTGCATCCGATCTCCTTTGAGGTGTTCGCCGATGACAGCGAGGAGATGCGGCGTCAGGCTCTCAAGATCAGCCAGTGGGGCGAGAACGTCTACGTCAAGATCCCGGTCTCTACGACCGGCGGCGACTCGATGGCGCCGCTGGTCCGGGAGCTGTCCGAGAGCGGGGTCAAGGTCAACGTGACCGCGCTCTTCACCACCGCTCAGGTGGAGCTGATCACCGAGGCGGTCAAGGGTGGCGCGCCGTCCTACATCTCGGTGTTCGCCGGGCGGATCGCCGACGCCGGCATCGATCCGGTACCGCTGATGGCCAGGGCGGTCGACATCATGGTCGGGGCACCCCGCTCAGAACTGATCTGGGCCTCCCCCCGGGAGGTCCTCAACGTGGTCCAGGCCGACCAGATCGGCTGCCACATCATCACCGTGACCAGCGACCTGCTGAAGAAGCTCGACCTGCTCGGCAAGGACCTGCTCCAGTATTCGCTGGAGACGGTGCAGATGTTCCACCGCGACGCTGCCGCCGCGGGCTTCAGCCTGTAGCCCTGAATGCACCGCGCCTGCATCACCGGCGGAGCCGGCTTCATCGGCTCGAACCTGGCTGACCGCCTGCGCTCCGAAGGCGTGGAGGTGGCGATCGTCGACGACTTCCGCAGCGGGCATCGCGAGTTCCTCCGTGTTCTCGCCGCCGACCCCGGAGTGAGCCTGTACGAAGGTGACGTGCTCGACCAGCCGCTGCTGGAACGCGCCTTTCAGGGTTGCGATTGGATCTTTCACCTCCAGGCCAACGCTGACGTGCGTCATGGCCTGGAGCACCCTCGGCGTGACCTGGAGCAGAACACGACCGCCACCGCCGGCGTGCTGGAGGCGATGCGCGCCGTCGGGGTCTCGAAGATCGCCTTCTCCTCCACCGGTTCGGTGTACGGCGAGCCTGAGGTCTTCCCTACTCCCGAGGATGCGCCGTTCCCGGTGCAGACCTCCCTCTACGCCGCCTCCAAGCTCGCCGGGGAGGGCATGATCGGCGCCTACGCCCACGGCTTCGGCTTCACCGCGCTCGTGTTCAGGTTCGTCTCGATCCTCGGCGAGCGCTACACCCACGGCCACGTGTACGACTTCTACCGAGCCCTCAAGCGGGACCCCACCCGGTTGCACGTGCTGGGCAACGGCCGCCAGGAGAAGTCCTATCTGTACGTCGGGGACTGCGTCGCGGCGATCTTGACCGCCGTCGGCGCGCACGAAGGGCGCCGAGGAGAGCTCGGCGTCTATAACCTCGGCACCGACGAGACGGTGGTGGTGGACGACTCGGTCGCCGCGATCTGTGAGTACCTGCAAGTCGATCCGGAGCTGGAGTACAGCGGCGGCAAGCGCGGGTGGGCGGGAGACAGCCCGCTGATCCACCTCGACTGCGGACGGATCCGCTCGCTCGGATGGGCCCCGACCCTGACGATCCAGGAGGGCATCGTGCGCACCCTGGAGTGGCTTGACACCAATCCCTACGCGTGGCAGCAGCCCAGCGAGGCGCAGGCCTCCACCCGATGAGCGTGATCTTCAGTCGCGCGCCGCTGCGCCTATCGCTCGGTGGGGGTGGCACCGACCTTCCCTCCTACTACTCAGAGCACGGCGGGTTCCTCGTCGCCGGGGCGATCGACAAGTACATCTACATGCTCGTGCACACGGTCTTCCAGCGGCGATACAAAATGAAGTACTCCGAGACCGAAGAGGTCGACAACATCGCCGATATCCGCCACCCGATCCTGCGCGAGACGCTCCTGCGACACTGGCGCGGCAACCCGCTGGAGATCGCCTCGCTGGCCGATGTTCCCTCCGGCACCGGGATGGGCTCCTCCGGCGCGTACACGGTGGCGCTGCTGAAGGGCCTCGCGCATGCGCGGCGCACCTCGATCACCCCCGGAGCCCTGGCGGACTCGGCGTGCGAGATCGAGATCGACGTGCTCCAGGAGCCATGCGGCAAGCAGGACCCCTACGTCGCCGCCCACGGCGGCATCTGCGCCTACACCTTCGCGTCCGATGGAGCGGTGACCGTGGAGCCGCTGGAGCTCTCGGGCGAGACGCTCCGAGCCCTGCGCGAGCAGCTGCTGCTGTTCTACACCGGCGAGGCTCGTAGTGCTTCGGCGGTCCTCTCCGACCAGGACGAGCGGACCAGGACGGGCGACGAGGAGATGCTGGAGAACCTCCACCTGACCAAGGAGCTGGGGGGCCAGAGCCGTGACCTGCTGGTCAGCGGAGACCTGTTCGCCTACGCCGAGCTGATGCACGAGCACTGGCTGAACAAGCGCCGTCGCTCGCCCGGAATCGCCAGCGACCGGATCGACGAGCTGTACACCCTGGCGAGGCGCAGCGGCGTGGTCGGGGGCAAGCTGGTCGGAGCCGGCGGCGGCGGCTTCCTGCTCGTCTACGCGGGTAATCCCGCCGATACCCGCCAGGCGATGGCGGCCGCGGGAGTCACCGAGCTGCCCTTCGACTTCGAGTTCGTCGGAGCCTCCTCAACCGAGTATGCGTGAGCCCCGCTCCGGGCTGACCGTCGGCGTCATCGGCTGTGGCCTGATCGGCCATAAGCGCGCCGCAGCGTTGGCAGAGCAGGATCGGTTGCTGGGAGCCACGGACCCGGTGGGAGAGCGGGCCACCGAGCTCGTGGAAACCTACGGTGGCCGTGCCTGCGCGGCCGCCGCCGAGCTGCTGTCGCTGGAGCCAGACGTGGTGGTGGTGGCCGCCACGCACGACCAGCTCGCCCCGCTGACCGAGCAGTGCCTGCAGGCCGGCGCCCATGTGCTGGTGGAGAAGCCGGCGGGCCTCGGAACGGTCCAGATCAAGCGGTTAAGGGACGCGGCTGTCCGCTTCGACCGTCACGTCATGGTCGGCTTCAACCACCGCTTCCATCCCGCCATCGCCGAGCTTGCGGCGGCCGTTCACTCGGGCGAGCACGGCGAGCTGATGCACGTCCGGGGCCGCTACGGCCACGGCGGACGCCCCGGATACGACCGCGAGTGGCGCACGCAGCCGGAGCGCTCGGGCGGCGGCGAGCTGATCGACCAGGGCATGCACCTGCTGGACATCGTGCACTGGCTCGCGGGCCCGCTGCCGCTGCACAGCGCGCTGCTGCGCACGCACTTCTGGGACACGGAGGTGGAGGACAACGCCGCGCTCATCCTGGGGGACAGCGCCGAGCGGGAGGCGCGCTGGGCGATGCTTCACGTTACCTGGACCGAGTGGAAGAACATGTTCTCGCTGGAGGTCTACTGTCGCACCGCCAAGCTGCAGGTCGACGGGCTGGTTCGCTCCTACGGCCCGCAGACGCTGCGGATCTACCGGATGAGCCCCGAGCTGGGCCCACCGGAGATCGAGGAGCGCGCCTACGGCGACGGTGACCTCTCCTGGGCGGCGCAATGGGAGCATTTCGCCGCAACGATCCAACGGGGTACACCGCTCTTGGGCACTCTCGCCGACGCCCACTACGCCTGGTCCACCGTGGAGCAGGCCTACGAGCGTGCGCCCGCATACGCGGGCATGCGTCGCGGACTGGGCGCATGAGTGAAGCGCTGCCCCCGGTCTGCGTGTTGGCGGGCGGGCTGGGGACGCGCCTGGGCGGGCGGGTGCGCGACACGCCGAAGGCGCTGACTGAGGTGGCGGGAGAGCCCTTCATCCTGCACCAGCTGCGGCTCCTGGCCCGGCATGGAGCACGCGAGGTCGTATTGTGCGTCGGCTACCTCGGCCAGCAGATCGTGGAACGTGTGGGGGAGGCGCGCTTCGGGATCACGATCTCCTACAGCTTCGATGGCCCCCGGCAGCTCGGCACCCTGGGGGCGGTCCGCAAGGCGGTGCCACTGCTGGGGTCGAGGTTTCTGGTCCTCTACGGCGACACGTACCTGCGCATCGACTACCGCGCCGCGGCCCGGCGGTGGCGGGACAGTGGCTTACCGGCGATGATGACCGTGCTGCGCAACGAAGGCCGCTGGGACACCTCCAACGTCGAGTTCGACGGCCGGCTCGTCATCGCCTACGACAAGCGCGCCCCAACCGCCGCGATGCGATGGATCGACTACGGCCTGGGCGGGCTGGAGACCGCAGCCCTCGACAGCGTGAGCCGGGACGTCAGCGAACTGGCCGGCCTCTATCACCTGCTCGCAGATCGCCGGGAGCTGATGGGTGTCGCCGCCAGCGAGCGCTTCTACGAAATCGGCACCCCGCATGCGTTGACTGAGACCAGCCGGTTCCTGGCCGGGGCGAGCGCGGCGGAGGACACGACGCGGGAGGGTTAGCCGAACTCCTCCTCCAGCACCCGGATCGCCCGCGGCGGCGCGCGCAGCACCGGCAGCCGGGCGATCTCGCCCATCGCCGCGTCGAACAGCGACTCGAGCACCGGGTGCACCACCATCACCAGCCGTGCCTGCTCCCCGAGCCCCTTCTGCACCACCGACTTGACCGAGACGCCCCCGGTGGCCAGCATCTGCGCGACCGCCGCCAGCACACCGGGCTCGTCGGCCACCTCCAGGTGCAGGTAGAACGCCGAGACCACGTCCGACACGATCGGCAGGGAAGCGGTTGTCGGCGGCGTCGAAGCCGGCGGGATCATCGCGCTGATCACGTCGCCGAGCACGGCGCTGGCGGTCTGGGGCCCTCCGGCACCGGGGCCGGACATGGTGATCTCGGTGATGGTGGACGACTCCACGGTGACCGCGTTGAACGGCCCGTTCACCGAGGCCAGCGGATGTCCGGGATACAAGAAGGCGGGATGCACCCGCACCGACAGGCCGCCGTCGATCCGTTCGGCGGTGCCGATCAGCTTCAGGCCCAGCCCGAGCTCACGGGCGTACTCCATGTCGTCGGGCTTGATCTGCTCTATCCCCTCGTAGCGAACCTGGTCCAGGTGCACCGGCGTATCAAAGGCCAGGCGCGCCAGGATCGCCATCTTCGCCGCCGCGTCACGCCCGTCGACATCATCGGATGGATCGGCTTCGGCGTAGCCCAGCCGCTGGGCCTCGGCCAGCGCCGCCTCAAAGCTCATTCCGGTGCGGGCCATCTCGCTGAGGATGAAGTTCGTGGTCCCGTTGACGATCCCGTGCACGCGGTCGATCGTGGCCCCCGCGAGCGACTCCTGCAGCACCCGGATCACCGGCACGACACCGGCCACGGCCCCCTCGAAGCGCAGCTGCACGCCCTCGCTGCGAGCCACCTCCCAGAGCTCCTCTCCATGCTGGGAGAGGAGCTGCTTGTTCGCCGTCACCACGTGGCGCCCGGCCCGCATCGCCGCCAGCACGTACTCGCGCGCCGGCTCGACCCCACCGATCAGCTCGACGATCAGCTCCGAGCGCTCCAGCAGGTCCGTAAAGGAGCCCTCCGATCGGGTCAGCACGCCCACGAGCTCGGGACGCAGCCCCGTCACCCGCTGGACGCGTTCGGCGTGCTGGGGCAGCAGCTGCTCAAAGGCCGCCCCCACGGTCCCACGCCCGAGCAGGCCGATCCGGAACACCGCTGGCTCGGAACCGGCGAGCGTCACTGCGGCACGTCGCGCGCCATCAGGTCCTCGTGGGTCTCACGGCGGACGACGACGCGGGCGTCGCCGTCGCGGCAGAAGATGACCGGTGGGCGCGGCACGCCGTTGTAGTTGTTGGCCATGGAGTAGCCATAGGCGCCGGTGGCGGGAGTGAGGAGGACGTCGCCGGCCACCGGGTCGGCCAGCAGCACGTCACGCACCAGCACGTCGCCGGACTCGCAGTGCTTGCCGGCGAGGTGGCAGCGCGTGGTCCCGGCCGCCAGGGGACGGTCGGCGAGCGCCACCTCGTAGGGGGCGTCGTAGAGCATCGGACGGAGGTTGTCCGACATGCCACCGTCGACCGCCACCCAGGTGGAGACGTTGCGCTTGACCGTCTGGATCGTGTACAGCGTCACCGTCGAGTTCGCCACGAGCGCGCGGCCGGGCTCCAGCAGCAACCGCTTGTCCTCGCCCAGCTCGGCGTGCGCTGCGGTGACGAGCGCCTCGACGTAGTCGCCGATGGCCGGGGGGTGCTGGGAGGCGGTGTAAGCCGCTCCCAGGCCGCCGCCGAGGTTGTAGACGGGGAAGTCCCCCAGCGAGGCGATAGTCGCCACCGCCTCCCGGAAGGGATCCAGGGACAGCAGCTGGGAGCCGATGTGGACGTGCAGCCCCGCCATCGCCAGCTCGGCCTCGCCGGCCAGCCGCTCTATCGCGCTCCGTGCGTCGGCGACCGAGAAGCCGAACTTGGAGTCGGCCTGACCGGTGGAGATGGAGGCGTGGGTGTCACCGGCGATGCCCGGGGTCACGCGTAGGAGGACGTCCTGGCGGCGACCGAGCTCGGAGGCCACCTGCGCCAGCCGCTCCAGATCGTCAGAGGAGTCGAGCACCACATGGCCGACCCCCGCCGAGACCGCCTGCTCCAGCTCCGGCCTTGACTTGGCGTTGCCGTGGAGCAGAATCCGGGCGGGCTCGAACCCCCCGCGCAGCGCCAGCGCCAGCTCCCCCCCGGAGGCGACGTCGCAGCCGAGGCCCTCCTCCGCCATCACCTGCAGGACCGCCGTGCACGGAAACGCCTTGGAGGCGAACAGCACGTCGAAGTCACGATGCCGCAAGCCGAGCTCATGCCGGAAAGCGCGGGCGCGGCTTCGGAGGTCGTCCTCGGCCACGACGTAGGCCGGGGTGCCGAACTCCCGCGCCAGCGCGACGGTGTCGCAGCCCCCCACCTCCAGGTGGCCGTCGGCGTTCACCGAGGTGCCGGCAGGGTACACGTGCGACAGCTCCGAGACGGTGGCGCTCACCGGGTCGATCATGCCACGCCCGGACTGGCCCTGACATGATCAAAGCGTGCGCCGCCTGCGGACGATCGAGCCCGTTGTCCCCGTGGAGAGCGGGATGCTGGCGGGCCTGTCCTACTCGCTGTGGCTCCCGCCGGAGTCAGCGACGCTGCGCGGTGGGGTGGTCATCCTGCACGGGGCGGGGTCCTGCAAGGAAAGCCACCACGACTATGCCCGCGCCCTGATCGCCGCCCGCTTTGCGGCGGTCACCTTCGACGCCCGCGGTCACGGCAAGAGCGACGGCCCGATGGACTCCGGGGTGCTGGCGGACGTCGGTGTCATGGCTGTTCTCCTGCGGGAGCGCTGTGGCGCGGGTCTGCCGCTGGCGCTGCGGGGCTCGAGCATGGGCGGCTACATGGCGCTGGTCGCGGCGGCCGCCGTGGACGCCCGCGCGGTCGTGGCCATCTGCCCGGCCGACGGCGAGGGGCTCCGGCGAGGACTATCCAGCGGCCGGCTCCGCTTTCTGGCCGACGTCCCGGCACTGGATCGCCTCCTGGCAGAACATGATCTGGAGGCCGCGGTGGAGGCGCTGGAGGCTCCGGTGCTGCTGCTGCACGCCGAGGGCGACGAGCAGGTTCCGGTGCAGCACTCCCGGGAGCTCGCCCTGCACCTGCGTCATCCCGCCAGCCGCCTGCTCGTGATCCCCGGCGGCCACCACCGCTCGATCCAGCACGACGAGGAGCTGCAGGCGGTCAGCCTGCGCTTCCTGACCAAGGCGCTGGCCGGCTGAGAGAAGCCGGGGCCGCTAGTGCGTGCCGAGTGGTCCGGTGACGAGGTGACCGGTGCCGGCCACCGCGCCCCCGAGTGTGTTGGTGGTGCTGCCGAGCGCCCCGCCGAGCAACTGGCCCGTCCTGCCGAGTGCCCTGCCCGTGTTGCCGGCTCCTGGCACGATTGTGCCCAGCCGGCCCCCGAGCGAGCCCGTCACTGCCCCAAGCGTGGATCCGAGGTGGGACACGACGCCACCCAGGGCGCCGGTGGTGGAGCTCAGGGCGCTGCCGGCGCCGCTGCCGCCTGAGGTAACGCCTCCCCCGGAGGCGGCTCCGGGGACTCTTACGCCGCACGACTGGCACGAGGGGGTGCCGTTCGCAGGCGTGGGCGGGCCCGAGGGCGTCGTGACCGTCGGGCCGGTGGCGTTGGTGGGCGCGATCGTCAGCGCCGGCTGGAGCCCGGGGGAGCTCGGCGTCTGGCTACGCCGAGGAGATGCCGTCGCAGCGCGGACAGATGCGCCGGTCGGTCCAGCGATCGCCGGCAGCCCGGTCTGCCTGGCGGCGGCGAGAACCGTTGCCACCCGCCGGGTGGCTGCCGACCTCGTGGGTGACTCGTTGCTCGCGAGCACGATCGCCGAAGGCGCGGTGCCCACGTCGAGCTGCGGCCAGCCATTGAAGGAGACCGCCGCGCTGGCAAGCACGAACAGCACCGCCACTCCCGCCACGAGCGATCCGGCCGTGCCGAAGCCGGCGATGTATGCCCTCGGCGCGCGGATCATCTAGCCCGTATCGACAGATAGGACGGTGGGCTTGATCGCGGCGCGCACAGTCGTGCCGACCGCGCTACTTAACTTGAACAGAGTTTTCATATTCGTCTCCACTTCTCAAGGTACAGCTTCTGCCGCAGGCGTCAAGCCGATCCTCGGGGGGCGCGGGCCGATGCCTCCGCGACGACGGAGCGCCAGCAGCCACGCCACCCCCACGCACATCAGCGCGATGCTCTCCAGCTGGGGCGCGGTGAGCCCGATCGCGACCTGATGATTGCGCCGCACGAACTCCACCAGCAGCCGCTCGAGGCCCGAGAGCAGCAGGTAGAAGGCGAACAGGACACCGGGCCGGAAACGATCACGCATCCGCCACAGCCCCCACGCCACCAATCCCATGGCCACGGTCTCGTAGATCGGCGTCGGCTGCGCCCGCACGCCCGGCGGCGTCGGAACGGTGCCGTGGGAATAGCTCATCGCCCAGGGCAGGTGCGAGGGCTTCCCGTAGTCGCCGTCACCGGAGACCTGGCAGCCGATCCGACCGATCGCGTATCCCATCGCCAGCGGCACGGAGGCGAGGTCGAGCAGGCCGAGGTTCAGCATCCCGCGCCGGGCCGCCCACGCCAGCACCGTGATCGCGCCTCCGATCACCCCTCCGTACCACACCAGCCCCGAGCCGGAGAAGAGGCTGCCGATCAGGTCGTGCTTGACGAGGCTGTAGTTCTCGATCAGGTAGTAGATCCGGGATCCCACCAGCCCGCCGATCATGGCCGCGAGAGCCATCTCGTAGGCGAAGTCAAGCGGCTTGCCGAGCTCACGCAGCCGCCGCGCCACGATCGCCCCGGCGGCCAGGAACGCGCTGGCGAAGACGATCCCGAAGCTCTTCAGGGAGAGGCCGAGGAGATGGATCTCCGGGCGCACCGTGAGAAGCCTAGGTCATCCGTGATGATCCGCCGCCAAGGCCGCCGACCGATCGCGATCGACGATCGAGCACGATCATTCCGGGCAGGTCTTCGGCGCGCCTTCGAGCCGCATGGCCTCGAGCGCGGCTTCCTCTGCTCGTGCCCCCACACGCAGCTGGTCGATGTCCGCACCCCCGCTCATCTCGGCGGCCAGCGCACCCCGCACCGCGGCCAGCGGATCGTCACGCGCCGACTCAGCCTCGCCCATCAGGTCACGGACTTGAGCGTTGCTCGTTACCTCGACGCCATGGTGGACCCCACCCTCGCCAGTGGTCACAGCCACGAAGGGCTTGCGACTCGACGCCCGCGGCCGCCCCAGCCGCTCGCGAAGAGCCTCGTTGACGGGGTCACTGAGCGTCTGTAGCTCTGGCCTCTTCATCGTCCCTTCATGGCAGTACGCAGTGCTCGTGTGCTTTGCTCGCGTGAATTGTGTATGAACCTCGTGGTAGCACAATCATCTGGGTTACTAACAATATCTGTGTACACTGCTTACAGAATGCGTGAGCAACGTAAGTCCAGCGGCGACCTCTTCCCCACCGACAGCCCGATCCCGGCGAGCCAGATGATCGGCCGGACCGACGATGTCGACGAGGTCGCTGCCGCGCTTGAAAACGGAACCAATCTGATCCTGGCGGGGCCGCGACGAACGGGCAAGACCAGCGTCGCCGACGCAGCGCTGACACGGATCAAGGGCCGTGGCCTATATGTGGCGGCCGTCGACCTGTTCGAGCTCGCCGATGACGCGGAGCTGGCGGAGGCTCTGGCCGCGGCGGTGGTGTCCAATCGTCCCGCGATCCGGCAGCTGCTTCCGCGCGCCCGCCGGCTTGGTCGCCAGGCGCTCAGTGCCGCGCAGGCCGCCCTGGTTATGAAGATGAAGAGCCAGCTCGGCGACGCCGTAGAGCTGGCGCTGACCCCAGGGCTCGCCGCTGAGGACCCGCAACGCGCCCTGGCCGGCGCCCTGGAGCTACCGGAGCGCGTGGCTGCCGCCGACGGAGAGCGCTGCGTGGTCTTCTTTGACGAGTTCCAGGAGATCGCCAACGAGCGCCACCCTTACGGCGATCCGGACAGCCTGACCAAGCGGATGCGGGCGATCTTCCAGCGCTCAGACCAGGTCAGCTTCCTGTTCGCCGGCAGCATCGAGCACCTGATGCGGGACCTGTTCGCTCCAGGGAATCGAGCGTTCAGTGGCTTCGGGAGCTTCCATCAGCTGCGCCCGATCGACGAGCCGGCGTGGCTGGAGGGCTTGCGTGAGCGCTTTGCCGTTGACGGTTGCGAGGTAGGGGACGGCGCGCTGGAGCAGATCGTAATACTCGGCGAGCTGCATCCCCGGGTGACGATGCTGATCGCTCAGCAGACGCATCTACTGAGCGTGCTACTCGGCCGCCGGGACATCGATCGGACGCTCGTGGAGCAGGGATACGAGAACGCCTACCACGGTGACAGCGCGCTGCTCGACCAGCTGATCGAACAGATCCGGTCCAGTCATAGACAGGCCCTGAAGCTTGCTCGCCGAGTCGCCGCTGGGGCCACGCTGACCACCGGAATGCACCGCGGCGATGCCGATCGAGCGCTGAAGAAACTGCTTGAGGTTGGGATCATCGAGCGCCTGGGCCGGGGCGACTACCGCGTCATCAATCCGCTGCTGCGCCGACGGCTGCTGAACGGCCAGCTGGCCTAGCCAGCTCCGGCAACCCGACGCATCCGCACCAGCAGCGCCGCCGATGGCGTTACCTTGCCCGAGGCGTAGGTAGACAGCCGCGGGGACGAGGTCCCGATTCGCCGCGCGAACTCCGTCTGCGTAAGCCCGGAGCGCGCTAGCAGGGCGACCACCTCCTCGGCCACCTGGGCGCGTTCGGCCGCCGCCGCGCTCGCGCGGGCGTCCGCCACCACCATCTCCATCAGCGCGGCGGTTCCGTAGGGTCGCGTGACCTGTAGCGCGTCGATCGTCTTGCGCGCAACCGAGCCCCACGGATCCACGGCGATCGCGCCGGCGAGCCGCCGCCAGTCCGGAAGCGTGCCCCGCTCAAGCGCGGCGAGGACGGCCTCTGACGGCCACTGCTCAACCGGTTGCGCAGGCGAAACCTCGAGATTACGGAACCTCAGTGAGCCGTTCACGGCTTCACCATCTCCAGCGCGACCGCCTGGCACACGTCTCTGATCACGCTCCACGCCGACCAGCGCGGGTCGATCCCCTTGTACATCGTAAGTTCCCTGGCCGACATCGAATCCCGCGGGGATGGTTCGGCCAGTTGCCGCGCGAGCTGGCTCGCCACCCCTTTGGCGTTCGGGCCGCGTTGATCCTGGTAGTAGTCGTCGATGCCGGCAAGGACCCGCCCGGCGACATCCACTCCCGCGCGATCTGCCAGTGCGGCGGTGTCCAGATAGTCCCGGGTCTGATTGCGCCGAACGATCAGGAAGCCCTTCACGCGCAGGATCTCCTCCAGCGTCGGAACCCTCACCCGATGCTCCGTCGGCAGCTTGACCTCAACCACCTCCAGCGGCCGGCGGCGAATCAGTTGCCGGATGCCGGTCTCGATTCCACCCAGTTCACCGAGGATGATCTTCCCCGGCGTCACGCGATTCGTGACCCATCCCTCGGTCTGCTCGACGGCCTCGAGCACAGCGTCGAATCGCTCCGCGAGATCGGCCAGCACGTGGTCGTGGTCATAGGAATCGCGGTGATCGGCGTACAGGGCCGCAGCGGAGCCCCCCACGAGGACCGCGTCAGGGACGACCGCCTGGAGCCGCGCCGCCGACTCCAGCACCTCGCGCAGGACGGGACGCTGTGTATCAGCAAGAGGATCTGGACCCTCCATCGTAAGGCGAGATTATCAGATCCGATATCCCTCTCTTGGCGTCTGTCGGATCGGTTCGAGAGCTCGCGCACCCGTCGCCCGAGCACGCGCGGCTCGATCGCCGGGTAGCGGTAGAGCTGACGCTCGACGCGGTCATACAGCTGCCCCAGGGCGGCAGGACCCACCATCCCGCGATCGATCATCGCCCTCACATCACGTAGATCGTGTGCGAACCCGCGCTCGAGCTTCGACAGCGCCGCGAGTAGAGATCAAAGCGGTGAACGTCCACGTTCCCTTTCCGGAAGACGAGCGGGCTGCGCTCGCGCTAAATCCGGCAGCTCGGGACCGAAGTCTGGCGGCGCGGCCAGCTCTGTGTGATTCCCAATCGCTCCTTGAGCTCAGGCAGCGCGCGCAGGAGCTCGTCCGCCTCGGGCTCAGACCGCAGATGCACGTCAACCGTCGAGCCTTGCCAACCTTCGAGCACCGCCGTGGCGCCACCCGTGAGGTAGATCCGAACCCGCCCGCGAGCGTGCCCGGAAGCTCGAGGGAGAGCATCTCCACCCGCCCATCGTAGGCGCCAGGCGGCAGGGTGTTACAGCGGCGGTACGCGCCGCGGCCGGACTGCGCCAGCACACAGCAACTCGGACCGCACACAACAAGACGCTGGCGATCCCCATAATCCCGTCCCGCATGCTCCCGAGCGTCGCGATTCTGTGTGGTGGCCGCGGCACGCGGCTGCAAGAGCACGTCCCCTCGATCCCCAAGCCCCTGGTGGAGATCGGCGGGCGCCCGATCCTGTGGCACGTGATCCAGATCTACATCGCCCAGGGCTTTAGGAGGTTCGTGCTGCTCACCGGCTACAAGGCCGAGCTGATCGAAGCCTTCGTAGAGCGCGCCGGCTGGCCGCCCGAGGTCTCGGTGCGCTGCCTGGACACCGGGCTCGACACGCCCACCGGCGGCCGCCTGCGCCGGGCCGCCCCTGTGCTGGACGGCGGCCGCTTCTGCGCCACCTACGCCGACGGGGTGGCTGACATCGATCTGCGGGCGCTGCTGGCCGAGCACGACCAGCACGGCGCACTGGCCACCGTGACGGTCGTACATCCGGAGCTGCAGTTCGGCGTGGCGGAGCTAAACGGCGATGGCGTGGTCCGGGGGTTCATCGAGAAGCCGCGCAGCGAGCAGTGGATCAACGGCGGCTTCTTCTGCTTTGAGCCCGGCGTGCTGGAGCTGCTGCGGGAGGACTCGGTGCTGGAGCGCGAGCTGCTGGCGCGCCTGGCGCGGGAGGGGCAGCTGCGGGCCTACCGCCACGAGGGGTTCTGGGACTGCATGGACACCTACAAGGACACGATCCTGCTCGGCGATCTCTGGCAGGAGGGCCGGGCGCCGTGGAAGCTGTGGAGCTGAAGGACCACTCGTTCCTGGTCACCGGCGCCTACGGGCTGCTGGGCAGCTGGCTGGTGCGGACGCTGGTGGCCGCGGGCGGGTCGGTGACGGTGCTCAAGCGTGATGAGGCAGCGCGCTCAGCGCTGTCGCTGATGGACCTCGAGCGCCATGTGAACGTAGTCCACGGCGACATCTGCAGCGAGGGGCTGGTGGTGCGAGCGTTGGCCGAGTACGAGGTCGACAGCGTCTTCCATCTGGCGGCGCAGACGATCGTGCCGATCGCCAACCACTCGCCGCGTTCGACGTTCGAGACCAACATCCGCGGCAGCTGGGAGGTGCTCGAGGCCTGTCGCCTGCACGGCGCCAGTCGCGTGATCGTGGCCTCCTCGGACAAGGCCTACGGGCCACACCAGGAGCTCCCCTACCGGGAGGACCACGCGCTCCAGCCGGTCTACCCCTACGACGTGTCCAAGGCGGCCACTGACCTGCTGGCCCGCTCCTACTGGCACACCTGGGGTTTGCCGGTGGCCGTCACCCGCTTTGCCAACCTCTACGGCGGCGGTGATTTCAACCGCTCACGGCTCGTACCTGAAGCGGTCACCGCCGCGCTGGCGGGTCGCAGCCCGGTGGTGCGCTCCGACGGCACGCCCGAGCGCGACTTCCTCTACGTCGAGGACGCCGTCGCTGCCTACCTGGCGATCTGGACGGCGCTGGGACGTGATGCCGGCCGGGGCGAGGCGTTCAACGCCGGCGGGGGTCAACCTCACCGCGTGATCGACGTCATAGAGATGGTGTGCCGGCTGGCGGGCACCGGAGTGAGGCCGGACGTGCGAGGCGCGGGGACCCCGGAGGGCGAAATCGACCGTCAGTGGGTCGACCCACGCAGGCTCACGCAGCTGACCGGCTGGAGGCCCGAGGTCATCCTCGAGGAGGGGCTGCGGCGCACGATCGAGTGGCATCGCGCCCATGGGCAGGGTTGAGAGCCCTCGTGCTCAGACTTAAGCTCTATGCGGTCTGATGCCCTCGCGTGTGGCAGCATGATCGAGTGACGTCTTTCACTCAGCCGCCGGCATCGGTGCTCTCCGAGAGAATCCTGATGGGCGACAGGGAGGCGATCGCCAGCCTCTATGACGAGTCGCTGCCCCGGGTGCACGCCTACTGCGAGCTGGTCTGCCCTCCGGAGCGGGTCCAGGACGCGGTGCGTGCCTGCTTCCTGGACTTCCTCGCGCGGCTGGAGCTGGTAGGGGTGTCTGACGCGGGACTCACGAGCCTGCTGCTGAAGGCGACTCGATCGGCGGCCGCGAGTCGCACCGTCGTGGCGGCGCCTGCAAGTCAAGGCCCGGCCTCCGAGGTGCCAAGCGCCGGCGCAGTGTGCTGGTCGATGTGCGAGCTGTTCGCGGCTCAGGCGAACGGCGAGCTGCCCTCCGAGAACGGACTCGTCGAGCACCTTCAGCACTGTCCCGTTTGCCAGCTCACACGCTCGCGTCTGAGCGAGGCCGAGCACGCCTTCACCCAGCCGCCGGAGGACGAGGCGGCGCAGGACGTTGCCGGCGCCTCGGCGGCCGCGGAGGCCAAGGCTGAGCTGCTGGCGATCGTCGCCGATCGCACCTGACGCGTTCATCGTCTATCGCGTGGAACTCCTCAGACTCCGACGCGCGATGCGTAGCCGCGTCCGACCGATCCTGGCGCTCGGTGCACTCGCGACGATCGCTGCTCTGACCGCAGTCGTGATCCAGCTTCGCACGGTCCCCGTCGCCCATCCCCTGGCCCACCCGATCGATCCTAGGTTTCAGACCGACCTCCAGTTCGGTCGCCGCTCTTACTGGCTTCAGCCGTGGCGGGCCTACCTCGACACGGTCCCTGCAACCCGCCTCCTGAACTCGATCGGGATCAACTTCAATGTGACCCCTGCGGAGGCTCCGGCCACAGCCCGCCTGCTGGCTGCAGGCTTCAAGCGAGCGCGAATCGAGATCAGCTGGGGCGAGTTCAGCTACGCCCACCCCGATCAGCTGGTGGATGCCGTCAGCCAACAGACCGTCCTGCGCTCGCTTCGAAGCGCGCATATACGGCCACTTATCCTTCTCAACGCCAATGCCGGGCTACCCTGCCCGTCCCGCGGCGTCCCAGTCACTATCGTCGCGGCCGCCGCCGCAGGGGATCGGCAGATACATCTGGATCAGAGAACCGCGGGCGAGGTGGTTCCCGGCCACACCGGGCTGAACTCGTTCGACCAGTACAAGGCCGCTGGCATCCTCTTCACCTCCGTGGACAAGGCCGGTTGGGCAACGCTCTCCGAGCCCCTGCCACGAGCTCTACCGGCGGGCACCTATCCCGGCACCACCCTGTTGTATCGCCCGTTCGCTACTCCTCTGCTGAGCGACGGGCAACCCAATCCAGCCTTCCGCCAAACTCTCGACGGCTGGTTGCGGTACGTGTCGGCCGTAACCAGATTCGTCAAGCTCACCCTGGGGGACGATCAGTTCGACGTGGAGGTGTGGAACGAGGTCACGCTCGGATCCGACTTCCTCGGAATCAACCACTATTACCAGCCTGCGATCGACACCGGCCGGGGCGACGTCTCGCAGAGCATCCTTACCTCAACCGTGAGCTGGATTCGTGACCCTGCGCATGTGCTCCCAGACGTGGGCATCGGGGACGGCTTCTCCAACCAAACGCCGTTCCCCGCAGGATCCATCAGTCCGCCGGGACTGACCGCGCTTGACAAGCACCCCTATCCCCCGGACCTAAGCTTCCCACCCGGACCTTCCAATCCGTCGGTGCCGCTCGACGCGTTAGCGCACGTCGACGGTCGACCGGACCCGGTGGGAAACTGGCACGAGAGCTTCACTCCTCGCTTTCAGGCGTTCTCCCCGGAGTACCTCCTCACGGCGATTCAGTCCGAGACCCTCATCCGTGACCTCTCGCCGATCACCACCACTATCTACGGATACCCGCATGGGCGCTTCACTCATCCGCCTGGCTCTGCTGCGCCAGCGGTTTGGCTCACCGAGGACAACGTACCCGTGCTCAACCGTCTCCCACGCGCCACTCCTGCGGTCGTGCGCCACATCATGACCAAGGGGGTGCTGCGGATCCTGACGTCATACGTGAACAAAGGCGCGAGTCTGGTCGACCTCTATGCAGCCAAGGACGGTGGCAACCTCAACCTGATCAATCCGGCATTCTTCGCTGCCATCGATGCGGCCCGGCAGCCGAGCGCGGCAACCGCCGGGGAGACCATCGCCGCGGTGGGTCGCCTGGTCTCGGCTCTCTCGCCCGCGCAGCAGTCACCGCAGCCACGCACCCTCTCCTTGCTCGGGGTGGCCGACTTCGCCAACCGCATCCAATTCACCGGAGACGGAAGCCGAGCCCATCCTCCTCTCTACGATCGGGACGTGCTCGCCGTTTTTCCCTTTCAGGTGACCAGTGATCGCTTCGTGATCCCAATTTACGTGATGACGCGCGACATGGGTCACGTCTACGATCCGACGGTCACAGGTCCCGCACGGTACGACCTTCCTGCCGAGCACTTCCGTCTCACGCTCGGTGGCCTGCACAGCGACACCGCACGCCTCACGGCGACCGATCCGGTGACCGGCGCGCCCGTCCCGGTAGAGGTGCACTCGCGCGAGTCGGGCCAGCTGACCGTTGACATGCCCGTCACCGACTCTCCCCGGCTGCTCGTCGTCGACGATGGTCCTGCTCACAGCTGAGAGCGACCACCTCCAGAACCTCGTCAACGCTGATACCGAGCATGCAGTCCTCGCGGCGCCCCTTGTACTCCCAGCCGAAGTGCAGATACCCACATCCCGGGTATTTCGAGTTAATCGACACGGCCCGGTCTCCGATCGGCCCCCAGCGGCGTTCTGACGTCGGACCGTTCAGGACAACGGTCGGCGTCCCGGTGGCCGCGGCAAGGTGTGCGACTCCCGTGTTGACGCTGATGACGCAGGCACTGCCCGCGGCGAGATCAACCAGTTCGGCCAGGTCGCAGGTCCCGCTGAAGTCCAACGGCGGCTTGGCCATAACACGGCACGATTGTGCGAACGCCTTCGTCCGCGCCGCGTCGCCTGCCGCACCGGAGAGCACGATCGCGTAGCCGCCCCCGGCCAGCTCGCCAGCGAGGCGAAGCCACCGATCAGCCGGCCATTCCTTGAGCTCGCTCCGGACGCCCGTCGGCCACATGTGAAGCAGCACGTACGGCCACGGAGGCATCCGTCGGGGGTCGAGCACCCCGGGGGCCTTCAGGCGTGGGATCGAGCGTGACTGGATACCGAGCAGGCCTGCGAGGTCACGATAGTTGTCGATCTCGTGCTGCGAACTCGAGTGATTAACCGCCGCGTCATAGCTGTAATGACGGTGTTGATGCGGTGAACGAAAGCCAGCGGTCCAGTGCGCCCCAGACAAGAGGCAGTACACGGGCTCGATCCGCGGCCACTGGTCGAAGTCGAGCAGGATGTCGAGCTGCTCATGGCGCAGCTTTCTAATCGCCTGACGCGGATTCCCGATCTCCAGCGGCTCCGCACGGACGCCACGGAAGAGGCCAGCAATGGGCAGGACGGCCTCTGAGGTGAAGAGGATGGTCTCAGCCTCAGGGAACGCCGCGCTCAGGTCGCTCAGGACCGCCGAGAGCAGGATGGTGTCTCCGATGTTCGTCGAGTTGATCGCGCCGACGCGACGAACCTCCTCCGGACGCGGGCGAGCACGCCTGACAGCGCCCCCCAAAGCAAGGATGGGTATCCCAACGTAGCGGTCGACCGCGTGCAGGAGCGGGTTTCCTCGCATCCTTCGCACGGGCAGCACTCTACGCAAACGGCGGCCGAGCAAGCTCTCTGTGGCCTGTCGCTCGGTACCTTGCTCTCAGATGAAGATCGCCACCATCAGCACGGCGTTGCCGGAACCTGGCCGCAAACCGGGCGGCTCGGATGTGCTGCTCGAACGGGTCGCCCGCAGGCTGGTCGCAGGCGGCCATGACGTGTGTGTCTTCTCCTACTCGCCAGCGCCCTCAGACGCCCCCTACCGCCACGTCGCAATGCAGCCGAGCTTCCTCGCCCAAGGCAAGGCTCGGCGTCTGACGCTCGCTCCGCTCGCGCTGAACAGGCTCGATCTCAACGGATTCGACGTCTGCCATCTCCACGGGGACGACTGGTTCTTCGTACGCCGAGGCCTGCCCACGGTGCGCACTTTCTATGGTTCCTCCATCTACGAGGCCCTTCATGCTTCGAGGATGCGCCGCTGCCTGAGCCAAGCCGCGGTCTTCCCGCTAGAGATCCTGTCCTCCCGGCTCGCGACACGGACGTACTCGCTCGTGCCGGGCGGGGCCGACGCGCGCTGGTATCGCACTTCCGGGGCCCTGGAGTGCGGACAGGACCCGGATCCGGCGGCGGCGTCTGCAGCCAAGCACCCAACGCCGACAATCCTGTTCGTGGGTGGCTGGGATGGCCGCAAGCGTGGACGGTTGCTTGCCGAGACCTTCTCGCGCGTCGTCCGCGCCGAGATTCCGGATGCGGAGCTGTGGATGGTCTCTGAGCGGGTCGAACCGGCGGATGGGATCGTGTGGTTCCCGACCCCGACTGATGATGAGCTCGCAGACCTCTACAGGCGGGCGTGGACGTTCTGCCTGCCCAGCAGCTACGAGGGCTTCGGCATCCCGTACCTGGAGGCGATGGCACACCAGACCGCAGTCGTGGCGACGCCGAACCTAGGAGCCAGGTTCATCCTTGAAGAGGGACGTGCCGGGCTCATCTGCCAGCCCGAGCAGCTGGGCGCGGGGCTGGTTTCGGTGCTCCGAGACCCGGGACGTCGCCAGCGTCTGGAGGATGCCGGCCTGGCGAGGTTAAACCACTTCGCTTGGGAGCGAATCCTCGATCTTCATGAGCAGGCGTACGAGTTGGCGATCGAGGACTGGCGGCAGAGACGTCGTACCTAGTGTGGTGTCCGTTTAAATAGTTGGCGGTTACGGTAGGAGGGGGCCATGCCTGCTCCTACTGCTGTTCAGATCACTCTGTCGGATGATGAGCGCTCGAGGTTGGAGGCGTGGACTTCGCGCCGGAAGACCGCTCAGGCGCTGGC
>JALYYW010000065.1 GCA_030946085.1 Actinomycetota bacterium
CACGCTGCTACACGACGTCTCCGCCACGTCCCTACCGCTGATCCCGCTCCGGGCACCGCCTGGGGGACAGCGGGTGACCGAGACGGACGCGCTCCGCGCGGTGGCCGTGCTCGCCGCCGCGCCCTACGCGTTGCTCGGCCGGATCACCCAGGTGACCCAGACCGGCGGGCAGACGGTGGCCCAGCTGGGGCACGGACCCAGCATCCTGTTCGGGGACGGCAGCCAGCTCGGCGCCAAGTGGGCCGCCGCCACTGCGGTGCTTGGCGACTCCGGCTCCGCGGGGGCGTCGTACATCGATGTCAGCGACCCGGCGCGACCGGCCGCCGGGACGAGCCCCGGCCAGGCCGGCCTCGCCGCCACTGCGGGCACGGCGGCCACCGCTGCCGCGGGCTCCCTTGCCGCTGGTACGGGGGCCTCCGCTACCACTGGCAAAGGAGGCTAACCCTCCACCTGAGGTTGATGGCGTGGTTTTGAGAACACTCCGACGTCGTCGAGACTTCGGGGATCTGCAACGATCGTTGCGCTACGGCCACGACGTTGACTTTGAGCATCCTCAGGACATACCGTGCAAAACTCCCGCTACGAGCGGTACGAGCAGAAACGCTCAACTTTAACTCAAGGCTCGGACGGATACCTCACATGGAAAGCGGCAGCTATCTCGCAGTCATCAAGGTCGTCGGCGTTGGCGGCGGCGGTACGAACGCGGTCAACCGCATGGTCGACGCCGGTCTGCGCGGCGTTGAGTTCATCGCCTCCAACACGGACGCCCAGGCGCTTGCCATGTGCGACGCCGACATCAAGCTCAACATCGGGCACGAGCTCACCAAGGGCCTCGGCGCCGGGGCCAACCCCGACGTGGGCCAGGGCGCGGCCGCAGAGTCCCGCGACGAGATCAAGGAGGCACTGAAGGGCGCCGACATGGTGTTCGTCACGGCTGGCGAGGGCGGTGGCACCGGCACCGGCGCGGCCCCGGTGATCGCGGACATCGCCAAGAACGAGATCGGTGCCCTGACCGTCGGGGTGGTCACGCGCCCCTTCTCCTTTGAGGGCAGCCAGCGGGCGCGTCAGGCGCAGGAGGGCATCCAGCGCCTGCGTGAGCACGTCGACACGCTGATCGTGATCCCCAACGAGAAGCTGCTGGCGATCGTCGAGCGCCGCACCACGATCCTCGACGCCTTCCGCGAGGCCGACAACGTGCTGCGCCAGGGCGTCCAGGGGATCACCGACCTGATCACGATCCCAGGCCTGATCAACCTGGACTTCGCCGACGTGCGCACGATCATGCACGACGCCGGGAGCGCCCTGATGGGCATCGGCAGCGCCACCGGGGAGAACCGGGCCACGGAGGCGGCCAAGGCGGCGATCTCCTCGCCGTTGCTGGAGGAGTCGGTGGAGGGCGCCACCGGGATTCTCCTCAACATCACCGGGGGCCACAACCTGGGCCTGTTCGAGGTCAACGAGGCGGCGGAGATCGTCCAGGGCGCCGCTGACTCCAACTCCAACATCATCTTCGGCGCGGTGATCGACGACTCCCTCGGCGAGGACGTCCGTGTGACGGTGATCGCCACCGGCTTCGAGCACGGCCACGGTCGGCCGAGCACCGCACGGGAAACGGCGCGGCGTGAGCGCCGTGACCGCGACGTCACCTTCGACGAGGGCCAGCGCTCCTCGCTGGAGATCCGCGACGACGAGATCGACATCCCCTCGTTCCTGCGCGACCGCTGAGCGATCTCCGAGCATCTGGCGCCAGAAACCGCAACCCCCGGCCTTCTCACCTGTTTCCAGCTCGGTAGCACTCAACCCGAACAAGCTCATCTCGCCTTTCCGCGCCGCGCTGGTCCTGCTGGTGGCGCTGGCCTGCGGCTGGGCGCTCCCGGCGGGCGCCGGCGCCGCACCCTCCCCGGCGCCGTCCCACGTGCTCGATGGAGCGAGCCCTGCCATCGTCAGCCTCGGCCCGATGGCCCTGGCCCGCGACGGCACCGGTGGGTTGGTGTACCTCAAGCAGGTCGGCGGAGTGGCCCACGTGTTCGTCTCGCGCATCGTCGCGGGCGTGTTCCAGGGCCCCGAGCAGGTCGACGCGACCCTCCCCACAGCCTCCTCCCAGCCGGTCATCGCGGCAGCTGGCGGCGGCCTGCTGGCGGTGGCGTTCATCAACAGCGGCAGCCTTCTCGCCGTCACTCGCGCCGGCGCCGCCAGCCCCTACACCGCGCCCTTGACGCTCGCCGCGGGCGCGTCAAACCCTGCGCTGGCGATGACGATCTTCGGCAAGGCCTACCTGGCCTTCACCGCCTCCGGTGCCGGCCGACACAACGTCCGGGCCGCCTACTTCGCCCGCGGCAGCTGGGCCATCGAGCCCTCGCCGCTGGACGCGCAGCCGGGC
>JALYYW010000096.1 GCA_030946085.1 Actinomycetota bacterium
GGGCCACGGCCGCGCGGCTGGGCCAGCAGCTGACCCACCTCGTCACGGCTGAGGACCTTTGGCAGCCGGGCCCGCGAGCGGGGTGGCCGCATCTCGGTGGTGGGGTCGTGATCGAGGATCTGCTCCCGGCGCAGGTGCCGGTAGAACGAGCGCAGGCAGGCGATCTTGCGCTGCAGCGTGGCGGGAGCGACGGGCGCCTTGCCCTCACGCCCCACGGCCAGCTCTGAGACGAACCCCGCCAGATCGACCGGGGCGACGTCCAGCGGGTGCAGACCGCGCCGCTCCAGGAAGTGGCCGTACTGCTGCAGGTCGGAGCGATAGGCCTCGAGCGTGTTGCGTGAGAGGCCACGCTCCAGCTCCAGGTAGGCGATGAAGTCGAGCGTCAGCTCGGTCAGCCTGCGGGCGGGAGCCTCGGTGGTCGGCATAGAGCCTCTTTCGACGCCGCGCTCTCCCACTCCTGTTTGCCGGCGCGCGTGAACGGGGAGTCGCTGCTGACAGAAGACCATTGTCCGTTCGACTTGGAGGTGGGGGATGACAGCTGTGCGATGCCGGTTCGTCCTGCCGGCGGGAATCGCCGGCGTATTGGTGGCTCTGGCCGTGAGCCTGATGCCGGCGGCGGCGCCGATGGCGGCTGCGGCCGCGCCACGGGTTGCATCCGCGCGCCCGGCTCACCTGAGCGTCGGCGTCGAGGTTCTGCGCTTTGCCGCCGCCGGACGCTCACTGAACGCGACCGGCCTGGTCACCGCCACCCTCACCGACAACTCCGGTCACGTGCGCACGATCCGCAGCCGGGTGGCCCTGAGCGCCGCCGCCGGCGGGGGATGTCGCGTGCTCCACCTGTTCCTCAACCAGCTGAACCTGCAGCTGCTGGGCTTGAACGCGCACCTGGACAAGGTCCAGCTCGATGTCACCGGCAACCCGCGCGGGGGCGTGCTCGGCTCGCTGTTCTGCCGGCTGGCCCGGGCCAAGATCGCCTCGGGTCGAGCTGCCGCCGCCCGGGCGCTGACCGCGAGCGTGCGCCGTAACGGCGGTCACGCCCTGCGCTTCACCACCCAGCTCAACCCAGCCGTGGCCTCGACCGCAGCCGCCGGTAGCTCCTGTCCGGTGCTGGACCTCATCGTCGGCCCGCTGAACCTCCAGCTCCTGGGGCTGGTGGTCGACCTCAACAAGGTCCACCTCACGATCACCGCCACGCGCGGGGCGGGCACGCTGGGAGACACGTTCTGCAAACTGGCTGACAACTCGACCACGACGACCGCGTAGCCGGCCGCGAGCGCTGTCGCGCCTAGCGGCCTGGCTGGCGCGCCTGCCGGTGCGCAAGCCAGAGCAACGCGATCAGCGACTTTGAGTCCTCGCACTCGGAGATGGCGCCATCCAGCTCGGCGAGCGGCCACGGCACGATCTCGATCCGCTCGTCCTCCTCGACGTCCGCGCTCTCGGTCGTCTCGCCGAGATCGGTGGCGAGATACAGCCACACCCGCTCGTCGGTGAAGCCCGGGCTGGTGTAGAAGCTGAAGATCTCCTCCCAGTGCCCAGCCTGCTTGCCGATCTCCTCGGCCAGCTCGCGCTTGGCCGTCTCAGAAGGCGGCTCGCCCGGCACGTCCAGCTTGCCTGCGGGCACCTCCAGCGAGGCGGTGGCACGAGCCGCCTCGCGCGGCTGGCGCGTCAGCCACACGTGCTCGTCCTCCACGGCGAGGATGCCGACCGCGCCCGGGTGCCACACCTTGTCCCGGGCCACCTCCTCGCCGTCACCGTGGCGAAAGCGCTCGGTGCCGGCGCGGATGATCTTCCCCTGGAAGCCGACCTCCTCGCCGATTGTCTGGAACTCCATGCTCATGCCGGCGTCTCCTCCGTCTGTCGGTATTCCTCCAGCAGCGCCATCGCCACCTCCAGCATCCCCTCCAGGGCGTCGACGCTGACCCGCTCGTGGGGCTCGTGGTTGCGCTCGGTGCCGTTGGCCAGGTTGGCGCATTGAAAACCTTGAGCCTGGAAGGCGTTGGCGTCGGACCCGCCGCCGGTGGCGATGTGGCGAGGGCTGTAGCCGCAGGCGGCCAGCGCGCGCGCGGCGCTCAGCACCAGCGGCGCGCTCGGCTTGGTCCGGTAGCCGCCGAACATCCGCTCGACGGTCATGTCGAGGTCACACTCGGCGCTGTCGGCGGCGTCCTGGAAGCGGTCGATCAGCGCAGTGAGCACCTCCTCCACCCGCCGGTCCTGCAGGCCCCTGACCTCGCCCTCCACGCGGCAGCGCTCGGGAACGACGTTGGTGGCGGTGCCACCCCGGACCAGGCCGACGTTGCACGTGGTCTCGGCGTCGAGTCGCCCGAGCGGGAGCGCGGCGATGGCCTGGGCCGCCGCCGCGATCGCGCTGCGGCCGGCCTCAGGCCTGATCCCCGCGTGCGCCGCGCGCCCTCGGAGGTCGGCGGTGAAGCGCTGGTAGGTGGGCGAGGCGACGACGATCTCACCGATCGGCGAAGCGTGATCGAAGACGTACCCGAACTGACTGCGCAGGCGGCCGACATCGAAGGCCTTGGCCCCGTGCAGCCCGTTCTCCTCAGAGACGGTGAAGACCAGCTCCAGCCCGACCTCCGGTGCTCCGGCTCCAGCCCTGAGAACCCGTCGCGTCAGCTCCACCAGCACCGCCACCGCCGCCTTGTTGTCGGCGCCCAGGATCCCGGCATTGGCATTGCGCCAAGCGCCCCCGACCAGCTCGGGTTCGATCGGCGCGGTAGCCGGAACCGTGTCCAGGTGGGCGCAGAGCATGATCGCGCGCTCGCTGCGCCCGGGAATCCGCGCGAACAGGTTGCCGGCGTCCGCGCCCGCCGTCGACCCGGCACCGTCCTCCTGCACGTCCAGTCCGAGCGCCCGCAGCTCTTCGATGACCCAGTCGGCACACGCCCGCTCGTGCCCGGAGGGGCTCTCGATCCGGCAGAGGCCCTCGAAGGTCTGGTGCAGCCGCTCCCGTTCGGCGCTGGTGGCGCGCCTCACGCGCCCGCGGTGGAGCTGAGCTCCGAGACGGACCCATCGCCGATGGCCGCGGCGCGCGCGCTTGCTCCCCCCTCGCCTTCCCCGGCCGCGGGACCGGCACTCCGTGACCGCGCGGCGCCCACGAAATCACGGAACAGTGGTGCGGGCCGCTCGGGGCGGGACTTGAACTCGGGGTGGTACTGCGAGGCCACGAAGAACGGATGCGAGTCATGCGCCAGCTCGACGACCTCGACCAGCCGCTCGTCGGGGGAGGTGCCCGAGCAGACCAGCCCGGCAGCCTCAAGCCGCCGGCGAAGGTGGTTGTTGACCTCGTAGCGGTGGCGGTGACGCTCGTAGATGACGGCCTCGCCGTAGAGCTCCCGAGCCACGGTGCCGTCGTGGAGCTTCACGGGGTCGGCGCCGAGACGCATCGTGCCGCCCATGTCGGCGATCTCCTTCTGCTCGGGCAGGAGGTCGATCACGGGGAAGGGGGTCTCGGGATCCATCTCGGTGGAGTTGGCGCCGTCCATGCCCGCGACGTGGCGGGCGAACTCGCTGACCGCGACGTGCATACCCAGGCAGACGCCCAGGTAGGGGATCCCGCGCTCCCGCGCGATCTGCGCCGCCCGGATCTTGCCTTCGAAGCCGCGCCCGCCGAACCCGCCGGGGATCAGGATCCCGTCGGCACCCTCCAGCTGGCCTGCCACCTCGGGCTCCTCGACGCTCTCGGAGTCGACCCAGTCGATCGCCACCCGGCAGCCGTGGTGAACACCGGCGTGCTTGAGGGCCTCCACCACCGACAGGTATGCATCCGCCAGCTGCACGTACTTGCCCACGAGCGCGATACGCACGCTGCCGTCGGCCTCGCTGAAGCGGCGTGTGATCTCTCCCCAGCCGCGCAGATCGGGCGCTTGCACCTCCAGGCCGAAGTGCTCGCCGAGAATGTAGTCGTCGACGCCCTCGGTGCGGAAGACCAGCGGCACGCGGTAGATGTCCGGCACGTCGCAGGCGGAGACCACCGCAGCGGCGGGAAGGCTGGCAAACAGTGCGATCTTGCGCCGGATCTCCGGCGAGAGCACGGACTCCGAGCGACAGACCACCATGTCCGGCGCGATGCCGATGCGTCGGAGCTCGTTGACCGAGTGCTGGGTGGGCTTGGTCTTGAGCTCCCCGGCGTGGCCGATGTAGGGCACGAGCGTGAGGTGAATGAACATGCAGCGCCGGCGGCCCACGTCCACGGGGAACTGGCGGATCGCCTCCAAGAAGGGCAGGGACTCGATGTCCCCGACGGTGCCCCCGATCTCGGTGATGACGAAATCGACATCGCTGGCCTCGGCCATCAGCCGGACCCGCTGCTTGATCTCGTCGGTGATGTGGGGCACGACCTGCACGGTGGCGCCGAGATAGTCCCCGCGCCGCTCGCGACGGATCACCGTGTTGTAGATCCCGCCGGCGGTGACGTTCGAGGCCCGGCTGGTGTTGGCGTCGGTGAAGCGCTCGTAGTGACCGAGGTCGAGATCGGTCTCGGCTCCGTCCTCGGTGACGAAGACCTCGCCGTGCTGGTAGGGGGACATCGTGCCGGGATCGACGTTGATGTAGGGATCGAACTTCTGCAGCTGGACGCTCAGCCCGCGGGCCACCAGCAGCCGGCCGATCGAAGCGGCGGCGATGCCCTTGCCCAGCGAGGAGACGACCCCGCCGGTGATGAAGATGAACCGGGTCTTCCCGGTGGAGCTAGTCGCGACGCGGCGGGGGTCTGGTGCCATCGATCGATCCTTAAGTGTAGTGGACCTCTTCAACGTAGCGCCGGGGGCGGACGGGAACGCGCCGGAGGCTACGCAGCGCGCAGCATCTGGCGCGCGTGCTGGCTGGCGGCCCGATCGCCCTCTCCGGCACCGAGCATCCGCACGATCTCGCCGACGACCTCCTCGCCCTCCAGCGCGCTCACGGTGGTGCGCGCCGGTGTGCTACGGCCATCCTTGACGATCGTGAAGTGGCGGGTGCCGAGCGCCGCGACCTGGGGCAGGTGGGTGATGCAGAGAATCTGGCGCCCGCGCGCCAGCTCACGCAGCTGCGCACCCACAGCGCGGGCGGTGTGGCCGCCGACGCCGGCGTCGATCTCGTCGAACACGAGCAGCGGCTGGCCCGGAAGCTCCCGCCCGCCCGCGCCCGTCGGGCCGCGGCCGTCGGTGCGCCCGTGGGCCACGCTCAACAGCGCCAGCATGACCCGGGAGAGCTCGCCGCCGGAGGCGATCTCCCGCAGCGGCCCCGCCGGCAGACCGGCATTCGGAGCGATCAGGAACTCGACCGAGTCGGCTCCGCGGGGGCCGCACCCGTCAGCGCGCGGTTGCAGCGCCACCTGAAAGCGCGCGTCGGGCATCGCGAGCTCGGCGAGCCGCTCTCGCACCGCCGCCGCCAGCTCCTCGCCGGCCGCCTCACGGCGCTGGCTCAGCTCACCCGCGAGCCGGTCAAGCTCCGCCTGCGCCGCGGCGAGCTCGGCCTCGGCGCCCTCCAAGGCCACCTCGGCGTGCTCCAGCTCGGCCTGGCGCGCCCGGCAGGCCTCGGCGTGGCGCAGGACCTCGGCGATTGACCCGCCGTGCTTTCGCTCCAGCCGGGCGAAGAGCGCGAGCCGCTCCTCCACCTCCTCCAGGCGCCCCGGCGCGGACTCGACGCCCTGAAGGTATGCCCGCAGCTCACCGGCGAGATCCTCGGCCTCGAAGCGCAGCGCCAGCAGGCGCTCGGCCAGCGGCGCCAGCGCCGGATCGATCGCGCCCGCGGCCTCCAGGCCGGTGCCGGCCCCCGCCAGCAGCTCCACCACTCCCCTGCCCTCCGGCGGGGAGATCGCCTCGGCGCCACGGGCCGCGGCCACTTGCAGCGTCTCCAGGTGGCGCAGGCGCTCCCGCTCCAGGCTCAGCTCGTTCGCTTCGGCCTCCGTGGGTCCGACGGCATCGATCTCCCGCAGCTCGAAGGCCACCAGATCAAGCTCGCGATCGCGCGCACCGGCGAGCACCCGCAGCTCCTGCACCCGTGCCCGCAGCCCACGCGCTGTCTCGTAGGCGCTGGCCAGCGCCGCCCGCAGCGCCCGCTGCTCGCCCCCGCCGAGGGCGTCCAGGATCTCCAGCTGCGCCGAGCCGAGCATCAGCCGCCGACTCTCGTGCTGACCGTAGAAGGCCAGCAGCCGCGCGCCCAGCTCACGAAGGTCGGCAAGGGTGCCCGAGCGCCCGCACACATACGCCCGCGTGCGCCCGTCGGCCCAGACGCGGCGCGCCAGCACGATCTCCTGCGCATCGCCGGGCAAGCGCTCCCGAAGCTCTCCTGGCAGCTCCTCGGGCAACGAGAACACGCCCTCCACGTAGGCCTCCTGCGCCCCCTGGCGGACGATCCCGGCGCGGGCGCGCCCTCCCAGCAGCAGGTCGAGCGCGTGGGCGAGCAGGGTCTTGCCGGCCCCGGTCTCCCCGGTGACGACGTTCAACCCGGGAGCCAGCCGGATCTCGGCCCGCTCCATCAGCAGCAGGTTCTCGACGCGCAGCTCGTGAAGCATGCCCCCGGTCTACCACCCGAGGATGACGGAATCGCGAGGGCGTCCCGGGAGAGGCGATCGTCCCTACTGCGTGCTCGCCAGCCGCCCGAACTTCTCTCGCAGCCGCTGGTAGAAAGTCGCCCCCGCCACCTGCGCCAGGTGCCCCTGGTCGTCGACGAATCGAGCCGACAGCGACTCCCCGGGCTCCAGCACGCCCACCGGCCGTCCGTCGACCATCACGTCCACGGCCTCCTCAGGGGAGCGGTTGCCGATCGTCAGCTCGTCGGCGGGCGCCACCACCAGCGCCCTGGCGGTGAGCGAGTGCGGGGCGATGAACGACACCACGAAGCCCGTCACGCCCCAGGCCATCACCGGCCCGCCGTTGGCCAGGTTGTAGCCGGTCGAGCCCGCCGGGGTGGCCACGACCAGCCCATCGCAGCGCACCCGCCCGACCTCGTCCGGGCCGACCGCGTAGGACAGATCCGCGACCCGCTTGCCCGGTTGGCGCTGGATCGAGACGTCGTTGATCGCCAGCCACTCGCCGCCGCCTCCCGACAGCGCCAGGCCCGGCAGCGACAGCACCTCGTAGGCGCCGGCGAACGCCTGGCGGAAGCCGCTCCCCGGGCCGCCGCGCTCGACGGTGGCCAGGAAGCCGATCTCGCCGAAGTTGGCGGCGAAGACGGGCACTCCGGTGCCGGCATAGGTGCGCAGCGCGGTCAGGATGGTGCCGTCGCCCCCCAGCGCGAAGCAGATGTCGACCTCCGAGCAGACGGGCGCGTCGAGCTCCAAACCCGGCGCCGGCGAGAGCCCGTGCTTTAGGGTCTCCCGCTCGGAGAAGCGCAGCACCGTCCCCGCCTCCCGCGCGCAGCGCAGCAGCTCCTCCAGCGCCGGCCCCGTCTCCGCCGGGCGGCGGTGGGTGAACACGCTCGCTACGCGGGGCGCGTTCACGTGCCCTGCACCTCCTCCACCTCAGCGCTCGTGAGTCCCTCCACCTCAGCTGCGGATCGGGCCAGGTGGCGCTCCTCGCGCAGGCCGCCGTCCCGGCCGGCCTCGGCCAGCCACACGAAGCTCTCCCGGTTGCCGGCCGGTCCCGGCAGGCCGGAGGAGGCGTAGCCGAGCACCACGGCCCCCAACTGCACCGCCGTCGAACCGACCGACACCAGCGCGCGCCGTCGCAGCTCCGGATCACGGACGACCCCGCCCCGGCCCACCAGCGCCCGTCCCACCTCGAACTGCGGCTTGACCATCGCCAGGCAGTCGAAACGGTCCGCCGCGCAGGCCAGCACCGCCGGCAGCACCTTGGCCAGGGAGATGAAGGACACGTCGATCACGATCACGCCGGGACGGTAGGGGAGATCCGCGGCCGCAATCGAGCGCGCGTTGCGCCGCTCCACCACGCTCACCCGGGGGTCCGAGCGCAGGCGCCAGTGCAGCTCGCCGTAGGCGACATCCAGCGCGATCACGCGCGCGGTGCCGCGCTGGAGCAGGCAGTCGGTGAAGCCGCCGGTGGAGGCTCCGACGTCAAGCGCGCAGGCGCCGGACACCGAGAGCCCGAACGCCTCCAGCGCGTTGGCCAGCTTGACCCCGCCCCGGGAGACGAACTGGGGCGCCCGGACCACTTCCACCTGGACGTCCTCGGGGACGAGCTGACCGGGCTTCTGCACCCGACGGCGGTCGGGCAGCAGCCTCACGTCCCCGGCCAGCACCGAGGCCGCCGCTCGCGCGCGGGAGTCGAACAGGCCCCGGCGTGAGAGCAAGCTGTCGATCCGCACCCGCTTCACGGACCGAGACGGTACGTGATCAGAGTCCGGTAGATAAGCTGCGTTCGGTGCGCCGCGCGATCTCGATGGTTCTCGGTATCGGCGTGTTGCTGGCCCTCACGAGTCCGGTGGCCTCGGCGCAGATGAGCCTGGCCAACCCGCCCCCGGGCGCTAACGACTTCACTTGCAAGCCGTCCGCGGCGCATCCGGACCCCATCGTGCTGGTGCACGGCCTGAGCGCGACGATGGGCGAGAACTGGAGCTATATCGCTCCCCTGCTGAAAGCTCGCGGCTACTGCGTGTTCGCGCTGACCTACGGGCTCGACCCCCGCTTCCCCGCTTTCGGCGGGGTGATCCCGATCGAGCAGAGCGCGCCCGAGCTGGCCGCGTTCGTGGACCGGGTGCTCGCGGCCACCCACACCCGCAAGGTCGACCTCGTCGGCCATTCGGAGGGGACGTTCATGCCGGAGTACTGGTTGAAGTACCTCGGTGGCGCGAGCAAGGTCAATCGCTACGTCGCGATGACGCCGCTGTACGCCGGCACCCACGTCGGCGGGCTGGCTCAGTTCCGGGCCAGCGCCGCTCCGCTCGGGCTCTCCCAGCCGATCGTCGACCTCGTGGCGCAGTTCTGCGGTTCGTGCTCGGAGTTCCTCGCCGGGTCACCGATGGTGCAGAAGATCAACCAGGGCGGCGCGGCCGTGCCCGGGACGCAGTACACCACGATTCCGACCACACACGACGAGCTCGTGGTCCCGTACACCAGCGGCATCCTCCACGCGCCCAACGTGACCAACCACGTGCTGCAGGAGGTTTGCCCCAACGACCTCTCCGAGCACCTCGCCGAGGCCGTGGACCCGGTGGTGGCGCAGCTCATCTTCAACGCCTTGGACCCGGCTCACCCGCGCCCGGTGTCCTGCGCCGGCCTGCCGTCATTCGCCCCCTCTCCGGGCGCGAGCGGACCACCCGGAAGAGGCTCGCCAGCGCGGCAGTTCTCGTGCGCCCGGCCCTCGGGTCGTCTCGCCGGCCGGCGACTCGGACCGGTGAGCCTGGGGATGACGCGCGCCCACGCCCGGCGGCTGTTCCGTCGCAGCTCCACCCGCGGACGGCCCTACATGGACTTCTTCTGCCTGGCCTCCAGCGGGATCCGGGTCGGCTATCCCTCGCCCGCGCTGCTGGGCCCGTTCTCGCGGGCGGAGCGCCGGCGAGTGCGCGGGCGAGTCGTGCTGGCCCTGACCGCAAGCCGCCACTACGCGCTGCGAGGCGTGCGTCCGGGCACGCGGCTGGCCGCGGCTGCGCGGCGACTGCGGGTCGGCAGCGGTTTTCAGCTCGGGCGCAACCGCTGGTACCTGGCGTCAAACGGGCCCAGCCGGGCCGTGCTCAAGGTCCGGCGCGGCACGATTCAGGAGGTCGGCATCGCCGACACCACCCTCACCAGAGGACGGGCCGCGCAGCGCAGGTTCTTCCTGAGCCTTCCCTGAGCGTCTCCCGGCGCCGCTGCGGCGTACGCTGACGCTCAGCGCGTGACGCTGCGGTCCCCGACCGCCGCCTGAACCCGCTCGGCGATCCGCTGGCCGGTGAATCCCACCTCCTCGTGCAGGACCTTCGGCGGGCCGTGGGTGACGAAGCGGTCGGGCAGGCCGACGCGCAGGATGCGGGCCGACAGGCCGGCGTCGGAGAGCGTCTCCCACACCCCGGAGCCGAAGCCGCCGGCGAGCACCCCCTCCTCCACGGTCACCAGCAGCTCGTGCTCGGCGGCCAGCTGGGCCACGAGGCCGGCGTCTATCGGCTTGGCGAAGCGGGCGTCGGCGACAGTGGTGGAGATGCCCCACTCGGAGAGCAGCTCGGCGGCCTCCAGGGCCTTGGTCACACCGCTCCCGTAGCCCAAGAGCGCCACGCGATCACCCTCGCGGAGAATCTCGCCGGTGCCGATCTCCAGCGGGCGCGGGTGCTCGGGGAGCGGTACCCCGATCCCCTCGCCGCGGGGGTAGCGCAGCGCCACCGGCCCGCTGTCGTAGCGCAGCGCGGTGTGGAGCATGTGCACGAGCAGCGCCTCGTCCCGCGGGGCCATCAGCACGATGTTCGGCAGGCAGCGCAGATAGGCGATGTCGAAGGCGCCGTGGTGGGTGGGGCCGTCATCGCCGACCAGGCCGGCGCGATCGAGCGCGAACACGACGTTCAGCTCTTGCAGGCACACGTCGTGGATGATCTGGTCGTAGGCCCGCTGCAGGAAGGTGGAGTAGATCGCCGCCACCGGCTTGGAGCCCTGCAGAGCCATCCCGCTGGCCAGCAGGATCGCCTGCTGCTCGGCGATGCCGACGTCGAAGTAGCGGTCGGGCAGCTCCTTCTGAAGGATGCTGAGGCCGGTCCCGGAGTTCATCGCCGCGGTAATCCCGAGCACGCGGTGGTCGCGCCGGCACTCGCGGACCAGAGCCTCGCCGAACACCTTCGTGTACTGCGGGGCCTTGGCCACAGGGGCGGCGGCCCCGGGGAGCGCGACCGCCGGCAGCCGGCCCGCGATCGACTTCGGCTTGGCCGCATGCCAGGCCTCCATCCCCTCCAGGCCACCCTCCTCGGCCGGCGCAAAGCCCTTGCCCTTGACGGTGGCGCAGTGGATCACCACCGGCCGCTCGGTGGCCAGCGCCTCCCGCAACGCCCGGCGCAGCCCCCGCACGTCGTGGCCGTCGATCACGCCCATGTAGGCGAAATCGAGCTCCTCCCACCACATTCCCGGCGCCCAGAAGGCCTTGATCGATTCCTTGAAGTGCGGACCGATTCGCTCGAACGCCGCGCCCAGGGGGTCCGGAAGCTTGGCCAGTCCGCCCTCCACCTCCTCACGGGCGTGCCACAGCTTCGGGTTCAACCGCACCCGGTTGAAGGAGCGGCTGAGCGCGCCGACGTTAGGGGAGATCGACATGCCGTTGTCGTTGAGCAGCACCACCATCGGCGTGCCGAGGCCCCCGGCCTGGTGGACGGCCTCAAAGGCCACCCCGCCGGTCATGGCGCCGTCGCCGACGACCGCGACCACGTTCCCGTCCTCGCCATGGCCGCGGCGCATCGCCTCCTTGAGGCCGACCGCGTAGCCGATCGCGGTGGAGGCATGCCCCGCCCCCATGATGTCGTGCTCTGACTCCCGGATGTTGCAGAACGGCGCCAGGCCGCCGTAGGCGCGGATCGTCGGCAGCTGATCCCGCCTTCCGGTCAGGACCTTGTGCGGATAGGCCTGGTGCCCGACGTCCCACAGCACCTTGTCCCGGGGGGAGTCCAGCACCGAGTGCAGCGCCACGGCGATCTCGCAGGTGCCGAGATTGGCGCCGAAGTGGCCGCCGATCTCGCCCACCGTGTCGATGATGTGCTCGCGCACCTCCTGAGCCAGCAGCTGCAGCTCGTCGTCGGTGAGACCGTGCAGATCCTGGGGCTTGTCGATGCGGTGGAGCAGCTTGTGCGGCATTCAGAAGGTCCGGGTGGCGATGAAGTCGGTTATCTGCTTCAGCTGCTCAGCTCCGGCGGGAGCCGCCCGGGCCAGGGCGGCACGGGCCCGCTCGTGCGACTCACGAGCCAGCTCGCGCGCCCGCCCAAGTCCGAACTCGGAGACGTAGGTGCGCTTTCCCAGCCGTTCGTCGCTGCCTTGCTGCTTGCCGAGCGTCTCTTCCGATCCGGTGACGTCGAGGATGTCGTCGATGATCTGGAAGAGCACGCCCAGCTCGCGTGCGAAGCTCTTAAAGGAGATTGTGGCAGGTCCGGAAACGCCGGTCAGCAGGAGCACGCACTCGATGCTGGCACCGATCAGCCGTCCGGTCTTCAGCTCGTGCAGTCGGCGCAGCCCGTTGCCGCCTGCCGGCGCCGCACCGGCGACGTCCAGGTACTGGCCGCCGACCATCCCCTGTACGCCGGTGGCGTGGGCCAGCTCCGCCGCTGCCCCGAGCACTCCCGCCGGCTCCCCCCGCTGCTCGGCGAGCAGCAGCGAGAACGCCTCGGCATACAGGCCGTCGCCGGCCAGGATCGCCACGTCTTCGCCGAAAGCGCGGTGACAGGTGGGCCGCCCGCGCCGGAGATCGTCGTCGTCCATCGCCGGCAGATCGTCGTGAATCAGCGAGTAGGTGTGGATCAGCTCCAGCGCCGCGGCCAGCGGCAGCACCGAAGCCGGCGGGCGTCCAATCGCCTCCGCGGTGGCCAGCGCCAGCACCGGGCGAATCCGCTTGCCCCCCGCCAGCAGCGAGTAGCGCATCGCCTCCTCCAGCCCCCCGGCGGTGCGGTCGGGAGAGAACCGCAGCCCTTCCAGGTAGGCGTCGACCTCGGCGCGCAGGTGCTCGGGGTAAGCGGCTGCCAGGCGCGCGGTCCCCACGCGGCGCTACGCCGCCGGCAGCGGCAGCTGGCCGGGTAGGTCCGGCAGCGGCTCGAGCGCGGCGCGGACCTGCTGGTCCACCTGCGAGCTGGCCTCCGAGGCCAGCCGCGCGCACTCCTCGATCAGCGGCAGAGCAGTCTCGGCCGGGAGGTCACCGGAGCGCAGCCGCTCGGCGGTGTCCTGCAGCCTCGCGCTCAGCTCTGACAGGGCGTCGCTCACACGGCAAGCGTAGCGCGGGTCAGGCGACTCAGAAGCGCAGTAGCGCCGCGATGCCCCCGAAGGGCCCGAGGTCGGAGAAGTGACGCACGGCCATGACGTGTGCGTCCTGGGCCAGCGCGGCCTCCACGACGGCCTCGCGGAGGCGCTCGACGGGCTGGGGCGTCGCTCCGTCGGCGGGACAGGCTCGTCCCGCCTGCGCCAGGAGGAGCCCGCAGGAGGGGCAGCGCGCCCCGGCACGATCGAACGTCGCGTCCAGCAGGAGAGTGTCCACCCGTCGCTCGCCGAGGGCTCCGAGCGTCTCCTCCAACCCCCCGGCTCCCCGACTCCCGGTGCCACCGGCCTCCGCCAGGCGGTCGAGCGCGGCACGCTCGCGCTCGCGGTCGTCCTCCTCCACCAACCTGCCCGCCGCGGCGCGGATCGCGTCCTCGCTGGCCGCCGCGACATCGACGTCGATGTGACGTTCGGTGAGCAGCGGGCGGAGCTCTTCGTGCAGGAAGGTCTCCAGGCGGGCGACCGCCTCAGCGGGTCCGCCGAGCGCCAGGCGGTCGAAGCGCTCCCGGCGCCAGCGACGGAAGAGCATGTCGGCTACGCGCCGCAGGTGGTCCTCAGCGTCCTTGTCGACGCTGCGCTGGTAGCGAGCTTGCGACCAGCCGCCCTGGTCGTGCTGGCCGTGGACGTTGTCCTCGATGCGCTGGCGCTCCTCCAGCCTGTCCCCGGGCCCGCTCAGCACCCTCGCGGAGCGGCGGCTGACGAGCGCCACGCACCACTGACGATCCTCCACCCCTCGGACCAGCGGCTCGACGTAGGGCTTGCGCTCGATGACCGCCAGCGCCTCCGTGGGGCGGGCCAGCTGTACCACCTCGAACAGCTCGTCGCGCAGCGAGCAGAACACCGCCAGCGCTCGCGCACCCTGAAACGGTGCATCGGCCGAGTGCAGGTAGGTCTCGATCCGCTCGAGGTCCTCCCGCAGCGCCTGGCGGCTCTCGTGCCCCAGGGAGGCGTCGCGCTCGACCTCGCGCCGGGCGCCGTCGAGCAGCGAGCGGATCTGCGAGGCGCGCGCGGGCGGAGTGGCGAACCGCTCGGGGTCGAGGTCGAGGTAGAGGCTGACGACGGGGTGATCCGCCTGGTGGGCCACGAGCCGCCGCGCAAGTCGGGTGACGCTCATATCGGCTCGGCTACCCGAGAGACACCGAGCGAAACGAACTGGCTACCCATCGTCGAGCGCCGCGTTCACGAGCGCGTCGGCGCGCGCATTCTGGGCTCGCGGGACGTTGCGGATCCGCCAGCGCTCGAAGCCCCGCAGCGCTGCCAGAGCTTCCAGGTAGAGCGGGCGCATCGCTGGATGCTTGACCTTGTAGACGCCGTTGAGTTGGCATGCGACCAGCTCGGAGTCGTTGATCAGCTCCACGTCTCTGGCGCCGTGGGCGCTGGCACGCTCCAACCCCCGCAGCAGCGCCCGGTACTCGGCGACGTTGTTAGTCGCCACGCCGATGCGCTCGGACACCTCCTCCACGATCTCCCCGCCGGCGCCTGAGAGCACTACGCCGATCGCCGCCGGACCCGGGTTGCCACGCGCCCCGCCGTCGACGTGGATCACCAGACTGCGCTGCGCGGCGCTCAATCGCTCGTCAGCTCGGGCAGCTCGCCGGGCACTCGCGGTCGGCGGCGGTCACGGATCTCACGCTTCCCGCCTCCGGTGGAGCTGCGCTCCCGGCGCGAGGACCGGCGCCGGTCGACGATCACCGTCACGTTCGGATCGTCGGCGTAGTAGCGGGTCAGCTTGTCCAGCAGCTCCGCCTCCAGCGCCTCCGGAATCACGCAGTAGATCACGGCATGGATGCTATTGGACCGAGGGGCAACGGGTCAGGCGCGCATACCCGCCGGGGCTCAGCCCAGGTGAAGGGCGCCGCGCTCATCGGCGGCGGCATTGCCCTGAAGCTCCTGCGCCGGAAGCTCGGAGAGCTCGTACCCCTGCCCCACCACACGCACGCTCGGCACCTCATCGGAGAGGTCGACCTCGTAGCGGTACCAGCACAGCTCCCAGGAGATGGTCAGGCTCACAAGGCTGGTGCTGGCGACCGACGGCAGTACGGCGGCAGCGGGCGCCCCGAGCGATCGAGCCACGCCGGCGACGGTGCGCGGATGCTCTGAAGCGTTGAAGAACTGCACCGCTGAGGCGATCTTCTGCTCGGTGCTGGTGGGAACCGCGCGGACGTGTCGCGGCTCCCG
>JALYYW010000111.1 GCA_030946085.1 Actinomycetota bacterium
GATCGAGTTCGTGCCCGATCTGCCCAAGACCCTGACCGGGAAGATCAGGCGGATCGAACTTCGCCAGCAGGAGGCGAAGCGCGCTGACGGCTAGCTGCTGACCCGGGCCTGGGTGCGCATCTCGGACAGGATCCGCTCCAGCCGGGGCTCGGTGTCGCGGTCCACGTGGGTCATCGCACCGGCGATCGCCGGGTGCACGGCGGCGATCTGGGCGTGCATCTCGTGCGCGACCGCTCGGTAGCTGGGATGGCCCTCGCGGCCGGAGCGCAGTTCGATCAGCTGCATCGCCTCGCGCGCGTTGAGATCGAGGATGTAGCGCAGGCGGTACCCGAGGCACAGCGCGTAGGGCGCCGCCTGGGCCAGGCCGGCGCCGGCGAGCCGCTCGTACTCCCGCTGGGAGATCTCCAGGGCCCGGCGGTAGTCATCGCCCAGGCCCGCCAGCTCCACCTGCTCGGGCACACCGGCACCGAGGTCGGGGGTCAGCGACTGCCACTGCACCGTCAGCATCCGGTGGCGCTGCAGGTCACGGAAGGCGCCGTAGTCAGAGACGATCTCAAAGCGGTAGCGGAGCGCCTCCAAGCCTCGACCCGGTCGGTGGCGGCGGTTGGCCCGCACTCCCATCAGGTCGGCGAGCATCGCCTCGCGCTGCTCTCCATCCAACTCCGCCACCGTTTCCTGGATCGCCGTCTCCGAGCACGCGGAGGACTCGAACAGCAGCGCCGCCAGCAGGTCGTCCTCGTCGCCCTCCACCCGCAGGAGCGTCACCGAGGGTCCCGTGGGAGGGTCGTGCTGCGCGAGTGCCAGCCGGCGTGACCATCGCTCGCCGGCGCGCGCGCGCTCCTGGAGGTGGGAGATCCACTCGCCGCCGCGGTCGGGTCGCTCCACGCGCGCGACGAAGCTCGGCATCACCGCTTTGACCTCCTGGAGGATCATCGCACCGACGCGACGAGCCTCGGGCAGCGGATGGGCGAGTAGGTGCAGGATCAGCGCCTCCAGGGTCTGGCCGGTGGCGAAGATGCCCATGTGCGAGAGCGAGCTGGCCGGCAGCAGCCCGCGCAGCAGGTCGAGGGCCTTGGCCCTGATTGCCCGCGTGTGCGCCGCGGTGGCCTCCTCGGGCGCGCGCGGGAACTCGCCCTGCGCCCAGGTCGCTACCCGCGGTAGCGCCCGGGCGTAGATGTCAAAGAGCGCGTCCATCGCCCGCTCGTACTCCGGCCCCAGCTCGCCGTCGCGGTAGTACCGGTAGCCCCCCGGCGGGTCAGGCATCGACGCGTCGTAGGCGATGTAGCGCGTGGACTGCTCCAGGTAGGCGCCCAGGCGCGGGCGCTGCAGGACTTTCGTGAGGACATTGGAGACCCACTCGCAGGCGATGTGGGCGCCACCGAGCTGGGCGACGGAGTCATCGCCGTAGCCCAGGAAGATCCGCTCGTAGAGCTGCGCGGCCCGCCGGCCCTCCTCCCCGTCGAAGGCGACGCCCCCCGAGTCGACATCGGCGGCGAACTCCTCCAGGAACATGCGTCGCAGCGTCCCCGGATAGCGCGAGTACCGGGCGAACAGCGCGCCCTTGACCGTCTCCGGCAGGTTGACGAGCGCGAACACCGGCCGGTCGAGATTGCTGAAGTGCGGGCGCAAGAGGACACGCTCGTCCTCGGTGAAGCTCTCGACCGGGTATCTCACGGACGGCCGATCCTAGCGGCGCCCGCGGCGCCATCCGGCCGTGGGAGGGGTGGGATCAGCCCGCGTTGTCCGGGTGACCGGTGGCTTGGGAATGCTCGCCGGCCCCGCCCACGGTGCCGGACTGACGCTCATCGTTCTGGCGCCCGGCATCCTCATCGGGGGGATCAGGATCCTGTTGGCCGCCTCCGCCGCCGGAGCTCTCCGGAGTCGGGTCCTCTTCGGCGTTCTGGTTGGAGGCCGAGTCGGGCAGCGGCTGGTCGCCGAAGGTCTCCGCGGTATCTGAGCTTCTGTCTTGTTCCATGAGGTCTCAGCTACCCGTGCTCACGGTGGGGCAAGCCAATGGGATCGACAAGCATCGATCTACAGCTACCGATGGAAGTGACGATTGTCAATCTTTAGACTCTCCCCGCGACCATGAACACGCGACCACCGCTGTCCCGCCGGCTGCTTGCCGAGCTGCTCGGCTCGGGATTCCTCGCCGCGCTCGTCATCGGCTCGGGTATCGCCGCCCAGCAGCTTTCGCCCCACGACGCCGGCCTGCGGCTGTTTGAGAACGCGGCCGCCACCGCCGCAGGCCTCTACGCGATCATCCTCACCTTCGGTCCCATCTCCGGCGGGCACTTCAATCCGGTCGTGTCGCTGGTCGACGCGAGCTTCGGCGGAATCAGCTGGCGCCACGCGGTCGCTTACCTCCCGGCCCAGGCGGCCGGCTGCGTGCTCGGCGCAATCGTCGCCAACGGCATGTTCGCCAGGGCCGCGATCAGCATCTCCACCCACCACCGCGCCAGTGGCGCCCACCTGCTCGCCGAGCTGACCGCGACGCTGGGGCTGCTGCTGGTCATATTCGCGTTGGCGCGCACGCACCGCGGTGCATCGGCGCCGGCCGCGGTCGGCGCCTACATCGGCGCCGCCTACTTCTTCACCAGCTCGAGCAGCTTCGCCAACCCCGCCATCACCATCGGGCGCATGTTCTCCGACACCTTCGCCGGGATCGCGCCCGCCTCGGTTACCGCCTTTGTGATCGCGCAGGCGCTCGGCGGTGCGCTCGCGGTTCTGGCTATACGCCTCCTCTACCCGGACGTCACGGCCGCGGAGGCCGCGACCGTCCTGCTGCGATGAGCACTGTCCTGTTCGTCTGCCTGCACAATGCCGGACGCTCCCAGATGAGCCAGGCCCTGTTCGAACGGGCCGCCGCGGGCCGCCACATCGCCCTGTCCGCGGGGACCACGCCCGGGGACCGTGTGCATCCTGAAGTGGTCGAAGTCATGGACGAGATCGGGATCGACCTGTCGGACCGCAGGCCGGCGCTGCTCACCCGCGAGCTTGCGGAGCAGGCCGACCTCGTCATCACCATGGGCTGCGGCGACCAGTGTCCCGTGATTCCCGGCAAGCGCTACCTCGACTGGGAGCTGCCAGATCCCAAGGGGCAGCCGGTCGAGGAGGTCCGCGCCATCCGCGACGAGATCGCCGATCGCGTCCAGCAGCTGCTCGCCATGATCGACGGTGAATCGGGAACGATTCCGCTGAACTGATCATCGCCGGGCTCATCAGCGAGCGCGTAGGATCCCTCTCACTTGACCGGCCGTCCTGCACTCCCGCAGCTCGTCTTTCCCAGCGACTATGCCGCGCACGTCCTCACGGTGTCGCCGCCCAGGGCCAGGGCCGGACGAGGGATCACGTTCCGCTTCAGCGCGGTCGCGGTGCTGGGCACCTACCGGTCGCCGGTGGCGGGCGCGATCGTGCGCTTTGCCGGACGGCGGGTGCGCACCAGCGGGCGGGGACGCGCCACGCTCCGCAGGCCGTCGCGGTACGCGGTAGCGGTCGCGGGGTGCCTCGCCGGAAGGGCTGTCGTCAAGTCTTTCGGTAGGCGCTAGCCGCCGGCATGCCCCCCGACGCTCACGCCCAGTACGAGGCGCGCAAGGCGCGGCTCCGTCGGGAGTACGCGGCCGCCCCCACCGGCACGCCCGTGCGGCTCGGGAAGAGGACCTCGAATCTCTTTCGAACGCGGCGACAGCGGTCCACCCGCCGGCTGGATGCCCGGGGCCTGGAGGGCGTGCTGGCGCTCGACCCCGATGCCTGTACGGCTGACGTGCAGGCCATGACCACCTACGAGCAGCTGGTCGACGCCACCCTCCCTCACGGCCTCATGCCGCTCGTGGTCCCGCAGCTCAGGACGATCACGCTCGGCGGTGCCGTCACCGGGCTGGGCATCGAGTCGTCCTCGTTTCGCAACGGCCTGCCGCACGAGTCGGTGCTGGAGCTGGAGGTGCTCACCGGCGACGGCCAGGTCGTCCTGGCCCGTCCCGACAACGAGCACCGAGCCCTCTTCCACGGCTTCCCCAACTCCTACGGGACGCTCGGCTACGCCCTGCGGCTGACGATCGAGCTCGAGTCCGTGCGGCCGTTCATCCGGTTGCGACACGTTCGCTTCAGCGACCCGGCGGAGTGCTTCGCAGTGATGGCCGGGGCCTGCGAGCGGCGCGCCTACGCCGGCGAGCCGGTGGACTTCCTCGACGGCACCGTCTTTGGCCCTGGGGAACTCTACCTGACGATCGGGACGTACGCGGACACGGCTCCCTTCACCAGCGACTACGCCGGGATGAACGTCTACTACCGCTCGATCCAGGAGCGGCGCGTGGACTACCTGACCGTTCACGACTACCTGTGGCGCTGGGACACCGACTGGTTCTGGTGCTCGCGCGCGTTCGGGGTGCAGGATCCGCGGGTCCGATGGCTCGTCCCCAAGCGCTGGCTGCGCTCCGACAATTACTGGAAGCTTGTCGAGATCGAGCGCCGCTACGGACCGGTGCGCCGAGTGGAGCGGCTACGCGGCCGGAGGTGGGAGCACGTCGTTCAGGACGTCGAGGTGCCGATCGAGCGGGCGGTCGAATTCCTCCAGTTCTTCGTCGGGGAAGTCGGCATCTCACCGTTCTGGCTGTGTCCGCTGCGCCAGCGCGACCCGGGCGTCCGCTGGGAGCTCTTCACCCTGGAGCCGCAGACGACCTACGTCAACTTCGGCTTCTGGTCAACGGTCCCGCTGGCTGCCGACCAACCGGATGGCTGGCACAACCGCCGCATCGAGCGCGTCGTGCAGGAGCTGGGCGGTCGCAAATCGCTGTACTCGACCTCCTACTACGAGCCCGAGGAGTTCTGGCGCCTCTACAATGGCTCCGCCTACGCCGAGCTCAAGCAGGCCTACGACGGCGAGCACCGGCTGCTCGACCTCTACCAGAAGTGCGTTGGACGTGGCTGAGAGAATGCGCATCGCCGAGGTTCTAGACCGGGTCACCGGGTCCGCCACGGGCATCGAGTTCGACGCCTATGACGGAAGTCGCTCCGGCCCCCGCGACGCCCCGATCCGCGTCGAGCTGCGCTCGCCCAAGGCGATGCGGTACCTCGTCCAGGCTCGCAACGACCTGGGGCTGGCCCGCGCTTACGTCTCAGGTGAGCTTGAGGTGCACGGCGACCTCCATCAGGCCCTGCGCCGGCTGTGGACCGTCAACGAGGGCAACCTGCCGCGGCGTGAGCGCCTGGCGGTGCTCCGTTCGGTGGGCATCGCCGCACTGCGCCCGATCAAGCCTCCACCGCAGGAGGCCCGGCTGCGCGGCCGGCGTCACCGGAGACGCCGCTCGACCGCCTCGGCGTCACACCACTACGACGTCTCCAATCGCTTCTACGAATGGATCCTGGGTCCCTCGATGGTCTACACCTGCGCCGTCTACCCCGACCCGGGCGCGACGCTGCAGGAGGCCCAGGAAGCCAAGCTCGACCTCGTGTGTCGCAAGCTCGGGCTGCAACCGGGAATGCGCCTGCTCGACGTCGGCTGCGGATGGGGGACGCTGGTGATGCACGCGGCGCAGCACTACGGGGTCAGGGCGCTCGGCGTGACCCTGGCCCACCGGCAGGTGCAGTGGGGCCAGCGCGCGATCGCCCAGGCCGGCCTCGCCGACCTCGCCGAAGTGCGGCTGGTCGACTACCGCGACGTCGCTGAGGGAGACTTTGACGCCGTCTCCTCGATCGGCCTCACCGAGCACGTGGGCCGAGCCCAGCTTCCCGCCTATTTCGCGTTCCTGCACAGCAAGCTGCGCCCGCAGGGGCGGCTCCTGAACCACTGCATCACCCGCCCCAACGCCCGCTATCCGCTGGCGTTGCGCGATGGCTTCATCGACCGCTTCGTGTTTCCCGACGGAGAGCTGCACGCTCCGGGCCACATCGTCTCGACGATGCACGACGCGGGCTTCGAGCTTCGCCACGAGGAGAACCTGCGCGAGCACTACGCGCGCACCCTGAGGGCGTGGGAGGAGAACCTCTCGGCGTGCTGGCCGGAGGCGGTCGCCGAGGTCGGCGAGGCCAGAGCCCGGGTGTGGAAGCTGTATCTGGCGGGGTCACGGGTCGCCTTCCAGGACGACTGGATCGAACTGCACCAGGTGCTGGGGGTGAAGACCGAGCGCGGGCAAGCGGCGATGCCGCTGCGCCCCGATTGGGAGCGCGACCAGGTCCTGGCAGCGGACGGAGCGCTCACGTGATCACCTCCCGGGAGGCGGAGAGAAAGGACGCGCCCGCGCAGATGGAGCCCATGGCGAGCCCCAGCACCACCGCGCCTGCGGCCGAGGACGGCCACCGCGCGCCCAGGAGCAGCCCGGCGAGGAGCACTGGCACCACCACCGGCGTGACGTAGATCACGGCGCCGACCTGCGCGGCCGCGCGACGCTGCAGCGCCGTCGTCTGGTTCAAGAGCGCCAGCCCCGCTGAGCAGGCGGTCATCATCAGCCATAGGACGACTCCAAGCCAGCGCCCCGAGGCCACCGCGTCGCTGACCAGCTTCGTGGTCAGCCCCGTGAGCGCGTAGGCCGCGCCCGCCCCGAGCGTCGCCGCTATCCCGCTCACCGCCCCGGGCGCCGCGGCCCACAGGACGAGGGCGTAGGGGGCGATCGCCGCCGCGGCCAGAGGGGCCAACGCCACCACCAGGGATCCGGCGCTGGTCGACAAGGCGGTGCTCTGCGATGCCGTCAGGGTCACCCCCACCACGCCGAGGGCGATGGCCACGACGGCCAGCCCTTCACGCGCGCGCAGGGGCGCGGCGTCGTGACGAGCACCGGCGATCAGCAGCACCACCAGGCCGGCCGTAAGGGAGGGCTGGACCACGCTCAGGGGCGCCAGGATCAGGGCGCCCACGTGGAAGCCGAAGCCCGTGACCATGATCAGACAGCCCTCGATCCAGCGCCGCCGGCGGAGCAGACGCCGGATCAGGGACAGCCGCAGCGAGTGCTCGCTCGGGATCGTGCGGGCCTCCAGCGACTGCAGCACGAGCCCGGAGCTGAAGAGCACCGAGGCCGTTGTTGCTGCCAATGCGCCGAGGGCGACTTCTACCATCGTGTCTGCCCCTTTTGTTGTCGTAGGCTCGGAAAGCCTCAGCGGACGTCAGGCGACTGGTAAGCGGACACCAAGGGTACTCACGTCTCATGCCAGTTCGACGGGAGGCCAATTTCCCCCCCCTCCTGGACTTTCTCCGCGAGCGGAGTCGCTTCCTGCGCTCCTTCGCCACGACACCGCGACAGGTCGGTGCCGTTCTCCCGACCTCTCGCCGCACGGTTCAGGCCACGCTGGACATGGCACCGCTGGGCCAGGCGCGCTGCGTGGTCGAGCTCGGCGCCGGCACGGGGCCCTACACCAGAGAGATCCTCGCGCGCCTGCGCCCCGACGGCCGGCTCGTGAGCTTCGAGATCGATCCGGCGCTGGCCGACGGGCTCGCGCGTGAGCTGCCCGATCCGCGGCTGAAGGTGGTGGCGGACTCCGCCGCCCGGCTCGAAGCTCACCTTCAGGGGCAGCGGCCCGAGGTGATCGTGTCGGCGATTCCGTTCACCTCCCTGCCCGCCACGGTTCGCCAGGAGATCCTCACCGCGGCGGGGCGGGTCCTCGCCGACGATGGCGTGATGCTCGTGTTGCAGTACTCGCCGTTCCTCCAGCGCAGCCTCCAGCGGAGCTTCAGCTCCGTGCAGCGGCGCCTGTCTCCGCGCAACTTGCCGCCGGCGGTGCTGTTCGCGTGCCGAGGCGCCAAGGCGGCCTCGTGACCTGGCGCAGTCTGCGTGAAGCGCGGCGGTACGTGTTGGCCGCCATCGCGCTCGAGGCGGCCATAGCCCCGTGGCGCCCGCTGCGCGGACAGCTCGCGGTGGGTGTCGGGCTGGCCTGTCTGCTCTTCTTCCGTGATCCCGCGCGCCGCCTCGCCCCGGAGCCGGACACGATCTACGCGCCCGCCGACGGCATCGTGCTGGAGGTGGAGAAGGTGACCGACCCCTGGCTTCCCGGAGGGGAGGCGGTGCGCATCGGCACGTTCCTCGCCATCTACGATGTTCACGTCAACCGCAGCCCGGCCAGCGGCCGGATCGCCGCGGTGCGGGAGACTCCCGGCAGCTTTGCGCCGGCGTTCATGCGCCGGGCCCGTGGCAATTACCGCAAGCGCCTGGCCATCGATGACGGCCCGCGGCGCGTCGTGCTGGACCAGTTCGCGGGGCTTCTGGCCAGGCGCATAACGTCCTGGAGCTGGTTGGGCGATCAGGTGCAGGCGGGTCAGCGAATCGCGCTGATCCACCTCGGCTCCCGAGCGGACGTGCTCTTTCCCGCGACAGAGGCGGAGGCGCTGGTGGGGATCGGGCGGCGCGTCCGCGGCGGGGTCACGCCGATCGCGCGTTACCGTAGCGCCGAAGGCACCACGTGAGAAAGTTCGCAAACCCGGCCAACGCGATCACCAGCTGCGGGCTCGGTGCCGGCTTCCTCGCCGTCCTGCTCGCCGCCGACGGCGCGCTGCGCCAGGCGGCAATCGCGGTCGTCCTCGCCGTTGCCCTCGATGGGCTCGACGGCCGCGTCGCTCGTCGCGCGCACACGTGTGGGACGTTTGGCAGCCAGCTCGACTCGCTGACGGACCTGGTCGCCTTCGGCGTCGCTCCCGCGCTCATGATTCACAAGCTCCTGCTGCACCGGGCCCCGGTCCTGACAACGGGCGCCTGCTTGATCTTCGTCGTTGCCGGCGCGTGGCGCCTGGCCCGCTACGCCGAGGTGCAGGACGTCGAGTACTTCGTCGGGTTCCCGATTCCCCCCGCGGGCCTCGTCCTGGCCGCTGCGGGGGCACTCGCCGTGCCCGCCGGCGTGGGAGTGGGGCTGTGCCTGGCGCTGGCGCTGATGATGGTGACGTCTATCCGCATTCCCACCCTGCTGACGGTGGGACGCCTCATTCGCCGGCCTCCGCAGCGCCCTCCTCAGCCTCACCGTCCATTGTTGAGATCGCGCTCCCCACGGCGCGGGCGCCAGCCAGCGCGCGTGTCCCGGCTACGAGGACGATGAGCGAGGCCAGGAGCAGCGCGATCGGCAGCGGGCGCAGCGAGCTGGTCCCGCCGGCGAGCAGCGGGGAGAGCAGGACCGCGACGACGATCTGAACCACGATCACCACCGGGAAGACGTTGATCGGCGAGCGAGCCTGCAGAGCCGTCATCTCGCTCAACAGGCCTACACTGGCCGCCGCCGCCGTGGCGCCGAGCCAGACCACGGCCGGGGCCCAGTTCGCCGAGGACACGCCGTCGGCCAGGAACTTCGTGCTGAAGCCGGTCCAGGCGTACGCCAGCCCGGCGCTGACGGCGACCAGCGTGCCGAAGCGGTGGTGACCCCGCATCGCATACGGGAGGAGGGCCACGGCCGCGAGCACTCCCAGACCGACAGCCAGCGCCAGCGGCGCGGCATGGCTGCTGCTGTGTGCCGGGGAGGCCGCGGCCATGCCGCCGACGCCGACGACGATGGCCAGTGCCGCGCCGACCTCCCGGCTCGTCACGGACTCGCCGAAGAAGCGAACGCCGATGAACAGCAGCGCCAAGACGCTGACCGCGAGTGCCGGTTGGACGATCGTGATCGGAATCAGGGTCAGCGCTGTGAGCTGGGTGGCCCAGCCCCCGACCACGCAGCCCGTGCCGCTCAGCCACCGTCGGCGGGTGGCCAGACGCTTGATCAGCGACGCCCGCAGCGACTCCTCCTCCGGCGCCAGCCGTGCCTCCACCGACTGCAGCGTGACGCCCACGCTGTAGAGCACAGCGGCCGCCAGCGCAGCGACGATTCCCAGCGCGAATGACACCGACCTCAGTGTGCCCGTGTTGGTCGGATCTTAAGCCAGTACACACACGGCGGCGAGAGTGGTCACGCCGCCCGTTGTCCAGCCGCCTTGGCGAGAAAGTGCAACCCGTTGATTCCGGGGACGAAGAAGTACTCGCTGCCCTTGACCGTGACGACGCGCTCGAGCGGTCCGAGCAAAAACGGCGGACTTCCCGGAATCGTCATCTTCTTCGGCGCTCGGCCGTCCTGCGGGCCCAGCAGCACGTCCTGGTCGTCGCCGAGGGCGAATGCATTGCCTCGGTTCAGCCACTGGGACTGGACGAACTCGAACTGGCGCTCGATGCTCGCTTGCAGGCACATGAAGATCACGCCTCGGTCGGCCTGGTCGTCCGCGGCGCCGGGGGGCAGCGGCTCGCCGTAGGGAATCCCCCGCCGGACGATCAAGTGCCGGTTGACGAGCTTGCCGTCGAAGGGCAGGCTCTGGCGCGGATTGACGCGTCGGACGTGGGCGCCGATCGGGCACCGGCGCCCGTCCGCGTCGTCGCCGTAGTCAAACGCGTTGTTGCGCCGCTCGTCGGCCACGATCCCGGGGTCGGGGCGGTCAGGCGAGAGGTCCAGCGGTGTGCCGTCGCGCCAGCGGCCGACGATCTTTGCCGCCAGCAGCTCCTCGCCTCCCGGGTAGAGCCGCGCGGACTCGGTCAGCCGAGTTCGGAATGCCGCCACGTCCTGGTGCAGCTTGCGGTAGGCGAGATAGGAACCGTTCACGCTCAGTTCCGAGGGTGGCGGCGCGGCCGGGAGCACGCCCTCCTCGTCCAGGTAACCGAGGATGAACTCGCCGGCGCGGATCGGTCGCCAGCCATCCTTGACGCGAGCCCCTTGCCCGGGGAGCGACGGGACGCCGCTACCTTCGATCGCCGGCTGAGCGAACCCGTCGGTGTAGCCAAAATGCTCGACGCCGCCGGGCAGCGCGGCGGCCATCTCGTCATGGATAACGCTCAGGCCACCGTGTCGCTCGATCCCGGCGCGCAGACGCCGATCGTGCTCATCGAGCGCATCGCGGTGGATCGCGCTGGTCATCACCAGGATGTGGATGTCGCTCGTGTCCAGGCCCCCCTCCCAATTGGCGGGGGCGCTGGCGCCGATGTCGCCGAGAAGCTCGGCGCGGGCCGCGCTGCCCTGGCGAAAGGCCTCCGGGAACCCGGCGAGCGAGGCGTCGGAGAGCTGGAGCACGCGCAGCCCGGAGAACGTGAACGCGATGTTCACGCCCGACTCCGGCTTCTCCGACCAGGGCGTCGCGGTCAGCACGTGCTCGGTGATCTCGGCGATCCATGTGCCGGCCTTGGCGAGGTCGTCGATGCGGAGGAACATGTACCGGGCGAACGGCAGCCGGTAGCCGCGCACCACGAACCCCTGGATCCGATCCAGGTCGAGCCCGGTCATCCGCCGAAGGCCGCGCGGAACCCGGCCTGCCGCTCCGCCGGCGCCATGCTCTGGGCTCGGAGCGCGAAGTCGATCAGACGATGGCGCACCTCGAGGCTCCGACTGACCGCCTCCACGGTGCGATTTCCGTAGGCGGCGAAGAACAGCGAGCTCTCGACCTGGTGCGCGCGCATATAACGAGCGAAGGCCCCGGGCTCGGACCGGCCCGGGTAGCCCGCACAATGCGTCCAGATCGCGTCGGCGTGATCGCCGAGGCCGACCCCCAGTGCCTCGAGGTAGGGCTGCACCGGTCCGTCGAAATTGCTCGAGAAGAGCAGCCGGCCCGCGGTGAGGTGATCGCGCCGCTGGCCCTTGCCCTCGTAGACGACGTCGCCGATCACCACCCACCGCGCGAAGTGCGTACCCGGAACGCGAGCGAGCGGACTGCCGGCACCGTCCTGCAGCGTGTCGAGTAAGGCCACGAGCTGGCTGTCGTGCCCGCGGATGATCGGCGTCAGCACCGTCAACCCATACGCCTGACCGCAGGTATTGCGCCCGTCGTTCACAGGTCGCGCTGCACTTGCTCCAGAAAGGACTCGTAGGCAGCGTTGAACGCGTCGGGCTGAAGCTGTGCGGATCGCTTGCGGAACGCCTCCAGCTTGGACTCCACGCGAGCGGCGGCGACGATCTCGGTCGTCGTGGCGCCGGGGTAGGCGGACCAGTAATGGTTGGCCACGAACTCGTTGCGCCGGATGTACGCCTTGAACGGCTCAACCGGCAGCGGGCCGGGAAAGCCGAACGATGTGCCCCAGATCGCCTTCATCCGCAGGGCCACAACCTCAGAGAAGGCGTCGATGTATTGATCCCAGGTGCCGTTGAAATTGCTCTCGAACAACAGGTAGTGGTGGTTGAGACGTTCCCCCTGAGCGCCGTCGGGGAAGCGGTCGATGACTGCCCAGCGCGCGTAGTGGATGAACGACAGCATCTCGAGCTTCTTCAGTGTCGCGGTGACGTTGCGCCCGGCCCAGAACACTGCCCACAGACCCAGCCACCCACCACGTTTGACAGGGGTCAGCACGGTGATTGCCGTCGCCTTGCCCTCGACGTTCCCCATGTCCCGACTCTATACGAGATCCGGCGGGGAGATGAGCAGCTTACGGCAGCACCTCCGAGTCCGTTTGGTTAGGGTGTGCACGTGACACGCCCGTCGGAGGGAGCCAAGACGAGATCATCCGCCGGTGAGTCTGGCGCTTGGAAGCACCTACGCGAGCGGCTTCGCCGGGGGAACGAACGGCGATCCAAGACGATCCTAGCCATCGACGGGGGGGGAATCCGCGGGATCATCCCCGCGCTCGTGCTCGCGGATCTCGAGGAGCGCACGGGTCGGGGAGTGGCCGAGTGCTTCGACCTCATCGCTGGAACCTCTACCGGCGGGATCATCGCACTCGCCCTGACCGTCCCCGACGAGAACGGGCATCCGCGCTGGCGGGCTCGTGATCTAGTCGAGCTCTACGAGCGTCAAGGCTCGCGGATCTTCTCTCATGAGCTCCGAAAGTCGCTGCGCGGGCTCGGCGGCATGATTCACGAGAAGTATGAAGCGGTGGAGCTCGAACGGATCGTCGCTGAGTACTGCGGCGAGGCGCGGCTGAGCCAGGCGGTCACCGAGGTCTTGATCACCGCCTACGAGGTCGTCGCCAGGCGGCCACATTTCTTTGACAGCGCCAAGGCCCGATCTGATCCGGCGGCTGACTTCACAATGCGTCACGTCGCGCGCGCCACCTCGGCGGCGCCCACGTATTTCGAGCCGCACAACATCGCCCGCACCGGGGAGCTGGACCCGCTCGTGCTGGTCGATGGCGGCGTCTATGCGAACAATCCGGCGATGTGCGCCTGGGTCGAGGCCGAGAGGCAGGGCATCGACGGCGATGTTCTCCTGGTCTCGCTCGGCACGGGTCATCTCACCCGCCCGTTCCTTTACCAAGACATCAGGCACTGGGGTCTGGCCCAGTGGGCCCGGCCGATGCTCGATGTCGTATTCGATGGGGTGAGCAAGACCATCGACTACCAGCTCTCGGAGCTACTGGGATCTGATCGCTACTGGCGCTTGCAACCCACGTTGACGGTGGCGCGGGACGATCTCGACGACGTGCGGCCGGAGAACATCCGAGCCCTCCGTGGGCACGCCGAGCAGATGATCGCCGAACGCGCGGCGGACCTCGACGCCATCGCGGCAATCCTCGCGCGATGACTGACTAAGGCAGCCCGACCAGCGCCTTCCCGGCGTGGGCGGCCAACTGGAACAGCGGCGAGGGGAAGATGCCGAAGAAGATGCTGGCCGCGCCGAACACGACGGCGACGGCGACCGCCTCGGGCAGCGCCACGGAGGTGCGCTGCCACCTGCGGCGGCCGGTGAACTCCAGCCGCGCGGACTCGTCGTCGGCCTCCGGTGAGCCGCCGGCGATCGGCGCCAGGGCCCCCGCGGCGGGCAGGTTCAGGCGGCCGGCCCCGGCGCGCTCCCCGCTCGGGCCCATCCACATCGTGGCCACCACCCGCAGGTAGTACCCGAGCGAGATCATCGAGCCGATCACCAGCACGATCGCCAGCCACGTGTAGTGCCCGCTGACGAGCGCGTGGATCAGCTGGAACTTGCCGATGAAGCCGACGGTTCCGGGGATCCCGGCCAGTGAGAGCATCGCGATCGTCAGTGGCCAGGCCAGCCACGGCGATCGCGCGCCGAGCCCGGCGAACCCCGAGAGATCGTCGCCGCTCTCCTCGCTGGCCTCCACCGCGCACACCACCGCGAAGGCGGCCAGGTTCATCGCCAGGTACACGCCCAGGTAGAGGACGGTCGCCTGGACCCCGAGCCGGGTGCCGACGACGACGCCGCCGAGCATGTAACCCGCCTGCGCCACCCCGGAATAGCCGAGCATGCGCTTGAGCGAGGACTGTCCGAGGGCCCCGGCGTTGCCGACGATCATCGTGATCGCCGCGATCGCCGCCAGCACGGGAGCCCAGGTGCCCCGGGCGCCGAGCGCCGCCACGTCGAAGAAGCGCAGGAAGACGCCGAGCGCAGCGGCCTTGGTGGCGGTGGCCATGAAGGCCGTGATCGGGGTGGGCGCGCCCTCGTAGACGTCCGGCGTCCACTGGTGAAACGGTGCCACCGACGCTTTGAAGGCGAAGCCGACCATCACCAGCGCCAGGCCGGCGAATACCAGCGGATCGCCGAGCACCCCACCCGAGAGCCGGCCGTGGGAGAGCGCCGCGGCGATGCCCGAGAAGTCCATCGAGCCGGTGGCTCCGTAGACCAGCGCCAGCCCGTAGACCAGCGTGGCCGAGCCGACCGAGCCGATGATCAGGTACTTCAGCCCCGATTCCAGCGACTGCTCGCGCCGGAACTCCGAGGCGCACAGGACGTAGAGCGGGATCGAGAGCAGCTCCAGCCCCAGGAACAGCGTGATCAGGTTCTGCGAGGAGACCAGCACGGCCATGCCCGTGACGCTGAAGAGCACCAGGCTGTGGTACTCGCCGTGGCCGGCCGAGACGGCGGCATGGGCCCGCCAGGAGAGCAGCACCGTGGCCATCGCCGCCACGGCGAAGATCATGTCGAGTAGCAGCGCCAGGTCATCGATCCGCAGCGCCCCGGAGATGATCGAAGCGGAGTGGTGCAGGCGCCCGATCTCGAGGCCCAGGGCGGCGCCCAGCACCAGCAGCGTCAGGACCGGCACCACCCGCTCGCGGATCTGGCGCCCCGCCGCCAGGCCCACCAGGAGCACCAGGAACGCGCCACCGCCCAGCGCGATCAGCGGTGAGAAGCTCAGCCAGTCGATGTGCGGGGTCTGGATGTGGGCGGCGGCCGCGGCGATCACGGTGTACCTCCCACCGCGGCGTTGGAGAAGCGGAATTCGCCGCAGCCCGGTCCGCAGGCCGTCGTGATGGTCGTGGGGATCTCGGCCAGCGTGCTCTTGACCGTCGGCTCGGTCCGCCGCAGCACGAACTGGGGATAGAACGCCAGCACCAGGATCAGGGCGACCAGTGGCACCAGGCCGGCCAGGTCAGGGAACCCGACCTCCCCTGAGTCCACCCGCATCCCCAACCGGTTGTGCATCGCGCCGATGAACGCCCGCAGCGCGTACACGGCCGCACCGACGACGCCGGAAAAGGCGATCACCGAGATCACGAGCTGGGACTTGAACACCCCCAGCAGGATCATGAACTCCCCGACGAAGTTGGAGGACCCAGGCATCGCCAGCGTGGCCAGGGCCACGATCAGGAACAGGGTGGCCAGCACAGGCGCGCGGAAGGCGATCCCGCCCATGTCCCGCAGCAGCTCCGAGCCGCGGGTGCGAGCGGCCAGCGCGGCGACGATGAAGAACAGGGGCGCGGTCACGAGCCCGTGGTTGACCATCTGCAGCAGCGCCCCCTGCGCTCCCTCGGGCCGCAGCGAGAAGATCCCCAGCGTGATGAAGCCGAGCTGGGCGATGCTGGAATAGGCGACCACCAGGCGAGCGCTGGGCGTGGTGAAGGCCACCGCGGTGGCCCACAGGATCGACACCAGCGCTATCAACAGCATCAGCATCTGGAAGTGGACGGTGGCGTAGGGAAACAGCGGCAGCACGATCCGCAGGAAGCCGTAGGCGGCGACCTTGGAGAGGACGCCGGAGAAGACGGCCACCACGGGGATCGGCATCGCCCGGTAGCCGTCGGCCAGCCACCCGTGGAAGGGGACCAGCGGCATCTTCACCAGGAAGGCGGCGGCAAAGCACAGGAAGATCCACTCCTGGGAGCCGTGCGAGAGCGGCAGCGCCCGCAGCGAGGACAGCACGAAGGTCAGCCCCGTGCCGTGCTGGGAGGCGGCCAGCACGCCGGTGGCGATCGCCGCCGCCAGCATGAAGAACGATCCCACCAGGGTGTAGATCACGAGCTTCAGCGTCGCCTGCACGCGATCGCCGCTGCCCCACGTGCCGATGAGGAAGTAGAACGGGATCAGCATGAGATCGAAGAAGGCCACGAACAGCGCCAGGTCCTGGGCGCAGAAGGCGCCCAGCACCGCGCTCTGAGCCAGGCCCAGGTGCAGGAAGAAGAGCCGCGGGCGCTCCCACTCCCGCAGGCCGGCCCAGATCATCGAGGCGCTGAAGAGCACCGCGGTCAGCAGCAGCAGGGCGATGTTGAGGCCGTCGGCGCCGAGCTTGTAGTGGATTCCGAGCGCGCCGATCCAGGTGGTGTCGGTGACGAACTGCAGCCCCGGGTGGCCGAGCTTGAAGCGGGCCACGAAGGAGATCGTGACCGCCAGCGTGAGCAGGCTGCCCAGCGCCGCCGCCCGCCCGGCCAGCCGCGGCGGCAGCAGCGCCCCGAGCACGGCGAGCACGAGTGGCAGCCAGATGAGGATCGACAGCGTCATGGCGCGCAGGCGGGTTGGGGCCGGGTCATGTGCTGGAGATCAGGAAGTAGAGGGAGACGCCGAACAGGCCGACGACGATGGCGGCGGCGTACAGGCGCAGGAACCCGGTCTGCCAGCGGCGGACCATCGCCGAGCCGGCGCGCACCACGCCGGTGGTTCCGCCGGTGATCGTCCCCGCCACCAGGATCCGCTCCAGCACGGAGTCGGCAAAGCGCCCGAACCACGCGATCGGTCTCACGACGACCAAGTCGATCAGCTCGTCGAAGTACCACTTGTGCGCGAGGAAGTTGTGCAGCGGGGAGAGGCGCTCGCGCAGGCGGAGCGGAGCGGTCGGGGCGACGATCCACAGGCGGTAGGCGATCGCGATGCCGGCCAGCGCGATCGCGGCGCCGATCACGAGCCCCACCCAGGCGGGGCTCGTCGCGACCGTGGTGTGGGCGAGCCGGGAGTCGGCAAAGGAGGGATCCAGGAACTTGGTCACCACCTCGTCGAGGCCGGGGATCTGCAGCGCGCCGGCCACCGTGGCCAGCAGCGCCAGCGTCCCCATCGCCAGCTTCATCGGCCACTCGCGCTCGGCGATGAAGTGGCCGGGTCCCGGGAACCCGACGTCCTCGTCCTCCTGCTCACCGGTGCCGGGGTTGGTGGGGGTCTCGGCGTGGTGCAGGTGGCCGTGCTCCAGCTCGCGCGCCTCCGGCACCGGCTCCCCCAAAAAGGCGCGGAAGATCATCCGGAACGTGTAGACGGCGGTCAGCAGCGCTCCGGCGTAGCCGGCGATGCCGAGGATCAGGAAGCCGTGGTGGCGGTGGTCGAGGAAGGCGATGATGTCGTCCTTGGAGAGCCAGCCCGAGAACGGCGGCAGCCCCGCCAGGGCCAGGCCCCCGACGATGAAGCAGCCGAAGGTGAACGGCATCGAGCGGCGAAAGCCGCCCATCCGGTTCAGCGACTGCTCGCCGGCCATGGCGGCGATCACCGAGCCGGCGGCCATGAACAGCAGCGCCTTGAAGAACGCGTGGGTCATCAGGTGGAACAGGCCGGCGGAGTAGGCGCCGGCCGAGACGCCCATGACCATGTAGCCGATCTGCGACATCGTGGAGTAGGCGATCACCCGCTTGAGGTCGGTCTGGACGACGGCGATGGTGGCGGCGATCAGCAGCGTCAGGCAGCCGACGATGGCGCCGACGTCGGCCGCGGTCGGCGCCTGCTCGAACAGTGGGTGCATGCGCGCGATCAGGTACACCCCGGCGGTCACCATCGTCGCGGCGTGGATCAGCGCGGACACCGGCGTCGGGCCCTCCATGGCGTCGGGCAGCCATGTGTGCAGGGGGATCTGAGCCGACTTGGCAAAGGCGCCGACGAGCAGCAGCACACAGCCGGCGACGAGGTCGGGCGAGTTGTGGCCGAACACGTGCGGCACGGCTTGGAAGGCCTTGAGGAAGTCGACGGTGCCGGTGTGCTTGAAGATGAAGAACGTCCCCAGCACCAGGCCGACGTCTCCGAGGACGTTGATGACGAAGGCCTTGATCCCGGCCCGGGTCGCCGTTCGGCGGCGGTACCAGAAGGAGATCAGCAGGTATGAGGCGGCGCCGACGAAGGCCCAGCCGACGATCAGCAGCACGAAGTTGCCCGCCAGCACCAGCAGCAGCATCGAGAAGACGAAGTAGTTCAGGTAGGCGAAGAAGCGGACGTAGCCGCGGTCGGAGTCCATGTAGGAGACCGAGTACAGGTGGATCAGCGTGGACACCCCGGAGACGACCAGGGCCATGAAGATCGAGAGCGGGTCCACAAGGATCGAGAGCTTGGCGTCGAGGCCGACGCTGGAGGCGTAGCTCCACAGCGTGGAGGTCACCTGGCGGTGCTCGGGGGTGCGTCCGAGCAGCGCCACCAGCGCCGCCACGCTGAAGGCAAAGGACAGCGCGATCGCCAGCACGCCCAGCCAGCCCGCGCTGCGCCCGCCCAGGCGCGGGCGCGCGAGAGCGATAACCACCGTGCCCGCCAGCGGGCATAGCAGGATCAGCCAACCGAACGTTCCGGCCATCAGGCTCTCAACCGCGCAGCTCGTGCAGCTCGTCGACGTCGACCGGGAGGCGGCGGCGATAGATCGCCACCAGCAGGCCCAGACCCACGGTCACCTCGCAGGCGGCCACGACCATCACGATCAGGGCGAAGATCTGACCATCCTCGCCGCCGTGCATGCGGGCGAAGGCCACCAGCGCCAGGTTGGCGGCGTTCAGCATCAGCTCCAGGCACAGCAGCACCACCAGCGGGCTGCGGCGCGTGAGGACGCCGGCGGCACCGGTGCAGAAGATCAGCGCCGAGACGACCAGATACCAGCCGATCGCCATCTCACCGATCCCCCTGCGGCCGCGAGGGCTCGGCCCCGGCGGTGACCTTCTGTCGCTCGCGCTCGTCCTCGCGCTCGATTGCGTCGAGGACGAAGGGCATGCCCGACGCCTCGGCCATGGTTCCGGTGAACGACGGCCGCCGGACGTGCACGTCCAGGGAGCCGGGGTCCTCGGTGCCCTCTCCCTCCAGCCCGCGCCGCCGCCGGGCCAGCACGACCGCGCCGATGGCGGCCACCATCAGCAGCAGCGAAGCGGCCTCGAACGGGAACAAGTACTTGGTCAGGAACAGCGTGCCGATGTGACGCGGGGTGCCGAAGCCGAAGATGTACGGCGCCCCCTTCAAGGTGATGCCCTTGAGCGCCGAGCCGAGCATCGCGATGCACAGCTCCACGGCCAGCGCCAGCGCGAACACGGGTCCCATGATGCGCAGCGAGGTGCCGCCGGCGAGATCCTCCTCGCCGACGCCCACGTAGGCTACGACGAACACGTACAGCACCATCACCGCGCCGGCGTAGACGACCACCTGGGCCGCGGCCACGAACTCCGCGCGCAGCAGCAGGAACAGCGCCGCCAGGCAGATCAGGTGCACGACCAGCGCCAGCACGCTGTAGAACGGGTTGCGCATCGTCACCACCGCCACGGCGCCGGCCAGCGCGCCGATCGCGGCCAGGAAGAAGAAGACGGCGCTCACAGCGCCGGGCGCCCCCGCCGCCCCCGAGGCAGCGCCGGCACTACTCGCCCTCCATGCGCAGCGGCGCCCGCTCGATCGCCTCGGAGAGCAGCATCACCTTGGTGAAGATCAGGTCGGCGCGGGTGTAGTCGGACATCTCGTAGTCGTGGCCCATGGTGATGGCGTCAAACGGGCAGGCGACTTCGCAGTAGCCGCAGAAGATGCAGCGGCTGAGGTTGATCTCGTACACCGCCGCGTAGCGCTCCCCGGGCGAGATTCGGTTCTCCGGCGTGTTCTCCGCCGACACCACGCGGATGCAGTCGGCGGGGCAGGCGGCGGCGCACAGCGAGCAGCCCACGCACTTCTCCAGGCCCGTGTCCTCGAAGCGGTGGAGCTTGTGGCGCCCGCGGAAGCGAGGATAGACCGGCGTCTTCTCCTCGGGATACTGAATCGTCACCGGCCCCTCGACGATCCGCGCGAAGGTGGTCTTCAGCCCGCGCAGGGTCTCGCCGAACACGCGGTAGGTGCCGGCGACCGGCCCCGGTGCGGGATGACGCATGACTTTGATGACGTCGCTGGAGGGGTCGTAGGTCATGAAACCACCACGATCGCAGTTACGAGCAGGTTGAGGGTGGCCAGCGGCAGCAGGATCTTCCAGCCGAAGGACATGAGCTGGTCATAGCGCAGCCGCGGCAGCGTTGCCCGGATCCAGATGAAGAAGCTGAACAGGAGCATGATCTTGAAGATCACCACGAGCGGATCGACCCAGCCGGGGGGATGGATCCCGAACGGGAGCAGCCAGCCGCCCAGGAACAGCGTCACGGCCATCCCGGAGACGACGATCATGTTCATGTACTCCGCGAACAGAAAGGCCACGAACCCGGTGCCGCCGTATTCGGTGAAGTAGCCGCCGACGAGCTCGGCATCAGCCTCGATGAGGTCGAACGGGGGCCGGTTGGTCTCCGCGAACGAGGCCACCATGAAGATCAGGAAGCCCGCCAGCTGCGGAACGGCGTACCACATGCCCTGTTGAGCGTGCACGATGCCGGTCAGCGACAGCGTCTGCGCGCTGATCACCACGCCCACTAGCGCGAGGCTCTGCGCGACCTCGTAGGAGATCAGCTGGGCGGCCCCCCGCATCGCGCCCAGGAACGAGTACTTGGAGCCGGAGGCCCACCCACCGAGCATGATCGCGTAGAACGAGATCCCCGCCAGCGCGAACACGTACAGCGGGCCGATGGAGACGTCGATACCGTAGATCCCCACCCGGCGACCGAAGATGTTCTGGACATCGCCGAAGGGCACCAGGGCGAGGCCCCCGACGGCGGTGAAGATGGCGATGGCCGGGGCGATCCGGAACAGGAAGCCGACCGAGGTGGTGGTGCGAAACGGCTCCTTGGTAGCGAACTTGACGATCTCCGCCACCGGCTGCATCAGGCCGAAGGGGCCGACACGGTTGGGGCCGTAGCGGGCCTGGAAGCGGCCGAGCAGCTTGCGCTCGTAGACCACCAGGATCGGCAGCACGCCAAAGGCCACCATGAAGATCACCAGCGCCTTTATGATCTGGATCCACCACGGCTCGTAGAGGGCGACGTCGCCGAAGACGCTCACGCGCTGTGCACCTCTATCAGCGGCTCGGTGAGGATGTTGGCCGACTCCGATGCCACGCCCTCGGCCAGGAAGACGGTGCCCACGGGGACGCCGGTCCGGATGTGGGCCCGGCCCCGCAGCCGCTGCCCATTCTGGGCCACCTGGACGTCCTCACCCGCGCCGATGCCCAGGCGCACGGCGTCCTCGGGCGAGATCTCCACGAGCTGCTCGGCGATCGCGAACTTGAGCGCCGGTGAGATCTCCACCTCCGGGGAGGCCCAGATGGAGCGATAGGTGCCCACTCGCAGCGACCCTCTCCGGCGTCCCGCGGCGGACTCGGGCGCGGTGGCGCCAGGCGGGCGCTCGG
>JALYYW010000119.1 GCA_030946085.1 Actinomycetota bacterium
CAAGTGGTCCGGGCCTCATAGCCGGCCCAGCCCGATCGTCGCGCCAGATCGTCCGGCCAGTAGCCGCCCGGCCAGTGCGACAAGAACGAGTGGCGGCAGCACGACCAGCACACCGAGCGCCGCCGCGGCGGTGGTGTCCGAGGAGCCGATCGCGGCGAACAGCAGTAACGGCAGGGTCTGCACCTGCCCGGCCCCGACCAGCAGCGTGAGCACGTACTCGCTCCAGGAGATCAGGAAGCAGAACAGTCCGGCGAGCACCAGTGCGGGGCGCAGCAGCGGAATAGTCACGAACACCAGGGTGCGCACCGGCCCAGCGCCGAGCGCGCGGGCCTGCCGCTCATAGTCCAGGTCCAAGTTCGCGAACGCGGCGCCGAGCACGGTGGCGGCGTAAGGCACGCTCGGCAGCAACTGCACCAGGATCACGCCGAGCATGGAGGCGGCAAGTCCGTAGCGGATGAAGAACACCTGGATGCCCAGGGTGACCGCCAGGCCGGGGACGATCACCGGGGCCAGCAACAGGAACTGCACGAGCCGGCGGCCGCGGAACCGGTACACGCCGATCGCGCGGCCGGCCGGCAGGCCGATCGCGCAGGCCAGCACTGCTACCGACACGCCGATCAATGTCGAGGTGAGCAGTCCGGGCAGCACGTGTGAGCGAGGGTCGGTGAGGATCCGCACGCCGCGCCCGCTCAGGCGCTGCGGTAACAGGCCCGGGTAGCGCCACTGCCCGCTGACCGCCCACGCCAGCAGCGGCACGAGCGGGAACAGTAACCCGGCGATCAGCAACGCCAGCAAAGCCCGCCGCAGCCCCAGGCGTGCCGGTCTCACCCGAGCGGGCCTAACCTGTGCCGCTCTCATAGGGCCCGGCCCGACAGCCGCTTCGCCAGCGCTAGGTAGGCGATCACCAGCACCGTGGTCAGCAGCGTGATCACCACGGCGACAGCCATCGCCTGCGGACGCACGCTCAGGTCGGTGTCGCGGTAGTCCTGCAACGCCACCACCGGCAGCGTCGCTGGATACGGCCGGCCGAGCAGGTATGGCACCTCGTAGGAGCCGGCAGCGAAAGCGAACACCAGTACCGAGGCCGCGGCGACCGGGGGCGCGAGCAGCGGCAGCGTGACGTGGCGCAGCCGCTGCCACCGCGTGGCACCGAGCACGCGGGCAGCGTTCTCCAACTCGGCGACGCCGCGACCTAGCGCGGCGAGCGCGATGATCCCGACGAACGGCGTTTCCTTCCACGCGTACTCGGCGATGATGCCCCAGCCGAACCGGTCGCCGGTCAGCTGCGGGAACGCGGCCGGCGAGCCGGACAGCCCGGCCGAGTGGGCCAGCCGCGCGATGATTCCGGACTGGCCGAGCAACAGCACGATGCACAGCGCCCCGACCAGGTGCGGCACCGCAAGGTTCACCTGGAACAGCCCAGTCACCCAGCCCCGGCCACGCCGAACGCCGCGGATCGCGAGCGCGCCCGCCACTCCCAACGCGGCCGCGATCACCGTGGACAGCACAGAGACGCGCAGCGTGATCAGCAGCGACCCCCGTACTGCCGGGTCACGCCAGATCGCGGCGTAGGCGTCGGCCGACCACTGGTAGCCGGGCAGGAACGGCTGATACCCGAAGCTCTGCGCCACCGCTTGGGCGACCCCGCCGAGGAAGAAGACACCGATCACCACCGCGGCCGGGCTCAGCAACAACGCGATCCGCAGCCCGCGCGGCAGCCGGCTACTTCTGAAGGACGGCACTCGTCCAATCCTTCTCGATGCGGGTGACGTACCCGCTGGCCAGCTCTGGCTGCGCGTGGCGCAGCAGGGTGGCCAGCGGCAGCACGGACGCGCTCTGCGCCACGGCGGCGAACGCGTCCCGCGTCTGCTTGCTGGTCTTGGTCAGGTCGATGCTGGGGTAAATGCCTTCGGCCTGGTACAGCGCGAGCTGGGTGGCCGGGTCCTGCAGCAGGTTGGTCAGCACCAGTGCCGCGGCCCGGTGTGCGGCGTCCGTCGGGATCGCAATATTGCTGATGTTGGCGATGTTGCCGACCGAGAGGACCGCCTCGCGCGTCGTCTTCGGGTACTGGCCCTTGGCGACCTTGTCGGCGACGGCGCCGGGGCCGTAGGTGAAGTAGGCGTCGATGACACCGTCGGCGTACAGCTTCTCCACCGCGGCTTCCGATTGCGGGTAGGTGCTGCCCCCGCGCCACAGCGAGGGCTCGATCGCGTTGAGCCGCGCGAACAACTTGCGCGCCGCCGGCGCGTATCTCGCCTCGTCGAAGGCGCCGGCGAGCGCCTGCGGGCCGCCGATCGTGTCGTAGAGGATCGTGCGCACCGCCATCGACCCGGTGAAGTCCGGCAGCGTCGGAT
>JALYYW010000158.1 GCA_030946085.1 Actinomycetota bacterium
CTGCTCCTCGGCGCCCTGACCGACGTCGCCGACGGCCCGGTCGCCCGGGTGACACGCAGCACCCGCTTCGGCCGTGATCTGGAGGGCGTCGTCGACGGGTGCTTCGCCGCCGCCGCCCTGCACGGCGCGGTGCGGTCCGGCGGCGTGTCGCGTCTGTACGCCAACGTGGAGCGCGCGCGCCTGGTGGCCGGGACCGGGTTCACCTGCGCCGCGTACTTCGCCGCGGGCCGAGCCCCCGACCCCGTGGTCAGGCTGAGCGGTCGGCGTACGGGAGCGGTGCGCGTCGCAGGCCTGATGGCGGGGGGTCTCGGTCATCGCACGCTGGCCAACGGGGTGCTCCTCACGGGCTCCGCGGCGGCGGTGGCAGAGCTCCTGCGCCACCCCGAGCGCCGCCGGGCCGTGGCTGGGGCGGGTCGCCGATGAGCGTCGATCCGGAGCCGGTGCTCTGCACTTCGGGCTGGGCGTCGCGAAGGACGGCTCTGCTCTATGACGCCCAGCTCGCGCTCGAGCACTCCGCGCTGAGCGCAGCGGTCGAGCTCGCCTCGCCGCTGGCCGACGAGATCGTGTTGGATCTGGGCACCGGCACCGGAGGCCTTCTGCGCGCGCTGGCTCGCCGCCCCGGTCGCCCGGCCACCGCGATTGGCATCGATGCCTCGGCGGCGATGCTGTCCCGGGCGCCGGCGCTCCCGGAGGGCTGGCGACTGGTCAACGCGGACGCGCGGCGGATTCCGCTGGCTGATGCGAGCGTCGACGTTGTCACCTGTGCGTACCTGCTGCACGTGCTCGACCGCCCGGCGCGGCGGGCCGTGCTTCAGGAGATCGGCCGCGTCCTCCGACCGCGGGGACGCGCCGTCTTCGTCTCGCTCCTGCACCCCCGCGGCCTGATCGGGCGCCCGCTGCTCGCACCCGCCCAACGCGCGCTCGGCCGCGTGGCCGGTCAGGGGTCGGGATGGTGCGCGCTTGACCCCACGGCTGAGCTCGAAGGGGCGGGGCTGTCGCCTCGTCGCGGCCGGGTCTGCACTCGGGGCTATGCGTCGCTCTGCCTGCTCACCGGACGGCCGTGATCGCCGCCGGGGGAGCGTCCGGACAGAGTCCGCGCGGCGTGGGCCACCCGCTGCCCAGCGGTGAGCGCGACGACGCCGGCGAACGTCCAGGCGATCGTCTCGCTGGCGCCGGGCAGCAGACAGAAGAGGACGTACACCGCGATCGTCTCGGTCCCCTCCGCCAGCCCGGTCGTCAGCCGCAGCGATCGCCCGTCTCCGAGGTCGAGGCCCAGTCGCTCGATCATCGAGGAGAACGAGAGCAGGGCCACGTTGTTGACCAGATACGCGGCGAGCAGGACGACGCAGGCCAACCGGGCCCCTGGCTCGGCGATCGCCACGCCGACGACAAAGCCCGAGTAGACGACGAAGTCGGCCACGAAGTCAAGCAGGCCTCCGAGCTCGGTGGCGCCGCGCCGGCGCGCCAGCGGTCCGTCGAGGCCGTCGAGGAGCCGGTTGAGCAGCCACAGGACCAGGGCGGCGTCCCACCTCGCGGTGGCGGCCGCAACGCACGCGCCGATGCCGGCGAGCAATCCCGCCGCGGTCATCACCTGCGGCGAGACGCCCGCCGGCGACAACCGCCCCACGGCTCGGTCCAGCGTCGGTTCCAGCCGCGCCCGGATCGCCTGGTCGAGCATGCTCAGCACACGGTACCCGCGGTCTGACACACTCGCCGCCGTCTTGGCGGCCCCGACCTATCTGCGGCGGCTCCGTCTGGAGGGAGCCGTGCTCGCGTCCTGCGGTGCTCTCGGGACGGTGGTGCTGCTGGCCGCGACACCTCAGGCCCGGCGTGGCCCCGTCAGCACGATCGTGCAGCTGCTGATAGTCGGTGCGCTGCTCCTGTGGCTCGGGCCGCGCGGGGTACGACGGTCGATCGCCGGAAGTCACGAGCACGCGCCGGGCGACATCGGGTCCGGCGAGCCCACCCCGCTGTGGCACATCGCGGCGATCGTCGTGGTGCTGACCGTGGCCGTCGGAGCGGTCGCCGGCTGGGACGCGGGACTCCGGGTCACCGGCGGTTGCCTGCTGGTCGGCGCGGCCCAGGCGATGGTGTTGGCGCGCGTCGTCATCGGCGACCAGCGGGCGACTGGACGGACGTACTATCGGGTGGTGGGTTCGCGGATCCTCAAGGGCACTCGGCTTGGGTACCTCAGCCGGGGCCGGGGGTCGCTCGGGTGAGGATCTTCCCCACCTGGCGGGCGTCGGCTGCCACCCAATCCGCAGCCTGCAGCTCCTCGGCGCGGTGGGGACCGGTGGCCACGGCCACGCAGCGCAACTCGTCGGCTTGCGCGCAAGCGATGTCCCGCGGCGTGTCGCCGATCACGATCGTCGACCCGCGAGGATGCGGCCGCCCGCGTGAACCGGCGCGGCGCCGCGCGATCGCCGGCAGCGCGGTCCGGTCCTCGGAGTCAGAGCCAAACGCCCCCGGGCATCCGGCGAACCAGGTTCCGATCCCGGCCCGGGCCAGCTTCAGCCGCGCCACCGGCTCGAAGTTACCGGTCAGCAGGCCGACACGCACCTCGCCGCGCGCGGCCAGCTCCTCCAGCAGCTCCGGTATTCCGGCAAGGACCGTGTGGGAGAGATCCGCGGTGGCCAGCTCCGCGTAAATCCGGCAGCACTCCCGCCTGACCCGGTCCGCGCGATCGTCGATCCGCTCGGCCGAGACGCCCGCCTCCAGCAGGATCACCCTGGCGATCTCACCGTCGGTCCGACCCGCGGGGGAGAGAGGACCCCGCACCCGCTCCGCATTCACTCCGTGCACCGACTTCAGCGCGCCATGCAGCGCCAGGCGGTGGGCTTCGGTGGCGCCGGAGACGAGCGTGCCGTCGATGTCGAACAGCAGGAAGGTGGTGTCCACCACCGTCGCACGTCGAGGCTCAGCGCTCAAAGGAGGTGTCCGCGGGCAGCCGCAGGGCGAACTCGGCTATCAGGCGCGCCGCGGCCTCGATGTCCCCCAGCGAGACCATCTCCACCGGAGAGTGCATGTAGCGCAGCGGGATCGACACCAGCCCGGTGGGGACGCCGGCGCGCGAGCGATGGAAGGCATCGGCGTCGGTCCCGGTGGCCCGGCCGTGCGACTCGACCGTAAACGGGATCTCGGCCGCCTCTCCCGCTTCATGGAGCAGGTCTGACACCAGCGGATGCAGGGTCGTTCCGCGGGCGATCACCGGTCCCGAGCCGAGCTCGTGCTTGGTGATCTGCCCGAGCTCCACCCCGGGCTGATCGGTGGCGAAGGTCACGTCCACGACGATCGCCACGGCGGGGTCATGGGCGAAAGCGCTCGTGCGCGAGCCACCGAAGCTGGTCTCCTCCTGGGCCACGGCCAGCGCGGTGATGTCTCCGGGCGCCCGGTCACGCTCGGCGACGATCCGCGCCGCCTCCGCAGCGACGAAGCAGCCGACGCGGTTGTCCAGCGCGCGGGCGACGATGCGATCGCCGGGCAGCTGCACCGGGGCTACGTCGATCACCGCGGAATCGCCGATCCGGGTCCGCTCGCGCGCCTCGTCGGCGTCGCGGGCGCCGATGTCGATGTGGAGGTCCTTGATCTCGGGCATCTGCTTGCGCTCGTCGCCCTTCATCAGGTGGATCGGCTTGCGGGCGATGACGCCCGTGATCGGCCCGTTCCGGCTGGCGAGCACCACGCGCTGTCCGACCAGCACGATCGGGTCCCAGCCCCCCACCTCTCCGAATCGCAGGAAGCCGCCGTCGTCGATGTGAGTGACGTGGACACCGATCTCATCGATGTGCCCGACCACGGTCAGCGCCTGTCCCGATGCGCTCCCGCGCACGCGGGCAAAGGACGAGCCGACGACGTCGCCGCCGACCTCGTCGGCCCAGGCTCCGCACGCTTCGCGCCAGACGCGCGCCGGAGCCGACTCCCGGCCGGAGGTTCCGGTGGCGCTCAGCAGGCTCATGAGCAGCTCGGGGGGTGCCATCTCAGCCGGCCAGCAGGTCTCGCAGCACGAACTGCAGGATCCCGCCGTGGCGGAAGTAGCGCTGCTCCTGGGGCGTGTCGATCCGCACCGTGGCGGTGAACTCCTTGTCCCCATCGGCGCGGACCGTGACCTCGCGGGGGATCTGCTCGACGTCGCTGAGCCCCGCGATCGAGAACCGCTCGTGACCGCTCAGCTTCAGGGACTCGACCGATTCGCCCTGCGCGAACTGCAGCGGCAAGACCCCCATCCCCACCAGGTTGGAGCGGTGGATGCGCTCGAAGCTCTGCGCGATCACCGCCCTCACCCCCAGCAGCCGCGTGCCCTTGGCCGCCCAGTCACGTGAGGAGCCCGAGCCGTATTCCTTGCCGGCGAGGACCACCAGCGGCGTCTGCTCCTCCGCGTAGCGCATGGCGGCGTCGTAGATCGCCATCTGCTCGCCGTCGTCCGGCCCGCCCAGGTACAGCGTGACCCCGCCCTCGGTGTCGGGCGCAAGCTGGTTGCGCAGGCGGATGTTGGCGAAGGTCCCGCGCATCATCACCTCGTGGTTGCCGCGGCGGGAGCCGTAGGAGTTGAAATCCTTGGGTTGCACGCCGTGCTCGATCAGATACTTGCCGGCGGGGCTGTCCCGCTTGATCGACCCGGCGGGGGAGATGTGGTCTGTGGTGACGCTGTCACCGAGCACCGCCAGCACGCGCGCGTCCTCGATGTCGGTCCGGGGCTCGGGCTCGGGCGGCAGGTCCTCGAAGAAGGGGGGCCGTCGGACGTAGGTGGAGTCCTCGTCCCAGGCGAACCGATCGCCGGTGGGTACCTCCAGTGAATTCCAGCGCTCGTCGCCGTCGAACACCTCGGCGTAGCTCTTGCGGAACATGTCCGATTGCACTGCCTGCTCGACCGCCTCCGCGACTTCGGCGCTGCCCGGCCAGATGTCCTTGAGGTACACGTCCCGTCCGTCCTCGTCCTCGCCCAGCGGCTCGTCGAGGAGGTCGATGTCCATCGTGCCGGCGAGGGCGTAAGCGACGCACAGCGGCGGTGAGGCCAGGTAGTTCATCTTCACGTCGGGGTTGATCCGGCCTTCGAAGTTGCGGTTGCCCGACAGCACCGAGACAACGGCGAGGTCACCCTCGTCCACCCCCGCTGAGATCTCCTCGGGCAACGGGCCGCTGTTGCCGATGCACGTCGTGCAGCCGTAGCCGACGAGATGGAAGCCGAGCGCCTCCAGGTACTCGGTCAGCTCGGCCCGCTTCAGGTACTCGGTCACCACCTTGGACCCCGGCGCCAGCGAGGTCTTGACCCACGGCTTCACGTTCAGGCCCTTCTGCACCGCGTTGCGGGCGAGGATCCCCGCTCCCAGCATCACCGAGGGGTTGGAGGTGTTCGTGCAGCTGGTGATCGCCGCGATCACCACGTGGCCATGATCGAGTTCGGTGTCGGTGCCGTCGGAGAGCGTCACGGGGACGTGCGCGCTCACGCGCTCTGCGACCTGAGCGCCGCCGGTGCCTCCCTCGGGCTCGTGGCCGGGCCCGTTGGCGTGGTGGGTGGAGACCGGATCGCTGGCGGGGAAGCTCTCCTCGTTGGCCTCATCCTCCTCGCTCTTGTCGGGGAGAAAGCCCTCCAGCGCCATCCGGAAGGATGCCTTGGACTCGGTCAGCGAGACCCGGTCCTGGGGGCGCTTGGGGCCGGCGACGCTCGGTACGACCTCGGACAGGTCGAGCTCCAGCGTCTCGGAGAACGTCGGCTCCTCGGAGTCCTCGTCGTGCCAGAGCCCCTGCTCCTTGGTGTAGGCCTCGACGAGCTCCACCAGCTCCTGGGGGCGGCCGGAGAACTCCAGGTAGCGGAGCGTCTCGGCGTCGATCGGGAAGATCGCGCAGGTGGAGCCGAACTCCGGGGACATGTTGCCGATCGTGGCCCGGTCGGCCAGGCGCAGGTTGGTCAGTCCGGCGCCGTAGAACTCCACGAACTTGCCGACCACTCCGTGCTCACGAAGCATCTCGGTGACCGTCAGGACCAGGTCGGTGGCGGTGGCGCCCTCCCGCAGCTCCCCCACGAGCCTGAAGCCCAGGACCTGCGGGATCAGCATCGACATCGGTTGTCCCAGCATCGCCGCCTCTGCCTCGATCCCGCCCACGCCCCAGCCGAGCACGCCGAGGCCGTTGATCATCGTGGTGTGCGAGTCGGTGCCCACCAGAGTGTCGGGATAGGCCCGGCCGCGCTCGTCGTCGACGAACACCACGCGGGCCAGGTACTCCAGGTTGACCTGGTGGACGATGCCGGTGTCCGGCGGTACCACGGCGAAGTTGTCGAACGCGCCCTGACCCCAGCGCAGGAATGCGTAGCGCTCCTGGTTGCGCTCGAACTCCAGCTCGGCGTTGCGCCCGAATGCCTCTCTGGTGCCGAACGCGTCGACCTGCACGGAGTGGTCGATCACCAGCTCGGCGGGGACGAGTGGATTGATCTTGGCGGCGTCGCCGTCCATGTCCTGCATCGCATCGCGCATCGCCGCCAGGTCGACGATGGCCGGCACGCCGGTGAAGTCCTGCATCACCACGCGCGCGGGCGTGAACGAGATCTCCTCGCTCGGCTCGTCCTTGGCGTTCCAGCTCGCCAGGGCCTCGATGTCCTCCGCGCGGATCGTCTCACCGTCCTCGTTGCGCAGCAGGTTCTCCAGCAGGATCTTGAGCGAGAACGGCAGGCGCGCGACGTCGAACTTCGACTGCAGCACGTCCAGGCGGAAGATCTCGTAGTCGCGCTCGCCGACTCTCAGGCGGCCCTGCGCGTCAAAGCTGTTCTGGCTCAACTGGTTCTCCTGATCGGTGGTCCGGCTCCGTACTCTAGGACCTGCGGCATTGGGGTGGCGGTGAGCTCCGCGAGGCCCGCGGGGCGCTCCTACCTTGCTCTTAGCACCGTCTTCGTCTCTCCTTCTGGCCGGGGCTGATCCTGGGATCCAGCTCATGAGTGCGCCGCTCAAGTCCACCGCTGCGGGGCGGAAACGAGATCCGATGCGCCCGCTCGCCGTCCTGGCCGCACTAGTGGTCCGTCAGCGTTTTAGTTGGTGATTGCATCGAGTGTCACGCGTCCGCGCTGGACTTTCTCAACGATCTGGTCGGCGGTCTTGGTCCAGGTGTACGGTGTGGGGT
>JALYYW010000159.1 GCA_030946085.1 Actinomycetota bacterium
GCTCCTGCTTGAGCGCCTCCAGCGCCTCGCCGCCGCCGTGCGCGCGGCGCGCGCCGTCGAGCTGCGTGTCGGTCACGTCCTGGCCGGCGCGCATCGCCTGCTGCCATCCGCGGCCCATGCCGAGCTCGGCGGCCGGCAGCTCCGGACCGCTGATGATCGTCAGCCTGGCCTTTCCGGGCGAGAACTCCTGCTCGGCCCAGGTCACCTCGTTCCCGGCGACCCACGGCGTGAGGATCTGGGTCCGGAGCTCCTCCTCGGTGAGGTTGAAGGCCCGCGCGGTGTGCGGGAACTGACGCAGCTCGATGTGAAACACGCTGGTGGACAAGCTCAGAGGTCCGCGAGCCGGAGACTACCGAGGCTGATCCCCGGGCCGGTGGCCCGGGAGGCGGGAATCAGCTCGCTGGTGACAACGCCCGCGCCGGCGGTGACGCGCTCGACGATGCCGTACAGCTCAGCGATCCGCTCGGGGGCGTCGACCACCACGGTCACCACCGGCACGCGCCGGCGCAGCTGCCAGAACGAGTCGCCGTGGGGCGGCTGCGGGCGCTGGTAGCCCCACAGGCCGCGCAGACAGGTGGCACCTCGCGCGCCGGCGCGGCGCAACCCCCTCACCAGCGCGACGTGCTGGGGATGCCCGCCGTACCGGCTCGCCTCCTCGGTGTGGACCATCAGCTTCTGCCAGATCTCCCGTCCGGCGCCGTCGCGGCCCGGGGGGCGGTGGGGCTCCTGCACAGATGCTCCTTCGCGGCGGCAAAGACGCACGCACTGAAGCGTGCTCAGCGACGCCCCGCCCATCGAGTCCAGCTCGCCGAGCGCGCCCTGCACCGGCCCAGGTTCGCCGACCCCGATGATCATCAGGGGCACCTGCTCGTTGGCCGAGAGGAAGCCGGCTCGCTGCCGGGCACCGTCCATGGTGCCGTCCACGCCCAGCAACACCGCGGCCGCGCTCATTTCGTGACGGTGCATGATCTCGACCGCCACCCGGTGCAGCGGAGCGCCGTCGACGCGTTGATGGCGACCGGCATAGAGGGTCAGCTTGCCGGCGCCGCCCTGCGGAAGCGCTCGCGCGGAGGCCAGCTGCGCCCGTTCCAGCGTCAGCAGACCATCGAAGCGCAGCTCCTGCACGTCCGCCAGCGCGGCCCCGATGGCAGCGGGGAAATCGACTGCCACCGCCGCCAGCGGCAGGTCCTCGGAGAGCGTCAGCAGCCTGTCGTCGCGCAGGTGGTGCTTGACGCCGAAGCCCTCCGCGCCCCGCAGCACCAGGCTGGTGTGGATCCCGCCGCGGGCGAAGATCTCAGCCAGGGCGTCGGTGAGGTAGCGCCCGCCCGCGCGGTCACGCTCGCCGAAGTAGGCGGTGAGCTTGATCAGCTCTCCGGTCACAGCCGCGCTCCGATCTTCGTACCGGCCCACGCCAGCGCCACTCCCAGGACGAGGCTGAGGGCGACGTTGAGCGCTCCCCGGCGGTGTTCGCCGTCCTCCAGGAGCCGGTGGGTCTCAAACATCCACGTGCTGAACGTGGTGAATGCCCCGATCAGTCCCGTGGCCAGCAGGCGAAGGGCGTCGGCGTCGTGCAGTGCGCCGGCGAGCACCCCGAGCGCGAGCGCCCCGGAGAGGTTGACGGCCAGCGTTCCGAACGGAAAGGCACCGCCCGCGCGCGCTGTCACGGCGCCGTCGAGCAGCAGGCGGAGCACGGCCCCGGTCCCGCCGAGCACGGCGATACCGGCGAGCACCGGCAGCGTCATCGCAGCAGCCCGCCGCGCCGGACCAGGTTGGTGGCCGCCATCACCGCGATCATGCCGCCCGTCAGGCTGGCGGCGGCGTAGCCGAGCGCCAGCGCCGGCGAGCCGCGATGCAGCATCCGCACCAGCTCCAGCTGCATCGTCGAGAACGTCGTCAACCCGCCGCACAGGCCGGTGGCCAGGAACGGCCGCCGGTAGGCCGAGGGCGGCAGGCGCTCCTGCAGCCGGGTGGCGAAGAGGCCGAGCATGAACGCGCCCACCAGGTTGACGGCGAACGTCCCCCACGGCCACCGGCCGGGCACGCTGGGCAACAGCTCGGTGACCTCCGCGCGTGCCACCGCTCCGATCGCCCCGCCGGCGAACACGGCCGCCAGCTCCCGCAGGTCAGAGCCCACGGCCCTCTGAGAGGCGCCTCACCGGCGCTGCGCCGCCTGCTCCTGGTAGCGCCGCCGGGAGTCCTCGATCGTGCGCAGCGCCTTGGCGCGGTCGCCCCACCCCTTGACCTCGGAGTGGCGGTCGGCGTCGAGGTCCTTGTAGACGGCGAAGAAGTGCATGATCTCCCGGCGGGTGTGCTCGGGCAGATCCTCGATCTCCTCCAGGACGTTCCAGCCCTCGTCGTGCAGGGGCACGCAGACCACGGTGTCGTCGCTACCGTGCTCGTCCTCCATCTCAAACAGGCCGATCGGCTTGACCGGCACGATGCAACCCGGGAACGTGGGCTCCGAGAGGCAGACGAGCACGTCGAGTGGGTCGTCGTCGAGCGCGAGCGTGTCCGGGATGAAGCCGTAGTCGGCGGGATAGACGACCGAGGGCATCAGGTAGCGGTCCAGGCGGATGGCTCCGAGCTCGTGGTCGTACTCGTACTTGTTGCGGCTCCCCCGGGGGATCTCGACGATGCAGATGAGCTCGTCGGTCATCTAGTCTCCCGTCCGGTGCACTAGTTCATCTCGCCGCGGGCGATCGCCTCACACGCGACGCAGCGCGGCCACGGCGGATTCCAGGGGAAGCCGGTGACGTCGGCGCCGCAGAGGGCGACGTCGGGATCCGCCTCGGTCACGAGATGGCACACCTCCTCGATGCCGTCGTCCCCGATCCGGGGCCGGTTCCGGCAGCGGGGGTGGACGTTCGGGGCCCGCACCGGGGCCCCGGGCGAGCTAGACGTGGACATCGCGCTCCCGCAACCAGGCGGCGAGCTCCGCGGGAGGGTGGCCGTCGAACTCTGCTCGAGCCGCCAGCCGCAGCAGCTCGGCGGGATCGGCGCGGACCTCGTCGCGCCGGTGGGCGAGGTACACGATCACCGCGCAGGCCATGGTGAAGGCCGGATCTCCGTCCTCCTCGCGCGGACCCACCGACTCGTCCAGGCGCCGCTCGATGTCCTCGACGCCCGCCACCGGCTCGTCGGCGTCCTCGAAGCGCTCCAGCAGCTCGTCGAGCGCCGCGCTGGTGCCGTCGTCGCAGGTCTCCACCGCGCGGTGGACAACCTGGGCGAGCGTCACGGGTGCCGGGTCAGTGGGCATGAGCCCTGGTCATACCCACGACGACGCGGCCGAGAAACAGGACGAGCGGGCCGGAGCCCGCTCATCCTCTAGTTGCGGTCGCGCTCCCCCTGACTACATACGAGCCCCAGGACTTACATGTTGTGCCTGGTGGGCATAACAGTCCCGGTCCCCGCGGGGACCGAGTAGGGAGCGGCCGCAGACCCAGCCTAGCGCCAGTCCACAGAGATCACGAAGCTCGGAGCTCAGGCAGCGGCGGTGACGGCCTCGGCCAGCATGCCGTCCGCGACGGAGCAC
>JALYYW010000162.1 GCA_030946085.1 Actinomycetota bacterium
CTGCTCCGCAGCCGGATGCGCTTCAGCGGCACGGTTACCTCCACCGGCCGCGGTCTGGCGGTGGAGATCGAGCGCAGCAGCCGGCAGACGGGAGGCAGCTGGATACCCACGACGCAGGCCTCGCTTCGACCCGACGGCAGCTTCACCGCCATCTGGCCCGCCAACCACATCGGCCGCTTCGCCATCCGCGCCGTGCTCGTGCGCACACGCGGGGGGATCAGCCGTGCTACGCCGGCCTCACCGACGCTGACGATCACCGTCTACCGCCCCTCGATCGCCACCTTCTACGGCCCCGGCCTCTTCGGTCAGCGGACCGCGTGCGGAAAGGTCCTCCGACGCTCGACGCTCGGTGTGGCCAACCGCACGCTGCCGTGCGGCACACCGGTCTCGCTGCTCTGGCATGGACGCACGATCGTGGTGCCGGTGATCGACCGCGGGCCCTACGCCAACGGAGCTGATTGGGACCTGACCTCCGCCACGGCAAGCGCGCTCGGGATCACCGGCACCGAGACGATTGGCGCCGTCTCGCTGCCGCGCTAGACCGAAGTTCCCGGCTAGACCGAAGTTCCCCTTGTAGTCAGCGGTTGTAGAGGCCGGGATCCCTGTGTTGGTGGGGGATTCCGGCCGTTTTGTTGCGTTGTATGTACCCACTACTAGACGGACGATGGTTGCGGTATAGTCCGTTTATGGGCCGTCCTGCTAGGCAAAGTGGTGCGATGCATGTGAGCACGACTACGCGCCGGGTGGGGGATCGTGAGTACACGGCGACGTTGCTGCGGCGCTCCTTCCGCCAGGACGGGAAGGTCAAGAAGGAGACGCTCGCGAACCTGTCGCATCTCCCGGCGGACGCGATCGACGCGCTGCGGCGCGTGCTGGCCGGCGAGACGCTGATGGGCGTCGCGGACGCGTTTGAGATTGAGCGTTCGTTACCGGCCGGGCATGTCACCGCCGCGCTGACAATGGCGCGGCGGCTGGATCTGGCGAAGGTGTTGGATCGCTCACCGTGCCGGGAGCGGGATCTGTGCCTCGCGATGATCCTGGGGCGGGTGATCTGCCCGGGATCGAAGCTCGGGATGGTCCGCACCCTCGCCCAATCGACACTTGCCGATGAGCTCGGGGTTCAGGGCGCGGATGAGGATGATCTCTACGCCGCGATGGACTGGTTGCTGGCGCGCCAGGCGCGGGTGGAGGACCGGCTTGCTGCCCGGCACCTCGCGGATGGGGAGATGGTGCTCTATGACGTGTCCTCGAGCTACTTTGAGGGCAGGACGTGTCCGTTGGCGAGGCTGGGGTACTCACGCGACGGCAAGCGCGGCTTGCCGCAGATCATCTACGGGCTGCTGTGTGACAACAGTGGTCGGCCGGTCGCGGTCGAGGTGTTCACCGGTGAGCTGCACGACGACAAGACACTCCCGTCACAGATCACCAAGTGCCAAGACCGGTTCGGGCTGTCGCGGATCGTGGTGGTCGCGGATCGCGGGATGGTCACCAAGGCGAACATTGAGCTGCTCGCTGAAGCTGATGGGGTTGATTGGATCACGGCGCTTAAAGCCCCGACGATCAAAAAGCTCGCCCGATCCGGCGTGTTCCAACCATCCTTGTTCGACGAGCAGAACCTCGGAGAGATCACTGACGTCGCCGAGTTCCCCGGCGAGCGGCTGATCGTGTGCCGCAACCCGTTAGTCGGCGCGCAACGCGCCCGCACACGTGAGGAACTGCTCGCCGCGACCGAGACCGATCTCGCCCAGATCGCGCATCGCGTGAATCACGGCAGGCTGCTCGGCGCCGATCAGATCGGGTTGGCGGTCGGCCCGGCACTGAAGCGCTACCGGATGCGCAAGCACTTCCAGATCATGATCACCGACACCACCTTCACCTACACCCGCGACACCGCCGGGATCGCGGCCGAGGCCGCGTTGGACGGGTTCTACATCCTGCGAACCAGCCTCACCGACACCGACCTCCCAGCCGGGGATGTCGTGCGCGCCTACAAGAACCTCGAACAAGCCGAGCGAGCGTTCGGGTCACTGAAAGGCCCCGACCTACAGATCCGCCCGATCCATCACCGCCTGGAGGACCGCGTCCGCGCGCACGTGCTGATCTGCATGCTCGGCTACTACCTCACCTGGCACCTCAAAACCGCGTGGAAACGCCTGCTGTTCACCGACGAGGACCGGCCGGCCAGTCCCGACCCCGTCGCCAAAGCCGTCCGCTCCACCAGCGCGCAACACAAAGCGCAGACCAAACGGACCATCACCGGGCAGCCCGCGCACAGCTACCGCACGCTCCTCGCCGAGCTCGCGACCCAGACCCGGAACACCACCCGCCTGCACGGACACGCCCACACCTTCGAGAAGCTCACCCAGCCAACCCCGCTCCAAGCCGAAGCGCTCGATCTCGCCGAGCACGCCCCCGTCGTGGTCAATCAGTAGACACGACCCGAACACCCCAAACGGCCCGCAAACCCAGGGGACAAACGGGATTCGGCTACCGCGCCAGCGGGAACTTCGGGCTAGAGGGAGGCATGGCCGGCCACGCCCGTGCCGCTGGCCGAGGCGAGCAGGCAGGCCTCCTCGGCGCCTGCGACCAGCCCCTCCACGTCGCTGGCGCCCTCGCTCCACACCGCAAAGCCGACACTGATCGACAGCGGTGCGCCGCGCCACGGCACGGCGGAGTGAACCGCCGCCACGGCGCGCTCGGCGAGCGCCTGCGCTCCGCTGCGGCCGGTGTCCCGCGCGATCACCCAGATGCTGGTGTCGGTCTCCCGGGCGAGGATGTCCTGGCGGCGCACGACCGTACGGACGGCCTGCAGGAAACGTCCGATCGTGGCCCGCGCCTCCTCGGGTGACTCGGCCGCCAGCAGGCGCTGAGCATCCTCCAGCTCTATCAGCAGCAACGACAGCGGCACTCCGGAGCGGCCGCTGTGGGCGACCTCCGCACGCAGCGCCCGCTTCCAGAGCGCCTCGGCGCCACTGGGCGTGGGCGCGGGCTGCGGTGCAAGCTCGGGCTCCGGCGCCGGCGCACGCTCGCGCGCTGGCTCCTCGCAGAGCGCCCCAGCCCGGACCAGCCCCATCACGAGCGCCAGCCGCTCGGCCAGGGCCGAGACCTGATCGGCGTCGGGGTCCCGGAGCGCCCCCCGGACAGCGCTCCAGATCACCGCCGACAGCGCCTCGACGGCGCCCAGTCTCTCCTGCATCCCCTGGGCGCCGGCCATTGCACCGGCCCGCGCAGCGAGCTCCGCCAGCCCGCCACCGGGCTCCAGCTCCGCGAGCGCCGAGTCCTCGGCCAGCGCGCGCACGATCCCAGCGCACAGCCGGGGGGCCTCCTGGGCCAGCTCCCCCTGAAGCATCGCCGGCGCCTGCTGGAGCGGCGCCTGCTCGAGCAGCGCCAGGAGCCACCCCTTGGCCAGATCCTCCGCGTGGGGCACGAGCGCCTCCACGGGCGCATCGGCTACTGGTCTGGCGCGCCGGCGCCGGGGAGGGACCTGCTGCATCGCGACCTTTTATCACGGGCCCGGCTGCGCCACCGGATCTGCATCGCATCGCAGAGGTTCACAGGCAGGGAGCTGCGCGTCCACGAACCCACCCTCAATGCTCCACCGGCGACAATCCCGTCCCGTGGCCCCGACCCTGATCACCGTCGCGCAGGCCCGGGCACTGGTGTTGAGCGTCGCCGGGCCGCTCGGAGCCGAGCCCGTCCCGGTGCCGGACGCCCTCGATCGGGTGCTGACCGGGGAAGTGCGTGCGGCCGGCCCGGTGCCGCCCCTGGCGGTGTCCGCGATGGACGGCTATGCGGTGAGCGCCGGCGAGGCTCCTCGGGTGCTGGAGGTGGTGGGCGAGTCACGCGCGGGCACGCCGGCCGTGGGGGTCGTGGCCCCGGGGACGGCGGCCAGGATCTCGACCGGGGCAGTGATCCCCGGCGGTGCCGAGGCGGTCATCCGCCAGGAGGACGTGCGGTCGGCCGGAGCCGGGCGGATCGAGCTGCGAGCCCCCGTCGCCCCAGGGGCGAACATCCGGCGGGCCGGCGAGGACATCGAGGCCGGAGCCCGCGTGCTCGGCTCCGGTGCGCTGATCGGCCCCGCGGAGCTGGCGGTGGCCGTCGCCGCCGGAGCGGGAGAGCTCCTGGTGAGCCGGCGACCGGCCGTCTCGGTGCTGTGCACCGGCGACGAGCTCCGCGCCCCCGGCGAGCCGCTCCCGCCCGGCGCGATTCACAACTCCAACGGCCCGATGCTCTCGGCGCTCGCTCGCCGTTGCGGGGCTCAGGTGGAGCCTGTGCTGCTGCTCCGCGACGATCGCGACGCCACCGAGACCGGCCTGGCCGCGGCGCTGGATCGTTCGGAGGTGGTGATCATCTCCGGAGGTGTGTCGGTCGGACCACACGACCACGTCAAGCCCGCGCTGGCGGCTCTGGGCGCGCAGGAGGTGTTCTGGGGTGTCGCATTGCAGCCGGGCAAGCCGACCTGGTTCGGCACCCACGGGGACACGCTGGTGTTCGGCCTGCCCGGCAACCCGGTCTCCGCGGCGGTCACCTTCACGCTCTTCGCCTGGCCGGTGCTGAGGGCGATGCTCGGCCTCCCTCCCGCCGACGCGCCGGCGCAGAGCGCCCGGCTCGGCGTCCCGGTGGCCCGCAACCCGGCTCGCCAGCAGGCCCTACGTGTGCGGCTGGAGCGGGACGCGCACGGGCTCACGGCCTCTCCCGCAGGTCCGCAGGCCTCCCACATCATCAGCTCGCTGCTGGGGGCGCAGGCGCTGGCGCTGATTCCCGCCGGTGAGGGGGAGCTGGCCGCGGGCAGCGAGGTGTCGCTACATCCGCTCCCGCTGTGAGCACCAGGCAAGCCGGCGCACGAGCGGGAAGAATCCAGCCGATGCCCCGGATCCTCATCTTCCTGGCGACGGCGATGCTCGCCCTTCTGGCTCGGCGCCGGCGGCGTGCAGCCAAGCTTCCGGCCCTGGCGGTGATCGTCTCCCCGCGTCGCTCCACCTCGATCGCCAGGGACGGCGCGGTTCGCTCGGTGCAGAGCGCGGAGCTGACCGTCTCCGAGCGGGACCTGGATCGGCTCTGGAACCCGACCAACCTCGAGAACCTCGCCCGCACCTACTGGCTCTTCCTCTCCCGCGTGACGGCCGGGCTGATCCGCGTGGTCTACGCCTCCGGGGAGCGACGCGTGGTGCTGCTGGCGCGGCCGCTGACGCTGCTGCGCTTCGATCCGCCGGACTACCTCACCGAGCTCAATCACGGCAAGGTCACCTGGCGCATCCGGGACGGGCTGCTCGTGACCCGCTCCGGTCGCGGCTCCGGGTTCCTGGCCGTGGACGTGCTTCGCCTGCCCGACAGCGAGGGCGGCCGGGGCAAGCTGCGGATCGAGGTGGAGGTGGCGAACTTCTATCCCTCGATCGCCGCTGGCTTGAGCAGCCCTGTCTACGAGGCCACCCAGTCGGTGATCCACGTCCTGGTCACCCACGCCTTCTTGCGCTCGCTGGCCAGGCTGGAGCTGGCCGAGTCCAAGGTTGGGCGCCTGGCCCACCCGGAGGAGCAGGAAACCGCCTAGCCGTAGGGCGCGCCACCCATGGCGCGCAGCTTCTCGCGATCGTGAGTCGCGGAGATCCTGCGCACCGTGCCCGAACGGGCCCGCATGACCAGCGATTCGGTGGTGGCGCTGCGTCGGCCCTGGTAGCGGACTCCCTGGAGCACGTCGCCGTCGGTGACACCGGTGGCGGAGAAGAAGACATCCTCGCCGGCCACGAGATCGTCGACGTCGAGGACCTTCTCCAGGTCGTAGCCGGCCTGGAGCGCCGCCTGGCGCTCCTCGTCCGTGCGCGGCCACAGGCGCCCGAGCAGCTGACCCCCGATGCACTTGATCGCCGCCGCGGAGATCACCCCCTCGGGAGTGCCGCCGATCCCCCAGAGGAGGTCCACGGGAGAGTCGTCGTTGACCGCCAGCAGCGCGGCCGACACGTCACCGTCGAGGATCAGCCGCACGCGCGCTCCCGCCTCGCGAACCTCGCGCATGGCGTCATGGTGGCGCGGACGATCGAGCATCACCACCATCACGTCGCGGATGTCGCTGCCCTTGCGCTCGGCCACGAGCTGCAGGGTCTCCGGCAGCGGCCGGTCGAGGTCGAGCAGGTCGGCGATCTCCGGGCCGCCGGCGATCTTCTCCATGTAGAAGCAGGGGCCGGGATCGAACATCGACCCGCGTGCGGACAGGGCGATCACCGCCAGGGCACTGGGTATCCCCAGCGCCGTCAACCGCGTGCCCTCCAGGGGATCTACGGCCACGTCCACCTGCGGCATGCTGCCGTCGCCGATCCGCTCGCCGTTGTAGAGCATCGGCGCCTCGTCCTTCTCCCCCTCGCCGATCACCACGATCCCGTCCATGGAGACGGAATCGAGGACTTCACGCATGGCGTCGACCGCCGCCCGGTCGGCGCCCTCCTTGTCACCGCGACCGGTCATCCGCGCGGCGGCCAGCGCTGCCGCCTCGGTCACGCGGACCAGCTCCAGCGCCAGGTTGCGGTCCGGGCGCTGTGGTTCGGAGCTGGCGCTCATAGGACCCCCGGCGGCTTGCGGCGACCGGCGCTCTCCTGCGAGCGCAGGATCGAGCCGGCCAGGATCAGCAGCCCGCCCAGCAGCCCGATCCACCAGCCGAGGCCGACGGAGATCTGCCCGATCGGCGTTCCCGGCTTCTGGATGAGCCCGCGGAACAGGATCAGCGTCAGCGCGGTCATCGCCGTCACCGCCGTGAGCTCGCCCCGCGGCCAGGACAGGGCGTGGCCGCGGACGATGACGTAGGTAAGGATCAACGGCGCGAGCGCAGCCAGCGCCAACACGTAGGAGATGACCCCGAGGGTGTTCCAGCCGGTGCAGCCCACCGGGGGCTGATTGGGTTGCAGCGGATGCTTGCACTGCTCCAGCATCGTGAACTTGTTGTTCAGCGTGTACCAGGTCAGGAACAGCGAGACCCCGAGCACGATCCCCCCCACGATCGCGATCAGCTCGCCCCGGTCGACGGCCTTGAAGTTCATTCGTCGCGGAGCCTAACCGCTTCCGGGGCTGGATTGCTACAGAGCTGTCGCCCCGCTGGTAGCTTCGCCACGCCGATGAGGTTCCGTCAGTTGCTGCCAGAGCCGGGCGAGGTGGACTTAGCGGGGCTGCTGGCGGAGCTGGCGCCGCAGACGCGCGCTCCCGCGGATCGGCCGCACGTGGCGGCCAACTTCATCCTCTCAAGCGACGGGCACGCCACGATCGGCGGACGCTCGGGCCCGCTGGGCGACGACGGCGACCGCGCCATGTTCCACGGCCTGCGCGAGCAGTTCGACGCTGTCATGGTCGGGACCGGGACGCTGCGCACGGAGCGCTACGGACGGATCCTCGGCCAGGGGGATCGGCGGCGGCGGCGGCTGGAGCGCGGCCAGAGCGCGGAGCCGCTGGCCTGCATCCTCACGCGCACCGGATCGATCCCCCACGACCTTCCGCTGTTCTCCGAGCCGGAGGCGCGGGTGGTCCTCTTCACCCCGGCGCAGCTGCCCAGCGAGGGCTGGCGCGCCCAGGTGGAGCAGGTGCAGATCGAGCCTGGCGAGCTGACGGTCGCCCGAGCCCTGGGCGAGCTCCGCGCTCGCCACGGCGTGCGCTCGGTCCTGTGCGAGGGCGGGCCGACGCTGTTCGGCGCGATGCTCAGGGAGGGCGTCGTGGACGAGCTCTTCCTGACGCTCGCGCCGAAGCTCGCCGGCGGTGGGCCAGGACCGTCGGCCACCAGCGGGGCCGAGCTGCCCACACCAGCCGCCACGACGCTGCGCTGGGTGCTCGAGCGTCGTGACAGCCTCTATCTCCGCATCGGGCTCGCCCAAGCCCCGGGAATGGGACAATGACGGCGATGGGCTCTCCCACCGCACCTGCGGCCAGCGCAAGCGCGAGCGCGCCCGGAGCAGTGGCCGCGCTTCAGGATGCCCGGCAGCGCACGCTGGAGCTCGTCGGCTCGGTGAACGAGCGCGATCTGGAGCGCGTCCACACGCCGCTGATGAGCCCGTTGGTCTGGGACCTTGGGCACATCGCGGCCTATGAGGACCTGTGGGTCGTCCATCGCTTCGGCGAGCGACCGCTGCTGCGTGAGGACCTCGCCCACGTCTACGACGCCTTTGAGAGCCCGCGGGCGCATCGCGGTGAGCTGCCCTACCTTCGCGCGGCGGCAGCGCGCGGCTACCTGGAGGAGGTGCGCGAGCGCACGCTGGACGTGATCGCGCAGCGCGGAGTCGGCGACGGCCTGCTGCACGAGCTGGTCTCACGCCACGAGCAGCAGCACAACGAGACGATGCTGCAGACGATCCAGCTGGCGCAGCTGGCCGACTACCAGCCCCCAGTCCGGCGGGAGCTTCCGCCGGCGCCCGATCCACCCGCCACCGGCCTGGAGCTGATCGAGATCCCGCCGGGATCGTGCAGTGTCGGAGCCGCGCCGGTCCCCTTTGCCTACGACAACGAGCGCCCGCGCCACCGCACCGACGTCCGTGGCTACCTGATCGGCGCTACGCCGATCACCAACGCGAGCTTTCTGAACTTCGTCGAGGGAGGCGGCTACCAGCGGCGGGAGTGGTGGTCCGACGAGGGTTGGGCGTGGAAGGAGGAGTACGACATCGGCAGACCAGCCGGCTGGACGGCGGATGGCGCGGCCGAGTGGCGACTGCATCGGCTGGAGCCGCTTCACCCCCACCGCCCCGTCGTCCACGTATCCTGGTTCGAGGCCGACGCCTTCAGCCGGGCCCACGGTGCCCGGTTGCCCACCGAGTTCGAATGGGAGAAGGCGGCGACCTGGGACCAGGAACGGCAGCAGGCCCGCCCCTATCCCTGGGGTGAGGAGCCGCCGGTCGCCGGGCTGCACGCCAACCTGGACCATGGCGCCTGCGGACCCGATCCCGCCGGCGCCTACCCTGCCGGTGCCTCGCCCTACGGGGTGCTCGGCACCCTCGGCGACGTCTGGGAATGGACCGCGAGTCCCTTCGGGGGCTACCCCGGGTTTGTCGCCCATCCCTACCGGGACTACTCGGAGGTCTTCTTCGGCCAGGACCATCGCGTGCTGCGCGGCGGCTCGTGGGCCACCCGAGCCTGCGCCATCACCGCCGCCTTTCGCAACTGGGACCTCCCGCAGCGCCGACAGATCTTCGCCGGCTTCCGGATCGCCAGGAGCGCGGCATGAAGGCCCTCGTCGGCTCCGACGCAGTCCGGATCGAGAGCTGGCTGACCGAAGCCGACGAACGCTGCCTGGCCGGGGACGTGCTCGACGGTCTGACCCGGCCCTTCAAGGAGATCCCGCCCAAGCACTTCTACGATGCCCGGGGCTCGGAGCTGTTCGAGCGGATCTGCGAGCTTGAGGAGTACTACCCCACCCGTACCGAGAAGGCGCTGCTGGAGCAGCGGGCCGCCGAGATCGCCGGCACCACCGGAGCCGGAGAGCTCGTGGAGCTCGGTTCGGGCTCGGCGGAGAAAGCCCGGATCCTGCTCGACGGGATCGCGGCGAACGGCCGCCTGCGGCGCTACGTACCGCTGGATGTTTCGGAGGCGGTGGTGCGCGAGGCGGCGGAGGCGCTCGTGCAGGAGTACGAGGGCCTGCGCGTCCACGGGGTGATCGGTGACTTCGAGCGTCACCTGGAGCACATCCCCCCGGCGCAGGAACCGCGCATCGTGGCGCTGCTCGGTGGCACCATCGGCAACTTCCCGCCGGGGACTCGCCGCGCGCTGCTGCGCAAGATCGCGACGCTGCTGGGGCCCGAGGATCGCCTGCTGATGGGGACTGGTCTGGTCGGCGACCCGGCCGTGATCGAGGTCGCCTACAACGATGCGCAGGGCGTCACCGGAGAGTTCAACCGCAACGTGCTACACGTGATCAACCGGCAGCTCGGGGGCGACTTCGTTCCTGAGGCCTTTGCGCACGTGGCGTTCTTCGACCGCCGCCAAGAGTGGATCGAGATGCGCCTGCGGGCGATGCGACCGTGCACGGTGCTGATCGCCGACCTGGAGCTGCGGGTGGAGTTTGCGCCCGGAGAGGAGCTGCGCACCGAGATCAGCGCCAAGTTCACCCGCCGGCGCGTGGAGTCAGACCTGGCCGCGGCCGGGCTCAGGCTGGAGCGGTGGCTGCCCGACGCCGACGGGCTGTTCGCGCTCTCGCTGGCCCGTCGCGGGTAGCCGTGGCCCGCTCACCGCGGGCGCTCGACCCCGACGCGACCGAACGCGAACCTCAGTCCGTCGCAGTCGACGCACCCCACGCAGAAGACGCAACGACTGCATCCGACGCAGCCCACGCAGGCGGCACACGCGGTGCACGCCACCGAGAGCAGCGTCAACGCGCAACCGGCGATGGCAACGCTCAGCCCCGTCGCGGCACAGCCCGCGGTGGCGATGCTCCCGAGGGTTCCGGCGCTCCCCGCCGTGCCGGCGCTCCAGCCCGTGGCGGCGCTGGCCGCGGTGGCGATGCTGCCCCGGGTCGCGACACTGGCCACGGTCCCGATGCTCTGCACAGTGGCGACGCTGACGCTCGGATCCTCCAGCCCCAGCGGCCAGGACTCGGAGCTCGGAGTTGCCATCACCGGCAACAGTAGGGTCCACCGCGTTGAAAGGCAAAGCCGGGGGGCGGAAGCGGACGCTGGCGTTGGAGGAGCTGGCGCTCAGCTCGGAGGACTGAGCCGACGCGCGAAGGTAGGCTTGGTTCAGTGAGACTCGCGCTCGGCGGAATCGTGCCAATCGGCGCGGTCGATGGTTTGCGGCGGCGCGCGTCGCTCACGCGCTGGCAATGGCCTCGAGAGCGGGCGGTGGTGGTCGGGTTGGTGATCCTGGGCGCGATCTTGAGGTTCTCGACCCTCGGCGTTCAGAGCTACTGGTATGACGAGCTCGCCACCGTGCAGATCGTGCAACCGCCCTTGCACGACGCGGTGCACGCCTACATCAACAGCGAGTCGACGCCACCGCTGTATTACCTGACCGGGTGGGTCTGGGGCCACGTGTTCGGAGAGCGCGAGTACGCCCTTCGGGCGCTTTCAGCGGCCTATGGATCCGCCGCTGTCTTCTTGACCTACCTCGCGGGTCGACGGCTGGTGTCAAGCCGTGTCGGCGTGCTGGCGGCCGCACTGGTCGCCTTTAACCCGATGCTGGTGTGGTACTCCCAGGAAGCCCGCGCCTACTCCCTGGCCGTCCTGCTGGCGGCAGCAAGTCTGGTATCGATGCTGGGCGCTCTGCGCGTGCCGACGGCGCGGAACGTGGCGCTGTGGACCGTCGTCGCCGCCTTGGCGCTGCTGACCCACTATTACGCGGTGTTCGTGATCGGGGGCGAGACGGTGGTGCTGCTCACCGCCTACCGGCGCGGCGGCAGATGGCGGCAGCTACTCCCGGTGCTCGCGCTTCCCGCTGTGGCGCTCGGACTGTTGGCGCTGGCCCGCGCCCAAGGCGGCGGCAGCCGGACGAACTGGATCGCCTCGATCCCCTTGGGCCATCGCGTCGCGACCGTAGGCAAGGAGTTGATCAGCGCCAACACGCTCCTCATAGACGACCGTGCGGGACCGCCGGGGGGAGCCCTCGGGTATCTCGTCGCGTTGGCCATCCTGCTGGGTGCCAGCTGCGCCGCGGTGGCCTGGAGGCGCCAGCGGAAGGTCAGCCGGTCTGCCCTGCCATTGGCCCTTGGTGCTGGGACGTTGCTGTTGCCGCTGCTGCTGGTGGTGGCGCATCAGGACTACTTCTTTGATCGGAACCTGGTGATGGCGTGGATCCCGTTGGCGATCGCGCTCGCCGCGGGGCTGGCGATCCTGCCACGCGTGGCAGCCGTGGGGCTGGTCGCCCTGATCTGCCTCGTCGGCATCGCCATCAACCTCGACGTCGCCCGCTGGCCGGAGCTCCAGCGTGACGATTGGCGCGACGCCGTCACCGCCCTGGGACACAGCACTGCCGGACGAGCCGTGATTGTGATCCCTCCCTACGCGCGCGGGATGGTGCCGTTCTACGGAGTCCCTTCCTCACCCATTCCAACTCTCGGGATTCAGGTCCGGCAACTGTTCGTCATCGGCTACGTGAACGCCGCCAGCGGGCCGAACCCGAAGATCGCCGGCTTCCACACCACGCGCCGGACTCAAGTGCAACACCTCGGGGTTTTCGACCTCGCCACCAGCCATCCCATCACCCTGACACCGGCTTGGGCACAAGCGAACGGGATCGACCCAAACGAGATCATGGCGGCATATACACCGCGTGCCTACGCGTGGCTCACGACCTACATCCGCCAGGCCACGACCTGGCAGCAGGCCTTGACCAGACTCTCGCAAGCAGCTACGCAAGGCAGACTCGATCCAGCCGCCGAGGCGATGCTCACGCAAGCGCCGTCGGCGGATGAGTCGCTCCTGCCCCCGCCCCAGGACGTTCCCCACGCACGCGCCCTTGCGCTGGCGATGATGCGAACCGCCGATCTTGGTGCAGTCTGGGCAAGCTCGCTCTCGAGACTTGGCCGCGCCCACACACCCACCGTGACCTCCGCGGCGCTTCACAGCGGCGAGCGGTTCGACCTTGCCTTTCAAGCCCTCCCAGGAGCCCCACACGATCGGTCAGCCACAACCATCACACGAATGGTGAGCACCCACACGCAGCGTTAGGTGGACGCGGTGTGGCTCAGCGCCAGCTGGCCGCCTGAGCCTCCGATGCTCGGAGAACTGAGCGGGGACACCGGCTACGAGAGACGTTCGATCAGCATCGCCTGCCCCATTCCCCCGGCGACGCACATCGACTCGATCCCGTAGGTCCCGTCCCGCGTCTGCAGCCCGTTGATCAGGGTGGTCATGATCCTGGCGCCGGTCATGCCGAAGGGGTGACCGAGGGCGATCGCTCCGCCGAAGGGGTTGAGCCTGTCCTGCGGAATCTTCAGCTCCTCCATGCAGGGCACGATCTGGGCGGCGACGGCCTCGTTGATCTCGACGATGTCGATGTCCTCTATCGTCATCCCGGTCTGCTCCAGCAGCATCTGGATTGCCGGGATGGGTCCGAGGCCCATGAGCTCGGGTCGGATTGCCGCCACGGTGGAGGCGATGATCCGCGCCTTGGGCTTCAGACCGAGCTCACTGGCCCGCTCCTCGGACATCACCAGCACGGCGGCGCCGCCGTCGTTGAGGGGACACGAGTTGCCCGCCGTGACCGTCCCGTCCTCCTTGAAGGCCGGCTTGAGCTTGCCGAGAACCGCCATCGTGGTCCCGGCGCGGGGCCCGTCATCCTGGTCGACGACCGTCTCCTCCACGTCGGTCTCGTTGCCCTCCTTGTCCTCGTCCTTGTGCGCGGGCACGGTGACCGGGACGATCTCGGCGTCGAAGTGCCCGGAGTCCCGCGCCTCGACAGCCCGCTGCTGCGAGGTGACCGCCCACTCGTCCTGCGCCTCACGACTCACCTGGCAGCGCTCGGCGACATTCTCCGCGGTCATCCCCATCGGGATGTAGACGTCCAAGAGCGAGCCCTCGGAGCCGTTCAGCTTCTCGTGCTTGGCCTCATCCATCATTCCCGCCCCCAGGCCCGCGCGGGAGACAGACTCCACGCCAGCCGCGATGTACTGGTCGCCCTCCCCGGCACGGATGGCGTGGGAGGCCATCCGGATCGTCATCAGCGAGGAGGCGCAGAAGCGGTTCACGGTGCAGCCCGGAACGTGATGGTCGAGCCCCGCCAGCAGCGCCGCGTTGCGACCGACGTTGTAACCCTGCTCGCCGATCCCCGAGGCGGCGCCCATCAGCACGTCAACGGTCCGCGAGAAGTCCACGTCGGCGTTGCGCTCCACCAGCGCCCGGATCGGGATTGCCGCCAGCTCGTCGGCGCGGACCGTCTTCAGCGAGCCCTTCATCGCGCGCCCGATCGGCGTGCGCACAGCGTCGACGATGACTGCGTGTGGCATCTTCAGCCCTCCCTGGGGGTCAGTGGAAGCGCTGATGCTAACCGCCGTCAGCGGGAGCGCGCGCGTTTGCCGGAGGCGGCGGTCACGCCCGGCCGCCAAGAGGCTGACCTAGGGGCTATCCGGATAGGGGGTGCGCCTGGGGCGGCCGAGGGCCGAGTCAGGCGAGGACGCAGGGGGTGAAGCCGTAGCAGCGCTACGGCGAATCCCCCGAGGACGAAGCATGGCGAAGGTCATCGGTCGCATCCAGGTGTACCCCCTATCGGGATAGGCCCTTAAAGCCCCAGGCCGCGCACGCCCTTCTCGTCCCACCCGAGGTGGTGGGCGAGCTCGTGACGCAGCGTGCGCGTCACCTGGGCGCGCAGCAGGTCGGGGTCGTGGGAGAAGTCGCGCAGGAGCGTGTCCCGGAAGATCACGATCCGATCGTGGAAGTGGTCCTGAGCAACGGTGTCGCCCTGATAGAGCCCGTAGGCCCGCCGCCGGCGGCCGCCCTCGGAGACGACCACGGCGACGTGCTCCAGCGCGCGGTGGAACTCCAGCGGCAGGTCGTCGACGGCCCCGCGCACCAGGGCCTTGAAGTCCTCCTCGTCGTGGGGATCGAACAGATCCTTCTCGTCCTCCTGGTCGTCCTGCAGATCCTCGGAGTCTCCCCAGGAGCCCTCGGCAGCCAATCGCTCGGCCCGCTCCACGATCTTCTCGAACTCCTGCTCTGACTCCGGATCCCGCCATCCCGCCAGGCGGATCAGGACGAACACCGCGGCGCCGCCGATGATCACCGCTCCGGCGGCGAACACCGCCAGGCCCTGTAGCAGCCGCAGCGGGACGGACTCGCTGAAGCCGGCGAGCAGGCTGATCGCTCCCAGCCCCACGGTCAACGCCGCCAGCGCCGATCCCAGGATCCGGCGCGGCGTCGGAGATGAGCCCGGCATGGCCTGGGCCTAACGCAGCGTGCGGGCGATTACGAGGCGCTGGATCTCGTTCGTGCCCTCGTAGATCTGGGTGATCTTGGCGTCACGCAGCATCCGCTCCACCGGGTACTCCTTGACGTAGCCGTAGCCACCGAGCACCTGCACCGCCTCCACGGTGACCTCCATCGCCACGTCGGAGCAGAAGAGCTTGGCCATCGCCGAGTACTTGCCCATGTCGAGATCGCCGCGATCGATCTTGGCGCAGGCCTGGTAGAGCAGCTCGCGGGCAGCGGCGCACTTGGTCTCCATGTCGGCGAGCTTGAACTGGATCGCCTGGAAGGAGTTGATCGGCTTGCCGAACTGGCGCCGTTCCCGCGCGTAGGCGGCCGCGTAGTCGGTGGCGCCCTGGGCGATCCCCAGGGCCTGGGCGGCGACGCCCAGCCGGGAGCGATCGAGGGTGGACATCGCCACCTTGAAGCCGCGGTTCACCTCCCCGAGGACGTTCTCGTGCGGCACGCGCACACCGTCGAAGATCGGCTGCCCGGTGGGTGAGCCGCGGATCCCCAGCTTGTGCTCGAGCTTGCCCACGCTGAAGCCGGGGCGGTCGGCCTCCACCACGAAGGCGGTGATCCCGCGCGCGTGGCCGGCCTCGCGGTCGGTGACGGCGAAGACGACGTAGAAGTCGGCGATCCCGAGGTTGGTGATCCAGTTCTTGGTGCCGTCGATGACCCACTCGTCCCCGTCCTTGATCGCGCGGGTGATCATGCCGCCGGGGTCCGATCCGGCCTCCGGCTCGGAGAGCGCGAACGCGGGCGACCACTCGCCGGTGGCGCAGCGCGGGAGGAAGCGGACCTTCAGCTCCTCGGAGCCGGACAGCCTGATCGGCAGCGTGCCGAGCTCGTGCACCATCAGGATCAGCGCCGTCGAGGCGCAGGCCTTGGCGATCTCCTCCACGGCGATGTTCAGCATCAGCGTGCCGGTGCCGGTCCCGCCGTGCTCGGTCTCGAAGGGCAGCCCCAGGATGTCCTGCTCGGCGAGCAGCTGGCGCAGGTCGTGCGGGTACTCCGCCTTATCGTCGATCTCAGCGGCGCGCGGAGCGATCCGCTCCTGCGATATCTGCCGGATCGTGTCGCGGAAGTCGAGGTGCTCCTGCGGGATCGTGTAGAGCTCGGCCAGGGCGGACATCGACTGAGCGGATGCTACGGGAAAGCGGGCGCGGGGATCGAGACCCCGCGCACCCCCTCCGTCCAGTCAGTCCTCGGCCACGCCCGCTCAGAGGCCGGCGGGATGACGCTCCACGAAGCCGTCGTTGGAGCGCCCCTGCGCCGTCCAGCGCGAGCCGCCGGTGGAGCTCTGCGCGCTGGTGTCGAAGCGCACCCCGGCCACGTACATGTAGGTGTGGCCGCTGTTGGCCCAGATCGTGATCCACCGGCCCACACCGGGGCTGCCGTAGGACTCGAGCTCAGTCGAGTCCTCGGTCTGATTGAGCAGGTTGGCGCCGTGGAGCGCATAGCTGACTGAGCCCGAGCAGTCATAGCCCGAGTCGTTCCAGGTGCCGTGACCGCCGCCGTAGATGTAGGGGGTGAACGCGATCCTATTGCCGGCCGCGATCACGGCCTTGACACTGGCGGGCGCATCGGCGGGCGCCACCGCGAGGCCGTTCACGACCTGAGCGTGGCCCCTCGGGCTGGTGCCAATCTGCGGCGTCGCCTGCGCGGACGCCGCCGCGGCGCGCAGGGCCTGCGAGACGGCCCAGGTGACGACGCCGGTGGTGCGCAGCCGCTTCTCCCGCTGGAAGCCGAGGACGCTGCGCCGCGTGCCGGGACCGTACTGCCCGTCCATGGTGGTCGGGTAGCCCGCGCGGCTGAGGTAGTCCTGGAGCACGCGCACGTCGTGGCCGCTCATGCCCGGGCGGAGGATGCGATCGCCGAGGTGGCGGCTGCCCCCCCGGTAAACGTGGCCGCTGTCGCTGATCCGGGCGCCCGTCCGGCGCCGGCGCTTGGTGACGGTGGGCCCACCAAGGCCACCGCCGCCGCTGCTGTTGCCAGCCGCAGCCGCCCGTACAGGGGTCTTGGTGGTCGCCGCCGCCGGAGCCACCGGGGCCGCGATCAGCAGGCCCAGCACCAGAGCCGCTGTGCGGTTTGCGCGTTTGGATGAGCGTAGACGTGGGTACGCCAACGGAACCCCTTCTCTTTCTCGTGCCTACGGGGTTAGCTGTCGGGCTCGCGCTGAAAGAGATTGCGCTACGCCGGGTTTCCGGCGACTCGCCCCTGGGAAGCCTGGGAAGGCTCGCCTCTGGGTTCCCCGTTCCCGCTGGCAGGGCGCCATCGGGATTCGGCTGGTTCTAAGTATCGATGCGGCAGCCTAGCGGACGTGCAGGATCTTTGTCATCACGTGTTATGGAGAGCAGCTCGTGATCGCTACGCTCGGAGATCGGTGGCCGACGTGACCCCCCAGCAGGCGGCGGAGCTGCTCGAGCGCGGTGAGATCCAGCTGATCGACGTCCGGGAGCGACAGGAGTACGACGCCGGACGAATCGCCGGCAGCCGGTTGATCGAGCTGCGGGAGCTCACAGCCGGCGCCGATTCGATCGATTCCCGGCGAACGGTGGTCTTCGTCTGCCGCAGCGGGGTCCGGTCGGCGATGGCCACCGAAGCTTTCGCGAGCGCCGGCTACGACGCCCACAACCTGGCCGGCGGCATGCAGGCGTGGCAGGCCGCGGGGCTGCCGCTGGATCCCGGCGATGGACGCGTGGCCTAGCGGGCAGGGAACCTCGCCGCGCGGGCTGGCGCACGACCGTCGCGGCAGCGGCGTGCCGTCGTGCAGTTTCCCTCGGCCCCGGGGAGCAGGGCTCACCGCCTCGGATCAACCTCTGAGCAGCGTCCGCAGCGTGACCAAGCGGTAGCCGCGAGCTCGCAGCCCCGCGATGATCTCCGGCAGCGCCCGATCGGTGGCGGGGGCGTTGGGGGCGCCGACGATGTGCATGATCACGATCGAGCCGGGGCGGACGCTGTCGAGCACGGTCCGCGCGATCGCCGCCGGATCCGGGTTGAACGCGTCGCCGGAGACTACGTCCCAGCCCACCGCCCGCTCTCCGGCGGCGGCCACCCGCCGCAGATCTTCCCGGTCGTGGCAGCCGCCCGGGAAGCGGAAGTACCGGGGCCGGATCCCCGCCATCGAGTGGATCGTCGCGGCCGCGTCGTCGATCTCGGCCCGCTTGGAGAGGGCACCGTGCACCACCGGCAGGCCGTAGCAGGGGGCGAGCCACCCGGAGTGGTCCACGGAGTGGTTCTCCAGCTCGAACAGGCGGTCGTGCGCCAGCCGCCAGACCACCGGTGCGTAGGCCTCGCTCCACAGCCCGGTCAGGAAGATGGTGGCCGGCGTATGGGTCGCGTGCAGCTCGTGCACGACGGCGGCGTCGTACCAGGTGCGCTGCACCCCCGCGCGCAGGCGGGCCAGCATCAGGTGGGTCATGTCGGCGTCGAAGGTGAGCGCCACCGCGCGGTGCGTGCGCGGGCCGTGATCGATCTCGGCGATGGACGTCCTCACGTGGGCGTCACCGCGTGGCGGCGACCCAGCCGTCTTGGGGCCCGGCTCTGGGGCGCCCAGCGGCCGCGACGTGGTGAAGGAGGGCCCCGTCGCGGCCTCGCCGCCACGCGCGTGCGGCCTGTGGAGTGGGTCGACCCGCCACACCCTGGCAGCGCCAGCGCAAGCACCAGCGCGAGCGCGCGCACGACGGGCAGGGCGGCCTCAGCGCGGATCGTCACGGTCCAGATTCCAGTAGCGCAGCGCCACGGCGCGCCGGCCCTCGGTCTCGCCGTCCGTCGTCACGCCGAAGCGGGCGATCGTTCGCTGACCGCCTTCGTGATCGCCGTAGAGCACGTCGATCACGATGCGCTCACCGCTCTGCTCCGCCGCCCGCAGCGCGGACATGTGGGGATCGTCGTCGTCGCGGACCGCGCCCTGCCAGAAGCCCGTGTCACCGGCCGGGATGTAGAGGTCGAGCTGCTGGCGGTGGAAGTCCTCGGGGTCGGGTCGGTTCGGGATCTGCCCCACCGTGGGCACCGAAGCCTGCCAGCCGTGCAGGACCGCCAGTCCGGCACCCCCGTTGCGCAGTGCCAGCGCCATGTAGACGTTGCCGTCACCGAGCTCCAGTGCGGCGCCGTGCCCCGGGACGGTCAGTGTGCGCGCGTCCCCGAAGCGCACCCGTTCGACCGGGTCGTCCTCCCGCGAGGGGATCAGCACGGGGCGCATCCCGATCAGCAGCGACTGCTCGGCGATCCGCGCGGTGCGGTTGGCCGAGCGCACCGAGCTGAACGTGGCCACCGCCAGCACCAGGGTGCCACCGCCCGTGGCCAGCGCGGAGATCGTGACCCAGTCGGTCATTCCGAGTCTCTGGACGCACCCGGGCCGCGCGGCACCGGTGCCGGCGCTAGAGCTTCTCGACGTTGATCGCCTTGGGCCCCTTGGGACCGGCCTCCTCCTCGTAGGAGACCTTGGCTCCCTCGGCGAGTGAGCGGTAGCCGTCGGCGTTGATGCTCGAGTGGTGAACGAACAGGTCACGGCTGCCCTCGTCGGGGGTGATGAAGCCGAAGCCCTTCTCGTCGCTGAACCATTTAACGATTCCAGTTGGCATCCGGGGGGATCCTCCGTGGCTTGAAGTGCCGCCCCCCTGGAGGATGTCCTGCTAATACCACCGGGGCCCGCACCTGCTTTCGCCGCCGGCGGCGGCCTTACGGCGCGGCACGGTAGCACGCGGCGCCCACCCGCCATCCTGTGCGTATGGACGACCCCATGCCTCTCGGCCGGCACGCGCGGATTCCGCTGCGAGAGGTCACCGTGCGCGCGTCCAGATCGTCGGGCCCGGGCGGCCAGCACGCCAACGTCACCGCCTCCCGGGTGGAGGCGAGCTTCGACGCGGCGGCGTCCGCTTCGCTCACCGAGGCCCAGAAGCGGAGGATCTCGGCCCGGCTCGGTCCGCGCGTGGTCGCCGTCGCCCAGGACGCCCGCAGCCAGGCCCGCAACCGGGAGCTGGCGCTGGCGCGATTGCAGGCTCGCCTGACGGGGGCACTGGCGGTGCCCCGCACCCGTCGGCCCACCCAACCCAGCCGGGCCGCCCGGCAGCGCCGGCTGGAGCAAAAGCGGCGCCAGTCGCAGCGCAAGCGTGATCGGCGCCGCTCTGAGGACGAAGGGAGCTGAGGCCGTGCTCTGGCTGGTCGACGGGATGAACGTCATCGGGACCCGGCCCGACGGCTGGTGGCGCGACCGCGACCGCGCGATGCTGCGCCTCGTCGACGTGCTGGAGCGGTGGGCGGCCACAGAGGGTGAGGACGTCACCGTGGTCTTCGAGCGTCCTCCTCGGCCGCCGATCCGCTCTACCGTGATCGAAGTTGCCCACGCACCCCGGCCCAAGGCCGACGCCGCCGACGACGAGATCATCCGCCGCCTGCGCGCCAGCGAGCAGCCCTCGGCGGTCCGGGTCGTGACCTCCGACCACTGGCTGGCCGACAGGGCCTGGGCGGTCGGCGCCAGCGTCGAGGGCGCGGAGCACTTCCGGACCAGGATCGAGGCCTCCTGAGCGGGGTTGCAGTGGCCCGCCGGGCCGGCTTGCGACAATCCCCGCATGCCCGAGGAAACGCCTCGCCGTCCGGCCGCCCCCCCGCCGGCCGGCCGGCCCGGAGCAAAGGGCCCCGACCCGCCGTGGTGGAGGGTGACGCCGGCGCCCGACGGCCGCGGCGCCAACCAGCCCGCCAAGTCGCCCCAGCGACCCAACCCCCGCTGGATGGCCGCGCTGCTGGTGGTGGGCCTGCTGGTGCTCAACCTGTGGATCTCCTCGCAGGCGCTCAAGCCGGGCGCGCGCGTGCGGATTCCCTACAGCCCGACGTTCCTGGCCCAGGTGCAGGGCGGCAACGTGCAGGAGATCTCCTCGATCAACGACGCGCTCCAGGGCACCTTCAAGCATGCGGTCAAGTATCCGGCCAACAGTTCGACCGCGACAGCGACGACGAGCTTCTCCACCCAGATCCCGTCGTTTGCCAACAACACCGAGCTCTCCCACCTGCTTCAGAGCCAGAACGTCCTGACCGACGCCAAGCCCCCCGACAGCGGGCCCTCTTTCCTGGCCAGCATCCTCTTCGGCTTCGGACCGACGCTTCTGCTGATCCTTCTGTTCGTGCTGATCATGCGCCGCGCCGCCGCTGCCGGCGGCGGTCCCGGAGGGATGATGTCCTTCGGGCGCTCCCGCGCGCGGCGCGTGGAGGGCTCCGATCAGCCGGTGACCTTCAAGGACGTAGCCGGGATCGACGAGGCCAAGGCGGAGCTCTACGAGATCGTCGACTTCCTCAAGAACCCCGACAAGTACCTGCGCCTCGGTGGCCGGATCCCTCGCGGCGTGCTCCTGAGCGGCCCTCCGGGAACCGGCAAGACGCTGCTGGCGCGGGCGGTGGCGGGGGAGGCCGGGGTCCCGTTCTTTCAGATGTCGGCCTCGGAGTTCGTGGAGATGATCGTCGGAGTCGGCGCCTCGCGGGTCCGGGACCTCTTCGCTCAGGCCAAGCAAGCCTCGCCGGCGATCATCTTCATCGACGAGCTCGACGCCGTCGGTCGCTCGCGATCAGCCGGCAACGCCGGTATGTCCGGCGGCCACGACGAGCGGGAGCAGACGCTCAACCAGATCCTCACCGAGATGGACGGCTTCGATCCTCGCGTCGGCGTGATCGTGCTGGGAGCCACGAACCGTCCGGAGATTCTGGACCCGGCGCTGCTGCGCCCCGGACGCTTCGACCGGCGCGTGGCCGTGCAGCCGCCCGACCGGACGGGTCGTGAAGCGATTTTGCGTGTGCACACGCGCTCGGTCCCCCTGGCTGATGACACCGACCTCGGCGCGCTGGCCTCCTCCACGCCGGGCATGGTCGGCGCCGACCTGGCCAACCTCGTCAACGAAGCGGCGCTGCTGGCCGCTCGGCGCGAGCACGAGAGCGTCAGCACCGAGGATCTCTCGGACTCGCTGGAGCGGATCGTGCTGGGGGCCGCGCGCAAGGTGATGCTCAGCGACGACGATCGCCGCCGTACCGCCGTGCACGAGGCCGGCCATGCGATCGTCGGAATGCTCACCCCCGGGGCCGACCCGGTGCGCAAGGTCTCGATCATTCCGCGCGGGCAGGCCCTCGGCGTGACGTTCTCGGCTCCCGACGCCGACCGCTTCAACTTCGACGAGCGCTACCTGATCGCTCAGGTCAAGGTCGCGCTCGGGGGAAGGGTGGCCGAGGAGACGGTGTTCGGCGACCTCACCACCGGTGCCGAGTCCGACATCCAGCATCTCACCCGGATCGCCCGCCACATGGTCGGCCGCTGGGGAATGAGCAGCGCCATCGGGCCGATCGCAGTGATCCCCTCCGAGAGCATGGGGCCTCTGCTCCCTGGCGTGTCCGAGACCTCCGAGGCGACCCAACGACTTGTCGACGAGGAGGTGCGCCGGATCGTCGAGGATGCCCACGCCGAGGTGACCGACCTGCTGCGCGAGCACCGGAGCCACCTCGATCTGCTGGTTGCAGCACTGCTGGAGCGCGAGACCTTGGACGAGGGCGACGCCTACTCGGCTGCGGGGCTCTCACGCGAGCACGCGGCCCCGCCGGCGTCGGGGAGCCAGGTGCCGGAGCCGGTGGGGGGCCGCGCCCGCTTGCGGCCCCGGCCCGGTTCAGAGTGATCAGTCGCCGAGGCGCGTCATCCGCGCGAGCGCCTCGTGGCACTCCACGACGCGCCGCTTGACCGGATCACGTTCGTCGCGATCGTGAACCAGATCCCAGGTCCGGTCGGCGATGTCCCGCGCCGTCTCGGGCGTGGCGATCTGCCACAGACGCTCGACGAGCGCCAGCTCGAAGCTCTGAAGCTGCTGCTCGGGGTGGCCGGGCGCCATCCGCGGCAACGGTTCGCCGGTGGCCTCCTTCCACATGCCGGTGGCCACCAGCAGTCGGTTGCGCAGCTCGATCGGATCCATTGTCGCCATCATTGCCGAAACCGGGACGGTCTTGCTCGCCGCCCGTTCCGGGAACGGACTGGCTAGGCTACTTCCTGCGGAAAAAGTAGAGCGCCTGGGTCCGTCCGGGGTGACGGTCAGAATTACCTGCACGTGAGCGGGTTTCTGATCGAAAGGGGAGTGCATGCTGACGCTTTTGGCCGAGCAGCCGGAGT
>JALYYW010000185.1 GCA_030946085.1 Actinomycetota bacterium
GTGCTCATAGTAGGACCGCGGGTGCTCTCGCGCGTGGGGACCAGGCGGCTTCCGCCGCCTCCTCAGCCGAGTGTCGTGGGGGGAGTGAGTCAATGCTGGTCTATGGGTTGTTGGTCGGTGTTGGCGATCGCCCAGCAGAAGCCGGCGAGGTGCCGGGCGACGGCGACGGCGACGATCGTGCGGCGCTTGCCGCGCTGGGTGTCGAGCCGCCGCCACAGTTGATGCAGCCGCTGTTGGGCTTTCCAGGAGATCGCGACCGCGAGCTGGGGCTGGTCGTCTTGGCGGCGCTGGAGCTTGGTCCCGAGCCGTGGTGGGCGGCGGTAGTGCCACGCCGCCTCGACCAAGAGGCGGCGGGCGTGCTTGGAGCCGGTCTTGGTGATCGCGCCTTGGCGGCGGGTCTGCCCGCTGCTGTGCTCGGACGGGACCAGCCCGACGTAGCTCATCAGCTGCGCGGGCCGCTCAAAGCGGGTGAAGTCGCCGACCTCGGCGGCGAGGCCGACTGCGGAGAGGGTGTCGATCCCGCGCAGACAGCGCAACCTCGCGACCGTATCGGCGAGCGGCGAGCCGGGGATCAACTCGCCGATCGTCGCCTCGAGCGTGTCGCGCCGCAGGACGAGCGCGTCGATCGCGCCCGTGTAGTCGAGCAGCGTCGCTTGCGCGCCGCGCTCGCCCATGTCGACTTTCGCCAGCCACGCTCGGTGGCGATCATTCCAGGCGCTGGTGGTGTCCTCGTAGCGGACGTCATGGCGCAACAGCAGCTTCGAGAGTCGATGCCGAGCGCGCATCAGATCGCCGCGGAGGTCCTCCCGCGCGCGCACGAGATCACGGATCGCCTCCTCGCTGTCACTCGGCACGCGGATCGCGTGCAGCGCATCGATCATCAGCAGCCGCACCAAGCGCTCAGCGTCACGCTGGTCGGTCTTCACCCGGTCGGCCGCCGGCCGTTCGATCTTCCCCGGCGCAGCGACCACACAGCCGATCCCGACCGCGGTCAGCGCCCGGGCGAGACCGAACCCGGTCGGGCCCGCCTCATAGGCAACGCGAGTGGGGGCAGGCAGGCCGCCGCAGAATGCCACCAGCTCGCCGGTCGTGCCCGGCAGCCGGTGGACCGTCATCTCACCCGTCAGCGCGTCAACGACACACGCCACCACCTTCGCAGCGTGCACGTCCAGGCCAACCCAGGTGCGAACCTTGGTCATGGTCGGTTCCTCCTATGCGGTTGTCGTGGCTCGCTGCGCGGTTGCAGCCGCGCAGCTACATCAACGCCCCGCGATCGCGCGGGGGACCGGCCAGAAGTACCACGCCGGTCGGACGTCAACCACCCCCATACGGTCTAGCGGTCGGGGCGCTCAGGGTAGACCTCGTCGATCGTCGTCAGGCTGAGGTAGGGGGCCTGCGCAGCCGCTTCGATCGCCGCTCCGCCGCCGGCCAGCCGGTCGCAGATCGCCAGCACTCCGCACACGGTGTGGCCCTCGGCGCGGACCGCCTCCAGGGCGCGGATCGTGGAGCCGCCGGTCGTGACCACGTCCTCGACGATCATGCACTGATCGGCGGGCTCCAGCTCGGGGCCCTCGATCCGGCGGGCGAGGCCATGCTGCTTGGCCTCTTTGCGCACGAAGAAGGCCTTTACGGGGGCGTCGGCGGCCAGGGCTGCGCACGCGATCGGGTCGGCCCCCATCGTCATCCCGCCCACGGCGGTCGCCTGCCATTGCCGGGCCTGCGCCGCCACCAGCGCGGCCAGGGCCAGGAAGCCCCGGGGGCGCAGGATCGCGCGCTTGGCGTCGACCAGGTACTGCGCGGTGGCGCCGCTGGTGAGCACCACCTCGCCGATCAGGAGCGCGTGCTGGCGCAACTCGCCCAGCAGCGTCGCCCGGGCGTCCTGATGTCCGTGGAGCGCCATCGCGGCTCATGCTAGACCCGCCTCGAGCTCGTGCGTGAAGTAGACGGCGTCGGCCTGGATGCCTGGCTACGCGGGCGAACGTGCTCGCGCGCGAGGCGGTAGCCTTGGAGGCGGCATGTGTGGTGAGCCAGCGCTACGATCTTCGATGAAGCTCCCTGGTGACCGCCAAGTCGAGGTTCGGCTGAGGCTCTGGGGCGGACGGTTCTCCTGAGCTTGCTCCCGGCACCCGGTCCCGGCGTCGGGCAGGCTTGTGCGCGCGCGGAGGCGACACGCGCTCACGCGGTCCATGGGCGAAGAACCTCGAGGGGGCAGCCCACGATCACGGCGATCATCGCGCATTCCGCCTCTCCGCGGCTCTATGCATGCGGAAAACTGCAACCGAAAGGGAGTGTCGAGCCATGACAACGACGAGCATGCAAGTCAGCACCGAGACACCGCTGGGGCAGGAAGAGCTCTCGCGGATGCATGCGTACTGGCGGGCGGCGAACTACCTCTCCGTCGGGCAGATCTACCTGCTCGCCAACCCCTTGCTCCGCGAGCCGCTCAAGCTGGAGCACATCAAGCCGCGGCTGCTGGGGCACTGGGGCACCACGCCGGGCTTGAGCTTCATCTACCTCCATCTCAACCGCGTCATCAAGGCACGCGATCTCGACATGATCTACGTCACCGGACCGGGGCACGGTGGCCCGGCGCTGGTGGCCAACACCTATCTCGAGGGGACCTACAGCGAGATCTACCCTTCTGTGACCGAGGACGTCGAGGGCTTGCACCGTCTGTGCAAGCAGTTCTCGTTCCCCGGTGGCGTCCCCAGCCATGTGGCACCGGAGGTTCCCGGCTCGATCCAGGAGGGCGGCGAGCTCGGCTACGCCCTGTCGCACTCCTTCGGTGCCGCGTTCGACAACCCGGACCTGATCGTAGCCTGCGTGATCGGCGACGGCGAGGCGGAGACCGGCCCGCTCGCCGCGAGCTGGCATTCGAACAAGTTCCTCGACCCCGTCACCGACGGCGCCGTCCTGCCCATCCTGCACCTCAACGGCTACAAGATCGCTAACCCGTCGCTACTGGCTCGCCTGGAGCCGGGCGAGCTCGAGAGTCTGCTGGTCGGCTACGGCTGGAAGCCCTACTTCGTGGAGGGGGAGGAGCCAGAGGCGATGCACCAGCAGATGGCAGCGACGCTCGACGCAGCGCTCGACGAGATCGCCACGATTCAGACTGAGGCGCGCTCCGGTGGCGAAGCCCGCCGCCCTCGCTGGCCGGTTATCGTCCTCTGCAGCCCGAAGGGCTGGACCGGGCCGCGGGAGGTCGACGGCCACAAGACCGAGGGCAGCTGGCGCTCTCACCAAGTGCCGCTCGCGGAGCTCGCCAAGCGGCCCGAGCACCTCGAGTCGCTCGAGGCATGGATGCGCAGCTACCGGCCCGAGGAGCTATTCGACGAGGACGGCCGGCTGATCCCCGAGCTGCGCGCACTCGTGCCCGAGGGGGAGCGTCGCATGGGCGCCAACCCGCACGCCAACGGCGGCACGCTGCTCCACGACCTGCTCCTGCCGGACTTCCGCGGCTTCGCCGTCGAGGTCGCGCGCCCGGGCGCGACCACCGCCGAGGCGACCAGGGTGCTTGGCGGCTACCTCTCCGAGGTGATGCGCCTGAACCTCAAGCAATCCAACTTCCGGGTGTTCGGAGCCGACGAGAACGAGTCCAACCGGCTGGGTGGGCTCTACGAAGCGACCGCCAAGACCTGGATCGGGCGCGAGCTGCCCGACGACGAGGATCTCGCACCCAGCGGGCGGGTGATGGAGATCCTCTCCGAGCACACCTGCGAGGGCTGGCTGGAGGGCTACCTGCTCACCGGCCGCCACGGCTTCTTCTCGTGCTACGAGGCGTTCATCCACATCATCGACTCGATGTTCAACCAGCATGCGAAATGGCTCAAGACCACGCGCGAGCTGGGGTGGCGGCGGCCCATCGCGTCGCTCAACTACCTGCTGACCTCGCACGTCTGGCGCCAGGACCACAACGGGTTCAGCCATCAGGATCCCGGCTTCATCGACCACGTGGTCAACAAGAAGGCCGACGTCGTGCGCGTGTTCCTTCCGCCGGACGCCAACACCCTGCTGACGGTCGTCGAGCATTGCCTGCGCAGCCGCAGCCTGGTGAACGTAATCGTGGCCGGCAAGCAGCCGGCTCCGCAGTTCCTCGACATGGACGCCGCCATCAAGCACTGCGCCAAGGGCGTCGGCATCTGGGACTGGGCGAGCAACGACCAGGATGGCGAGCCCGACGTGGTCATGGCGTGCGCGGGCGAGGTGCCCACCCTGGAGACTCTGGCCGCCGTCGATATGCTGCGACGCCACTTCCCGGAGTTGCGGGTGCGCACGGTCAACGTCGTCGATCTGATGGCGCTGCAGCCCGAGTCCGAGCACCCGCACGGCCTCTCCGACCGCGAGTTCGACGCCGTCTTCACGCATGACAAGCCGATCGTGTTCGCCTACCACGGCTACCCGTGGCTCATCCACCGGTTGACCTATCGGCGCACGAACCACCAAAATGTCCACGTGCGCGGCTACAAGGAGGAGGGCACCACCACGACCCCCTTCGACATGTGCGTGCTGAACGAGATCGACCGCTTCAACCTGGTCTGCGACGTCATCGATCGCCTGCCCCACCTCGGGCACGGCGCCGCCCATGTGCGGCAGGCCATGCAGGACAAGCTCATCGACCACACGCAGTACATCCACGAGCATGGGATCGACATGCCGGAGGTGCTCGAGTGGAGCTGGCCCTCCTGAGCCGGCCCCGCCGGCTTTGAAGGCGCTCGCGCTCAACGCCGGCTCGAGCACGCTCAAGGCGGCGCTCTACGACGTCGAGCCGGGCACCGCGCTTGCCGAGCCACCCGACTCGTGCTGGCAGAGTCAGGTCGACTGGGACCCTGCCGAGAGCGCCGCCGCGGGCGAAGCGATGCTGCGCCAGCTGTGCGAGGGGTCTGATGCGCCGCTTCGCTCGCCCGCCGAGCTGGAGGTCGTCGGACACCGCATCGTGCATGGCGGGGCCCGCTTTATCCACCCGACGCAGATCACCGCCGAGGTCAAGGAAGCGGTGGCCTCGCTCAGCGTCTCGGCCCCGCTGCACAACGCCGCCGGACTGGGCGGCGTGGCGGTCGCCGAGCGGTTCGCCGGGGATGGAGCCGCGCACGTCGGTGTCTTCGACACGGCGTTCCACGCCGCGCTGCCGGCCGCCGCGTATGCCTACGCCGGTCCATACCAGTGGCTGGAGCAGGGCCTGCGGCGCTTCGGCTTCCACGGGATCAACCACGAGTACGTCGCGCACCGGGCGGCACGGCTGATGGGTCGAGACCTCGATGAGCTGCGCTTGATCACCTGCCACCTCGGTTCAGGCTGCTCGCTCGCCGCGGTGCGGAACGGACGCAGCGTCGACACGACGATGGGCTTCACCCCGCTCGACGGGCTGGTCATGGGGACCCGATCGGGAACGCTCGATCCCGGGCTCGTCCTGCACCTGCTGCGCGAGCCCGGCGCGTCAGTGGACGACATCGACAAGCTGCTCAACAAGCGCTCGGGCCTGCTCGGACTGTCGGGTTGCTCGGGTGACCTGCGGGCCGTGCTCGCCGCCCGCGAGCAGGGTGATGCCCGCGCTTCACTGGCCGTCGATGTCTACATCCATCAGCTCAGCGCTCACATCGGGGCCATGCTCGGCGCGCTCGACGGGCTGGACGCCGTGGTGTTCACCGCAGGCGTCGGCGAGCACTCACCAGAGGTACGTGCCCGCGCCCTGCGCCCCTTGGCCTTCCTTGGCATCGAGCTCGACCCCGCGCGCAACAGGGGCCCAGATCCCGACGCCGATATAGCTGCCGAGACCTCGCCCGTTCGCGTCCTGGTGATCCGCGCCTTGGAGGAGTGGGCCATCGCGCGCGCGGCAGCCGTCCTCACCGACGGCACCGTGGCGCACTGAACGCGCGGCTGTCAGCCCGCTACGCCAGTGGGCTCAGCTGACCCCCGGGCCCGCGGAGCTCACTTGTAGACGTCGACCCAGTTGCCGTAGCCCAGCCAGTGGTAGGTCGGGATGGCATCGGCGATCGGCAGGCGCATGCAGCCGTGGCTGGCGGGAAAATCTGGGGCGGGATCGTAGCCGTGGATGGCATAGCCGCCGATGAAGAAGCTGGAGTAGTACATGCCGTCGGGGAGATAGCCGGGAGTGCGCTGGTAGACATGGAAGTCGCCAAGGATCGTAGGGGTCGAGAGCTTGCCGGAGCTGATCGGGAGGATGTAGCGAACCGTGCCGCCGTCGGCCAGCGCCAGCAGCTGCTTGCCGAGGTTCCCCTCCGCGTGGTGGCCATGACGCGGGAAGCGGATGTGGAAGTGCCCGCGCCCGTTCAGCAGCGCGCTGATGGTGGCCCCGCCCAGCCCCTGGGAAGTGCCCCATCCGAGCAGGCGGTGGTAGGCGTCGATGGCCAGGCCGGTGCCACCGTCGTAGACGCCCGACTGGCGCAGGAAGAGATGCAGCGCCGCTAGCCGCTGCTGGATCAGCGCCACGAATGGACCGCGGGAGCCGAAGCCGGTGGGCTCGGCCAGCACCGCGTAGCGCCGGCGGGCCTGGTAGCCGACCTGCTGGGCCGTCCGGGCATGGGTCACCGTGACCGTCACCGCTCCCGCCCGCGGGCTCCTCACCCGCTCGGTGAAGCGCCCCACGCCGTGCCGGCGGGAGAGCTTGACCCGGAGACGGTCCCGCTTGATCATCCGACGGCCGAGGAACGCCCGCACCGTCACCCACTGACCGGGAACGTAGGGGCGCACCACGCCGCTCACCTGCAGGGTCCGATCGGGCACGGTGACCGCCTGGCGATGGACTACGAACACGCCCGGCAGGTGCAGGGTCATGGCGCCCTGGGCCGCCTGCGCCGGGGTCGTGCTCACGGCGCTCGTGCCCGGGGGGGCCGCGGCGGCGCCGGGCGCGCCGCCCAGCAGGGCGGCAGCGGACAGAGCGAGCGTTCGCGTGGAAATTCTGAACATCAACCGGAAGTAAACCACCCGGAGGCGCCGGGGGCCACGGCGCAGGAAAAGCTTCAGTGCGAGGAAGATCACTTCTCGCCCGGTTCTCGCGCGGCGATCCGACGCAGGCTCTGATCGAAGCGCTCCAACTCGATTCGTCCCGGCGCCAGCGCGCGGATCACGACCTCGTCGCGGGCGTCCAGACCCGCCTCGTGGAGAACCCGCACCGGAATCGTCACCTGCCGCTCGTTGGACACCTTGCTCATTGCTTTACCGAAACGGCATCGGGTAAAGCGAAGGGCGCCGGCCCCCGGCTCAGGGGCCCGGTGAGTGCCCCGATCACCACCAGGGCTCCCACGATCAGCGCCAGGATCAGGCCGAGGCCCCAGTGCAGCTGGTTGACCCCGAGGGCCAGCGAGTTGTTGAGCGAGTGCAGCGCCATGCACGGATACAGCGAGCGGGTCCTCCAGCGCACCAGGCACAGTACGAAGCCGAGAAAGCCGAGCGGGATCAGGTACTGCGGGGAGGCCGAGCCCGTGTGGGCCAGGCCGAACAGCAGCCCCACGATCACCGCCGCCACCCAGCTCCCGGCATTGGTGCCCCAGCGGGAGATCCGCCACTGCGAGAGGACCCCGAAGAGGAAGCCGCGGAAGAAGAACTCCTCGGCCACCGGAGCGATCACGCACACGAACACCGCCGCTCCCACCAGAGCGGCGGTGCTGTGGCTGACGCCCAGCTCGCTGGGGAGCTTGTCCTTGCCGTGCAGGTGCAGCAGCGAGGCGTAGGCAAAGGTGAGCAGGTAGTACGCGAGGGCGGCGAGCGCCACCGCGCCGATTCCCATCCCGGGCCGGAAGCGGCGAAAGCCGAAGTCCGCCGCGCGCAGCCGGCCGGCGCGACTGGTGAAGAAGATCGCCGCCAGCACGAAGGCCGCGTCGGCGACGACGTCGGAGACGATGCTGACCGCCGGCGAGGGATGGGCCAGCGTGGAGCCGCCGGCCAGCGTCCCCGCGCCGGCCACCAGACCGACGCCGATCTGCCCCAACGCCAGGCCGAGCAAGATCGCGGCGGGGGCCATCCACAGCCGCCACCGCCGCGGGTCGGGCTGAAGCTCCGCCGGCGGCGGCGCGTCGGCGGGCTGCTCAGGCGCCTGAGGCGGGGGAACGCTGGTCATCGCCGCTGGAGGTTAGGGATCCGCGATGGTCCCACCCCAGTTCCAGAAGGCTGCCGATCACGCGAACACCGCCGACGCCGGCGGGCCTGGGCCGCCCCGGGCGCACCAGCAGCACCGGCTCGATGCCGGCGGCGAGAGCGCCCTCCACGTCCTCCCGCGGGCTGTCACCGACGTGGAGCGCCTCCTCCGGGGCCGCCCCGGCCAGCGCCAGCGCGTGCTGGAAGACTCGGGCGGCGGGCTTGCGAGCCCCCACCTCGGCCGAGGTCACGATCCCATCCAGCAGCGGTGCCAGCGCTACGCCAGCGAGCACCTCGTGCAGCGACACGTCCCAGTTGCTCACCACCACCGTCTTCACACCGCGGCCCCGGGCGGCGCGCAGCGCCGGTGGCGCGTCGCCATGGGCGCTGAAGCGCAGCGACGCCAGCAGTGCCTCGGTGAGCTCCTCGGGGGCGACGCGGGAGAGCGCGGGTGAGGGGGGCAGCGCGGCGCGCAGCACCTCGGCGCTCCGGCGTCGCAGCGTCGCCAGGCTCTCCTGATCCCGGCCGGCGTTCAGGTGAGCGCGGTAGAAGGCGATCTCCGCGGCCAGCGCCGATGCGGCCTGCACCTCGCTCAAGCCGATGGCAAAGCGACGGCTCATCACCTCCCGCAGCGGCCCCACTGGATCCTCAAGGCGCACCAGCGTCCCGAGTGCGTCGAGCAGGAGCACGCGGTGCCTTGGTGCAGGGAGGGGGCTCACCATCGCCGCGGATGCAAGCAGCTTGCGCGCCGGCCCCCGAGGCGGGATGCTGTGCCCATGCCCGACGCTGGCGCAGCGGCGCTCTCCTACGCCCACGGCGTGAGCGAGCGTCCGCTGCTGGGCGAGACGATCGACGTGAACCTGGCGCGGACCGTGGACGCGTACCCCGACCGTGAGGCGATCGTCAGCTGCCATCAGGGAGTGCGGTTGACCTACGCGCAGCTGGACGCGGAGGTCGGTGCTCTGGCGCGGGCGCTGCTCGCGGCGGGACTGGGCAAGGGCGATCGGGTGGGGATCTGGAGTCCCAACCGGGTGGAGTGGGCGCTGGTCCAGTACGCCACGGCCAGGGTGGGCGTCGTCCTGGTCAACATCAACCCGTCCTACCGGGCGCACGAGCTCCGGTACGCGCTCTCCCAGTCGGGCTGCCGGATGCTGATCGCCGCGGCCCGCACCCCCACCAGCGACTACGTGGCCATGACCGAGCAGGCTCGGGGCGAGCTGCCCGAGCTGGAGCGGGCCGTGTTCTTCGACACGCCGGACTGGGAGGAGCTGCTGGACGGCGCCGGGGCGATCGAGCCGGAGGAGCTCCGGCGGCGCGCGGCGGAGCTCGACTTCAGCGATCCCATCAACATCCAGTACACGAGCGGCACCACCGGCTTTCCCAAGGGGGCGACGCTCAGCCATCACAACATCCTCAACAACGGCTACTTCGTCGGCGAGGGATGCGGTATCACCGAGCAGGATCGCATCTGCGTCCCGGTCCCCTACTACCACTGCTTCGGCATGGTGATGGGCAACCTCGCCGCCATCTCTCATGGGGCCTGCATCGTGCTGCCGAGCGAGAGCTTCGACGCCGGCGCGGTCCTGGAGGCGGTGCAGAGCGAGAGCTGCACCGCCCTCTACGGTGTGCCGACGATGTTCATCGCGGAGCTGGAGCATTCCGCCTTCGACAGCTTCCGGCTGGACTCGCTGCGGACCGGAATCATGGCGGGGGCCCCCTGCCCGGAGGAGGTCATGCGCAAGGTGATCGAGCGCATGCACATGGATGAGGTGACGATCTGCTACGGCATGACCGAGACCTCGCCGGTCTCCACCCAGACCGGCGCGCAGGACGACCTGGAGCACCGCACCTCCACGGTGGGGCGCGTGATGCCCCACGTGGAGATCCGCGTCGCCGACCCCAACAGCGGACGGACCCTGCCCCGCGGGAGCGCCGGCGAGCTCCAGACCCGCGGCTACTCCGTGATGCTCGGCTACTGGAACGATGCGGCGCGGACCGAGGAGGCGATCGACGCCGCCCAGTGGATGCACACCGGGGACCTGGCCGTGATGGAGGCCGACGGCTACGTCAAGATCGTGGGGCGCAGCAAGGACATGATCATCCGCGGCGGGGAGAACGTCTACCCCCGGGAGATCGAGGAGTTCCTCTACAGCCATCCGGACCTCGCCGACGTGCAGGTGGTCGGAGTGCCCGACGAGCGCTACGGGGAGGAGATCACCGCCTTTGTGATCCCGCGTGATGGGCGGGCGGCCGAGCCTGAGGCCGTGCGTGAGTTCTGCCGGGGCCGGATCGCCCACTACAAGGTTCCCCGCTACGTCATCGTGTGCGAATCCTTTCCGCTGACCGTCACCGGCAAGGTGCAGAAGTACAAGCTCCGCCAGCAGGCGATCGCCGCGCTGGACGCCTCCCCCGCCGGAGAGCGCGCGAGCGTCTGAGTAACCGCCCCCGCCCCCAGCAGGAGCCTGAGCCGGGGGCCCGAAACTAACACCGGGGTAGACTGGAGAGTCGCTCTGGCGCGCGACCGTCCCGCCGCCGCCCCGCACCCCTCCTTATGAGCCGACGCGAACGACAGCGCCGCCGCAAGCGCAACCGCGGGTCCCCCATGGCACGTATGGCCGTGCTCCTGGTCGCGCTGGTCGGGGCTGGAGTCCTGCTCGGTCTCTCCGGCGTGGCCGGTTGGGTGGTGAGCGTGGCCGATTCCGCCCCGGACATCAACCAGCTCAAGCCCCGCGACCCAGGCCAGCTCTCGGAGGTGTACGCCAGCGACGGCAGCCTGCTCGGGTACATCAGCTCCGACGTGCTGCGCAGCACCGCCGGTGGCGGTCAGATACCGCAGGCGCTCAAGAACGCCACGATCGCGATCGAGGACCGACGCTTCTATCAACACGGCGGCGTGGACTACCAGGGCATCGTGCGCGCCGGCGTACGGGACGTGTTCGGGGGCGGGCGCAGCGTCCAGGGCGGCTCCACGTTGACGATGCAGCTGGTCGACAACGTCTACCTGCCCTACCAGATCCGTGAGCACCACAACCTCAAGTACAAGATCATCCAGGCCAAGCTGGCCCAGGAGCTGGAGCAGAAGCGGCCCAAGAGCTGGATCCTGACCCAGTACCTCAACGACGTCGCTTACGGCACCCTCGGCGGGCAGACCGCGGTGGGGGTCGCCGCTGCCTCACAGCTGTTCTTCGACGAGCCGGTGAACCGGTTGAACCTGGCCCAGACGGCGCTGCTGGCCGGCCTTCCGCAGGCGCCCTCGGAGTACAACCCGTTCCTGGACCCGACGCGCGCGCGTAACCGCCGACACCAGGTGCTCCAGGCGATGGTGCAGTCGCACTACATCTCCCCCGACCAGGCCGCCGCGGCCGATGCTTCCCCCCTGCAGATCCGCCGCAACAACACGTTCAACGTCAAGCGCCAGCCGTACGTGTTCGACTACGTCAAGGACTCGCTGATCAAGCGCTACGGGCTAAAGACAGTGCTGCGCGGCGGACTCAAGGTCTACACGACGATCGATCTGAAGCGCCAACGGGAGGCCCGGCAGGCGCTGCTAAGCAACGAGGGGCAGCCTGGCGACCCGGCCGCGGCGCTGGTCTCCATCGACCCGCACAACGGCCACATCCTCGCCATGGCCACGACCTCCAGCTATGACCAGACGAACTTCAATTACGCCACCCAGTCACACCGGCAGACGGGCTCGGCCTTCAAGGTGTTCACGCTGATGACGCTGATCCACGACTTCCAGGGCGATCCCAACCAGACCAACTACACCTCCAGGGAGCTGCTCCCGGGGTGGCTGCCCAACTACCCGACCTACCACGTCCAGACCGCCGAGCAGAGCTACCAGGGCACGATCAGCATCGCCAAGGCGACGACGATCTCCGACAACACCGTGTTCGCCCAGCTCGCCCAGGACGTAGGCATCGACAAGGTCACAGCCACGGCCCATGCGATGGGCATCACCTCCCCGCTCAGCGGCTTCCCGTCCGAGGCCCTCGGGGCCGTCGCCGTCTCGCCGTTGGAGATGGCCGACGCCTACGCCACGCTGGCCAGCGGCGGCGTTCACCACGACCCGACGGCGATCAGCCGGGTCGTGTTCCCCGACCACAGCGTCGCCCACCTCGGCACCGCTTCCTCCCGCCGCGCCTTCACCGACGGCGAGGCCTACGCGGCCACGCAGGTGCTGAAGACCGTGATCCAGAGCGGCACTGGAACCGCGGCGGGCTATGGCTGCCCCGCGGCCGGCAAGACCGGCACGACGACCAGCTTCACCGATGCCTACTTCGCCGGCTACACGCCGCAGCTGACGACCGCGGTGTGGGTGGGATATCCGAATTCGACGATCTCGATGAACGACGTCAACGGACTCGGGCAGGGCTTCGGCGGCACGCTGGCGGCGCCGATCTGGCACGACTACATGAGCCGGGCCTCGGGCGGCTACTGCGGCGACTTCCCCCAGCCCAGCACGCCGTTCAGCGGCACCTCGTTCGCCGGGCGGTTCTCCAGCGGGGGCGGATCCTCGGGAAGCGGGAGCTCGGTCTCCGGTTCGGGGTCCGGGTCCGGGACCGGGACCGGGACCGGGACCGGGACCGGATACTCGAGCGGCGCGAGCACCGGCACCTCGAGCTCCCCGTACAACAACTCCTCGCTGTACGCGCACCCGCCGCAGTCCACTCCGGGGGGCGGCGGCAGCAGCGGTGGTGGTGGTAACGGCAGCGGCAACAGGTCCAACCCACCGGCGGGCGCCGGCGGCGGTCAGACGCCGTCCAGTGGCGGTGCCGGCGTCAAGCACCCCTGACC
>JALYYW010000008.1 GCA_030946085.1 Actinomycetota bacterium
TGAAGTCGGGGCCCTCGTGCGGGCGCGCCCGCGCCGTGATCCCCTCCTGCGCCAGCGCCGCGATCAGCGTCTCCTCCAGCGTCCTCACGTAGGCCACGACGTCCTCGACCCGCACGATCGGATACCCCACGAGCTGTCCCAGGCCGTGGTAGGTGACCCTGCCGCCGCGGTCGGTCTCGACGACCTCGATCCCCCGGGTCGCGTACCACGCCTCGCCCATCGGCAGCTCGCCGGGCGCGGAGCGGCGGCCCCGCGTGTACACCGGCCAATGCTCGAGCGTCAGCAGCACGTCGGGCACCGCCTCCCGCTGCCGCGCCGCCCGCACCGCCTCCTGCAGCGCCAGCGCGCGGCGGTAGTCGAGGGTGCCCAGGTGACAGACCCACAACTCGCCGCTCATCCACCCATCCTAGAACGCCTCGAAGGCTAGGCTTGGGGCCATGGACGGTGCGAGGCTCGCCCGCATGCGCTGGCGACGCCGCGGTGCGTGGCTGTGGCCGGCGTTCGTGGCGAGCCTCCTCGCCGACGGTCTCATCGGTCACCTGCTGCCTCCCACCGGGGAGACGCAGAAGCTCCTCGGCGCGGCGCTCTTGGGCTGCTTTCTCAACCTCCTGGGGATTGTGGTCTTGAGCCCGCCGTTCGCCGTGATGCTGCGCCGCCGGCGCGGCGACCTTCCCCGCGTGGTGGCGCGTGACTACGCGGGCACCGCGGCGATCGCGGCCGTCACCGGAGCGCTGCTGCTGGCCGGCCTGCTTCACCGGCCTTCGATCGTCTCCCATGAGCAGGCCAGGCACGACGCCATCACGCGTGCCCAGGCCTTCATCGGCGATCGGGCCCCGGCCGAGTTCCGCCGCCACCTGTCGGTGGTCGACACCTTCGCGATCGAGCCCGGGAGCATGTACCGGGTCTGCGTTCCCAGCAGCCAAGGCCTACGCTCCTACTGCGTGATCGTCAAGTCGAGGCTGCCGTTCGCGCAGAGTGTCAGCTTCGACGGCTACGAGGCGAACTCGGTGTTCGCCGCGGGGGCAGGTTGAGTCCCCGGCGCACGGCGCTGAGCGCCAGCATCCTCGGGTCGGGGATCGTGTTCCTCGACGGCACGATCGTCAACGTCGCGCTACCCGCGATCCGCGCCAGCCTCCACGGGGGACTGGCTCAGCAGCAGTGGGTGGTGGAGGGCTACCTGCTGACGCTGGCCTCGCTGCTGCTCGTCGGCGGCTCGCTCGGCGACCTGTTCGGGCGCCGGCGCGTGTTCCGCGCCGGGCTGGTGGCGTTCGCCGTCTGCTCGCTGCTGTGCGCTGTCTCCCCGAGCGCCGGGGTTCTGATCGCCGCCCGCACGATTCAGGGCGTTGCCGGCGCGCTGCTCGTTCCCAGCGCCCTGGCACTGATCATGGACACCTTCCCCGAGCCCGAGCGGGCCGGCGCCATCGGCAGCTGGACGGCGTGGGCGGGGATCTTCACGGTGATCGGACCGCTCGGCGGCGGGGCGCTGATCCAGGCGGCCTCGTGGCGCTGGATCTTCGCCATCAACATCGTTCCGGTGGCGATCGCGCTGCTGCTGCTGGGGCGGCTTCCCGACGACCGCCACGCCCGGGGCCGCGTCGACTTTCCGGGCGCGATCCTGTGCGCGCTGGGCTTGGCGGGGCCGGTGTTCGCGCTGATCGAGCAGCCGACCCACGGGTGGGGCGACGCCGCCGTGCTGACCCCCCTTGTGGTCGGCGTGATCCTCCTCGCCGGCTTCGTGGCCTGGGAAGGGCGGGCGCGTGAGCCGATGATGCCGCTCGGTCTGTTTTCGGTGAGGAACTTCACCGTCGGCAACCTGACCACTCTGTGCCTGTACGCGGGCCTGAGCGCCGCGACGTTCTTCGTGGTCCTCTACGTCCAGCAGGTGGGCGGCTACACACCGCTGCAGGCGGGCACGGCGCTGTTGCCGCTGACGATCCTGATGTTCACGCTGTCAAGACGCTTCGGTGCCCTCGCCGACCGCCTCGGCCCCCACCTGTTCATGGGCGCCGGCCCGCTGGTGGCCGGTGCCGGCCTGCTGCTCCTGCTCCGCGCCGGGGCCCGTCCGAGCTATCTGTTTCAGATCCTGCCCGGAATCGCCGTCTTCGGGCTGGGAATGGCGATCACCGTGGCCCCACTCACCGCCACCGTGCTCTCCTCGGTGCAGGCCGGGCACTCGGGCCTGGCCAGCGGGGTCAACAACGCCGTGTCCCGGATGGCTGGCCTGCTGGCGATCGCCGCTCTTGGCGCCGTGGTCTCGGCGAGCTTCGGCGCCAGGCTGCAGAGCGACCTGCGCTCGCACGCGCTGAGCGCCCCCGCCCGCGCGGCGGTGCTCGCTGCTCGCTCGCGCCCACTCGTGATCGACCCGGCCGGGGTGCCGAGCCCCGAGCGGCCGGTGGTGCGCGGCGCGCTCATCGACGCCTCCGTGCATGCGTTCCGAATCGGCATGGCGATCTCGGGAGCGCTGGCGATGCTCGGCGGGCTGATCGCCCTGGCGGGGATCAGCAACCCCCGCCGGCGGGTCAGCTGCGTCGATTGCCGCGGGGGAGCGCTGATTCCGGCTGCGGGTGTCTCAGCGTCCGGCGGGCAGCCGGAACAGGCCCGGGAAGCGCAGCGCCAGGAACGGGTCGCCTGAGAGCGTCATCCGCCCGCTGGAGACGAGCTCCGGCCAGCCGACCGAGCCCGCCACGAGGCGGACCATGTCCTCCGCGGCCAGCTCGGCGGTCGCTCCCGCTCCGGCGGCCGGTCCCGGCGAAACCGAGAGGCTGCCGTGAACGATGTGCAGCGCCAGGGGCGCCGCCGGTCCCCCGTGGGGGTCACGCAGGCGCAGCTCCAGGGTGGCCTCCAGGTCCCGGGCGCGCGC
>JALYYW010000044.1 GCA_030946085.1 Actinomycetota bacterium
GTTGGCGAGCATCGAGGCTCCTCCTTGGGGTCGTCGGTGCGGGAAAGCACCGCCGACTTCGACCTGCGCTGTTATGTCCCCTTCAACACCACGACCCCACCATAGGCCGTGGCACTACTCATCTAGCGCGGGGGTATGAACTCGGGCACATCGAGCCCGTCGGCCGCGGAGCCGGCCCCATCCCGGGACCGTGAGAACCTATCTCGCGCAGTGTCCCGCGCCGCTGATGCCGGTGGCTCGGCGACTCCGGTGGCTTTCTCAACGCGTTCGATCTCGATCACCATCCGCGAGTGGATCTTCTGCACGTCGGCCAACAGGCGCTCGGCGTTGGATCGCAGCGCGTCGCCCATCTCCCTGAGGTTGCCCACCAGCTCCAGTCCCTCGCCACGAACCTCGCCGGCGGTGGCGCGGGCCTCGCGCAGCATCTCCCGCGCGCGCTGTTCGGCCTCCGCACGGACCATCGTTGCCTCGGCGCTCGCCTCGGCCAGCGTGGTGTCGGCGTTTTCCTGAGCCCGCGCCATGATCGTCAGCGCTTCGCCCGTGGCTGCTGTCCTGGCTTGCTCCCCCTCGGTACGAGCAGCGTCGAGCACTTGTGTCGCTTCCCGCCGGGCCTTACCCAGCAGATCGGCCCCCTCCGCCTCGGCGGCCTGGACGCGATTGTCGGCGGCTCGGTCGGCCTCGGCGATCCGGTCTCGCAGCTGACGCTCGGCCTCCGAGCGAATTCTCTCGGCGGCGGCCTCGGCGGCGGCGACGATGCTCGCCACCCGCTCCGCCGCCGCGGCGGCGCCCCGAGCCCCGTCCCGGGTAGTCCCAAGCTGATCGGCCACGACCCGATGGTAGAGCCGATGCCGGCCCCAGAACGCAAGAAAGCGACCGCGGTCCCGTGCGAGGACGGCGCAAGTAACCTCACCTCACCGATGTCAGAGCGCCGCTATGACCCCAGGCAGATCGAGCCCAAGTGGCAGGAGCTGTGGGCGCGTGAGCGCACCTGGGAGGTCTCAGACGATGACGCCGCGCTCGCCGGCTCCCAAGCCGCCGAGCAGAAGTCATACGTGCTGGAGATGCTGCCCTATCCGAGCGGCGAGCCGCACATCGGCCACCTGAAGACGTATGCGCTCGGTGACGCGATCGCGCACTTCCACCGCCGCACCGGCCGCCACGTCCTGCACCCCATGGGCTACGACGCCTTCGGCCTGCCGGCGGAGAACCACGCTATCCGCACCGGGGTGCATCCGCGCCGCTCCACCGACGAGGCGATCGTAGCCTTTCAGCGCGCGTTTCGCTCGTGGGGGATCTCGATCGACTGGTCGCGGGAGATCGCCACTCACGAGCCGAGCTACTACCGATGGACGCAGTGGATCTTCCTCAAGCTCCTGGAGCGCGGTCTGGCCCATCGCCAGGAGGCGGCGGTCAAGTGGTGTCCCAACGACGCCACCGTCCTGGCCAACGAGCAGGTGATCGACGGGCGCTGCGAGCGCTGCGGCGCCGAGGTGGAGCTGCGCCAGCTGGAGCAGTGGTTCTTCCGCATCACCGACTACGCCGACCGGCTGCTCGACGACCTCGACGAGATTCAGTGGCCCGAGCATGTCAAGTCGATGCAGCGCAACTGGATCGGCCGCAGCCACGGAGCCGAGGTGATCTTCCGCTGCGAGGAGCTCGGCATCGACTATCCGGTCTTCACCACCCGCCCCGACACCCTGTTCGGCGCCACCTTCTTCGTGATGGCACCCGAGCATCCCGATGTCCTCAAGCTGACCTCCGGGAGCGACCACGAGCCGGAGGTCGTCGCGTACGTCAACCACGCGATGAACGAATCCGCCGAGGCCCGGGGCGACGCCGAGAAGCAGAAGACGGGGGTGGCGCTCGGGCGCACCGTGACCAACCCCGTGACCGGAGAGCAGATCCCGATGTTCGTTGCCGACTACGTGCTGATGGAGTACGGGACCGGAGCGATCATGGCCGTGCCCGCCCACGACGAGCGTGACTTCGCCTTTGCCCGGGTGCTCGGGCTGCCGATCAAGCGGGTGATCGGGGACCCCGAGGGGGGGGAGCTGCCATTTACCGGCAACGGTCCGATGGTCGGTTCGGGCGAGTTCGACGGCATGCATAACCGCGAGGCCTACGAGGGAATAGTCGACTGGCTGGACCGAGACGGTCGCGGTCACGCGTCGGTCAGCTTCCGCCTCCGTGACTGGCTCGTCTCCCGGCAGCGCTACTGGGGCTGCCCGATCCCGATCGTCTACTGCGAGCGCTGCGGCATGGTCCCGGTGCCCGAGCACGACCTGCCGGTGGAGCTGCCCGACGTGGAGGAATACAAGCCGCGCGGCCGCTCGCCGCTGGCCGCCGCCGAGGAGTGGGTGAGCACGAACTGTCCCGACTGCGGCGGGGCCGCCCGGCGGGAGACCGACACGATGGACACCTTCGTGGACTCCTCGTGGTACTTCCTGCGCTACTGCGACGCGCGCAACGAGAATGAAGCGTGGGATCGCTCCGTGCTGGCGCGGTGGATGCCGGTGGACCAGTACATCGGTGGAGTGGAGCACGCGATCCTGCACCTGATGTACGCCCGCTTCTTCGTCAAGGCGCTCGCCGACATGGAGCTCCTGGACGTTCAGGAGCCCTTCCGGGCCCTGTTCACGCAGGGGATGATCCTCGGGCCTGACGGCCAGAAGATGTCCAAGTCCCGTGGCAACGTGATCAGCCCGATGCCGATCGTGGAGCGCTACGGCGCCGACGCCGCGCGCTGCTACATCCTGTTCATCGGTCCCCCCGATCAGGACGCGGCCTGGTCTGAGAGCTCGCTGGCCGGCGTCCACAAGTTCCTCTCGCGCTTGTGGCGGCTGGGCGAGGAGATGGCCGAGCTGCGGGCGGGCACCGGCCCGCAGGGCGCGGTGGAACCTCCCTTCGCGCCCCAGGGCGACTCGCTGATCCTGGCTCGGAAGGCCAACTGGGCGATTGAGAAGGTCACGCGGGACATGACCGGGCGCTTTGCCTTCAACACGGCGCTGGCCGCGATCATGGAGCTGGTCAACGAGCTCTACAAGCCCGACCTGAGGGCGGACCCGGAGGCCAGGCGCTTCGCGATCGCGACCGCGGCCTCGCTGCTGTTCCCCTTCGCCCCCCACCTCGGCGCCGAGGTCTACGAGATGGTGACCGGACGCCGGGTGTGGGAGGAACCCTGGCCCGATGCGGACCTGACGATGCTTCAGGCCGACACCTTCGAGCTCGTCTGCCAGGTCAACGGCAAGGTTCGTGACCGGGTCGCGGCACCCGCGGGCGCCGCACGTCAGGAGCTGGAGGAGCTGTGCCTGAGCGCCCGGGGAGTGCGGGCGCACGTCGACGGCCACGAGGTGGTCAAGGTGATCGTCGTGCCGGACAAGCTGGTCAACGTCGTCGCGCGCTAGGGGTCTGAGTGCTCGGGGCGCCCTACGTCGCCGTGGCCGGGACCGGCACCGCCGCTGAGCAGGAGCTGCGCACGGCGGAGGCGGTGGGGGAGGGGCTGGCCACCGGCCTCGGCGAGCTGCGCAATGGGTTGCTGGTCCGCGGCGCGATCGATGGCGTGCAGCAGGTTGCCTCGCCGGGTGAGGCGGTGGCCGCCGCGCTCCGCGCGAGCCCCGGAAGAGACTCCGGCTGACCGGCGCCGGCCGCTCCTAGACTGCGAGCGGTGGCGAGCTTCAAGCCGGCATACCTGGTCCACGGCGACGACCACGGCCGTATCGCCGAGCGCCGGAGCCGCCTGCGCGCACTGGCCGAGTCCGAGAGCGGCATCCAGGGGGTGGAGCTGCTGGAGGGCGAGGACGCCACCCCCGAGGCGGTGGCCTACGCGCTCAGCGCACTGACCTTCGCCGTGGGCCGGCGCTTCATCATCGTCGACGGGGCGGAGCGCTGGAAGGAGAAGGAGCTGGAGCCGCTGGAGGCGGCCCTGGTGGAGATTCCCCCCGATACCACGGTGGCGTTCTTTGCTCGGGAGGACGCGCGCAGCCGGGCACCCAAGCGGCTTCACGACGCGGTGCAGCGTGCGGGAGGCGATGTCAGCGCGCAGGCCGGCGTCAAGTCGTGGGAGCTTCCGAAGTGGGTGATCGCCCGCGCACGGGAGCTCGGGCTGACGCTTCAGCCCGATGCCGCCCGTGCCCTGGTCGGGCACGTCGGCGAGCGTCAGCAACGCCTCCTGAGAGAGCTGGAGAAGCTCGCGCTGGGCGCCGGTGCGCAGGAGGGTGGCGGCAATGCGACGATGGACGTGGCGGAGATCGAGGAGCTGACCGCGGCCTCGGCGCAGCGGCGGGCCTGGTCGCTGGCCGATGCGATCGTCGCCGGCGAGGTCAGGGACGCCGTGCGGCTGTACCTGGCACTGCGCGGTCAGGGTGAGCGGCTGCCGGGCCTGATCTACTGGATAGGACAGCGCGTGCGCATGGCCCACGACGTGGCGCAGGCGTTGGATGAGGGCAAGCCCGCCTCCCAGATCAAGCGGGAGCTGCGGATGCCGAGCCGCGCCGCCGAGCGGCTGATCGCCGATGCTCAGCGAACCGGCCTCGAGCGGCTGCGCGACGCCGTGGCGGAAATCTCCGACCTGGAGCTGGCCTCACGGGGAGGGGGGAGCGGGGGCTCCGGCGAGGACACCGCCGCTCTGCTGGCGATCCGCCGGATCGCAACGTAGGCGCCTCGCCGAGGGTTGCTCAGCCGGCGCTGGCGCCGGCGCTGCGACGCACGCGGGCGGCCCGGGACTTCTTGCGCGCGCCCGTGTTGCGATGGATCGCCCCGTGCTTGACCGCCCTGTCGATGGTCTGCACGAGCGCGCGATGCTCGGTCTCGGCGGCTGTCTCGTCACCTTCGCCGATCGCGTGCTCCAGGCGCCGGAAGTAGGTCTTGATCCTGGAGGTGTAGCGACGGTTCTCGACGCGCTCGCGCTCGGCCCGCAGGATCCGCTTCTTCTGTGAGTGGATGTTGGCCATGGACGGTCCTCAGCTCAGGAGAAGATCGCGGCCGGTTCGCCGCGGATGCGGCCGTACTATAGCGGCCCCGTGGAAGACGATCCGACCGCCGGCCCCGCCGATCCGACCGCCGGCCCCTCCGCGGATTCCGGCGACGCCGCCCGGCGCCGGCTGAGCGTTAGCACCGCGATCTTCGCCATCGCCACCGGGTTCTCCCGCGTCGCCGGGCTCGGCCGTGAGGTCGTCGCCGCGAGCCTGTTCGGCACCGGCGGTCCGGCGTCGGCGTTCACGATCGCTTCGCAGATCCCGAACCTGATGTCGAACCTGTTCGCCCAGGCGGCGCTGTCGGCGGCCTTCGTTCCCGTGTTCGCCGACCTGCTCCAGCAGGGGCGAAAACGTGAGGCGTTCCGGCTGGCCTCGACCCTCTTCTGGATCATCCTGATCGCGCTGGGGGCGCTGACGGTAATCGGGATCCTGGCCGCAGGCGTGATCATGCCCCTGTTCACCGGCAGCACGTTCGACCACTCCCTGAACTCGCTGACGGCCGGGCTGGCCCAGGTGCTGTTCCCCGTCATCCTGCTCCTCGGCCTCACCGGGCTGCTCGTGGGGATCCTGCAGTCCTACGACGAGTTCTCTGTCGCGGCGATCGCCCCAGCGGTCTGGAACGTGATCATCCTCGTGCTGCTGGTGGCCCTGCACGGCCAGTTTCAGGGCGGCAAGCAGCTCTACGCCTACGCGATCGCCTGGCTGGTGGCGACGTTCGTGCAACTGCTGATGGTGGCCTCGGCCCTGCGGCGCATCGACTTCCGCCTGCAGTTCTCCGTCAACTGGCGCGACCCGCGCGTGCGCCAGGTCTTCACCCTGATGCTGCCGGTGACGATCGGGCTGGGAATCGTCAACCTGGATCAGCTCCTCAACTCCGTCTTCGGGACGCTCGTCTCCGCGCAGGCGCCGCGGGCGATCGACAACGCCTTCCGCATCTACATGTTGCCCCAGGGCATCTTCAGCGTGGCGGTGGCCACGGTGCTGTTTCCGACCCTTAGTCGCCAGGCCGCTACGCGGGACGTCGCCGGGATGCGACGGGCGGTTGGCAACGGGATGCGCCAGATAAACCTGCTCCTGATTCCGGCGGCGGCACTGATGATGGTTCTGGCTTCGCCGATCACGCGGCTGGTCTACCAGCGCGGAAACTTCGGACCGCCCTCGACCCATCTCGTCTCCGTGGCGCTGTTCTGGTTTGCCCTCAGCCTGCCCTTCGGCGGGCTGAACCTGCTGCTCACGCGGACCTTCTTCGCCGTCAAGCGTCCGTGGATCCCGACGCGCCTGGCGGCGCTCAACATGATCGTCGACGTGATCGTCAGCGTCGCGCTGTACAGCCGCTTCGGAATCGCCGGACTGGTGATCGGCACCGCAGCCGCCAACGCGGTGATGACGTGGCTCCAGGTGCGCCGGCTGAAGCTCGGCTTCAACGGGCGCCTGGAGGGCGCGCAGACGGCGATGGTGACCGCCCGCATCCTCGTCGCCTCGGGGCTGCTGGCGGGGACGTCGTGGATCCTGTGGAAGGGGCTCGACGCGGTGCTGGGGCGGTCCCTCCCGGCCCAGGTGGTCGCTGTGGGCGCGGCGATGACGGTGGGGATCGCGCTCTACGCCAGGGTCGTGCTGGCGATGCGGATTCCCGAGGCGCGACAGATCGAGCACCTGGTGCTGGGAAGGCTGCGGAGGGGGTAGATCATCTCCGTGGGCTTCTACGAGCGTCACTTCTCCAACCCCCGCCGGGAGCGGGCCTTCCTGGGCGCGGTGGGGTTCACCTCCGCGTTCGCTACCGCGCGTGCGATCACCCACCTGATCCGCGCGGGCAAGGGCCCGTTTGGCAACATGAGCGCCGGCGGCACCCACCTGCACCACAGCACCTTGGGTATCTTCGGGCTGCTGGGCATCGGCTACCTGTGGAACTACCAGCTCGGGACCGGCACCGGCCACCGCTGGGGCTCACGTGCGACCGCTACCAGTTACGGGATCGCCGCGGCGCTGACGCTCGACGAGTTCTCGCTGTGGTTGGACCTCCAGGACGACTACTGGGACAAGCAGGGCCGCAAGTCGATCGACGCGGTGGCGCTGTTCGCCGGGCTGATGACGATTGGCCTGACCGGCAACACCGCGGTCCGCGAGCTGGTGGGGCTCGAGCAGCGGGCCCGCAAAGAGCTCTGAGCGCGGGCTAGTAGATCGTGGAGAAGCCGGCCGAGGCGGCGAACTCGACGATGGTGCGCGCGCACCCGAGCAAAACGCCAGACCCGGTGAGAAGCTCCTCGGCACCCCGATCGGGTGCACAACTCGACAATCGCGCCGGATCTGAGACTGGTTGTCGTGCCATGCACGCATACGGTGCATACCACGACACTGGAGCCGCAACACGGAGCGGTTGTCGGGTTCTGCGCAGCGAGCCGGCTCGCAGCGGCGCAATACCCTCTCAAAGCGACCCATGTCCGACCAGTCCCAGATCCGCAACTTCTCGATCATCGCCCACATCGATCACGGCAAGTCGACGCTGGCCGACCGCATCCTGGAGCTCACCCAGACCGTCGATCCCCGCGCGATGCGTGCGCAGGTGCTGGATTCGATGGACCTCGAGCGCGAGCGCGGGATCACGATCAAGGCCCAGGCGGTACGCGTCTTCTACACCTCCCAGCTCGACGGGCAGACATACCAGCTGCAGCTGATCGACACCCCCGGCCACGTCGACTTCACCTATGAGGTCTCCCGCTCGCTGGCCGCCTGCGAGGGCGCGCTGCTGGTGGGCGACGCCTCCCAGGGGGTGGAGGCGCAGACGGTGGCCAACACCTACCTGGCGGTGGAGGCCGGCCTGGAGCTGATCCCGTGCCTGAACAAGGTCGACCTTCCTGGCGCGGAGCCCGAGCGGGTGGCGGGGGAGGTGGCGGATCTGATCGGCGAGCCCGCCGAGGGGGTTCGGCGGATCAGCGCCAAGACCGGTGCCGGCGTGACCGAGGTGCTCGACGAGCTGATCGCGCGGGTGCCGCCCCCCGCCGGCGATCCCGGCAAGCCGCCGCGGGCGTTGATCTTCGACTCCGAGTTCGACCAGTACCGTGGTGTGATCGCCTACATTCGCGTCGTCGACGGGACCTTCACCAAGGGTGACGCGATCGTGGCGATGCAGGCCGGAACCGAGGGCGACATAGACGACATCGGCTTCTTCACCCCGAAGATGACCTCCGCCCCCCGCCTCAGCGCCGGCGAGGTCGGCTTCCTCACCACCGGCATCAAGGACGTCACCAAGCTTCGGGTCGGCGACACGCTAACGAGCCGTAGGGGGGCCGCCACCGAGCCGCTGCCCGGGTACCGGGAGGTCAAGCCGATGGTGTTCTGCGGCCTCTTCCCGATCAACACCGACGATTACCCGGACCTGCGCGATGCGCTGGAGAAGCTGAGCCTCAACGACGCGGCCCTGTCCTGGGAGCCCGAGACCTCCGACGCGCTGGGATTCGGGTTTCGCTGCGGGTTCCTCGGGCTGCTGCACATGGACATCGTGCGCGAGCGCCTGGAGCGGGAGTACGACCTGGAGCTGCTGGCCACGATGCCGAGCGTGGAGTACGAGGTCACGCTCATCCAGGGCGAACCTATTGTGCGCGCGGTCCACAGTCCCAACGACATGCCCGAGCCCACGCTGGTCGCCGAGGTCCGCGAGCCCTACATCCGCGCATCGATCCTCACTCCCAAGCAGTACGTGGGACAGATCATGGAGCTCTGCCAGGACCGCCGCGGCGAGCACGCCGGGATGCACTTCCTGTCTCAGGAACGGCTCCAGCTCACCTACGACCTGCCGCTCGCCGAGATCGTGCTGGACTTCTTCGATCAGCTGAAGTCACGTACGCGCGGCTATGCGTCGTTGGACTACGACCTGATCGGGCTGCGCGAGTCAGACCTCGTCAAGCTCGACATCCTGCTCGCGGGCGAGCCGATCGACGCCCTGTCTATGCTCGTGCACCGCTCCAAGGCCTATGACGCCGGCCGCACCCTCACCGAGAAGCTGCGCGAGAAGATCCCGCGCCAGCAGTACGACGTGCCGATCCAGGCCGCGATCGGCTCGCGCATCGTCGCCCGGGAGACGATCAAGGCCTACCGCAAGGACGTCATCGCCAAGTGCTACGGCGGTGACATCAGCCGTAAGCGAAAGCTGCTGGAGCAGCAGAAGAAGGGCAAGCAGCGGATGAAGCAGGTCGGCCGGATCGAGGTACCCCAGGAGGCGTTCCTGGCGGTGCTGGAGCTGGGCGACAAAGGCTGACCCAAGGCCTCTCCTCAGAGCAGGCTGCGCCGCCCGGCCATCCGCAACGTGGAGCCGCGGCCGCCGCAGTGGTGCCGCCCCCGGCCGAACAGCCACCAGGCGACAAACACCCACATCGCCCAAGCCGCCGCCAGTCCGGTGATCACCATCACCGCCAGCGCGATGACGGCCAGAGCCACCACGGCCACTACCGCCGTCACGGCAACCGTGGTCACAGGTGAGACGTTGCGGCGCCGGCGCGGCACCGGACGCTGTCCGGGCAGGTCGGCCACGAGCGGATCGAGCTCCGCGTAGGTGCGCGCTCGGAGCGCGTGGGCCAGTCGCCCCTCGAGCTCCTCGGCCAGCAGGCGACCCTCGGCGGCCGCCTGGCGCAGTCGCTCGGCGACCTGCTCCCGATCCACATCCGATGCTCGCAGGTGCCCACGTCTGACCATGCCCTGAGGCTAGCGCGAGGCGAGGTTCCCGGCAAGCTCCGCTTCGGGTCGCACGCAGTACGTCCCCTCCGAGAAGCCCTCGCTCTCGATCCCGAGCGCCCAGTTGCTGCGCGCGTGCAGGTTCTCCAGCGCGATCGCCATCGTCAGCTCCACGAGCTGACGCTCGTCGAAGTGCCCTTGCAAGCTTCCGAACAGCTCCTCGGAGACCTCCACCGGCGTCCGGGTCATCGCCTCGGCGTACTCCAACACCAGCCGCTGCAGCTCGTCGAAGCGCGACGAGTGGCGCCACTGCGACAACTCGCGCAGGTCGGCCTCGGGGATGCCGGCCTCACGCGCCAGCATCGAGCCGAAGTCCAGGCACCACTCACAGCCGATCAGCTGCGCGGTGCGCAGCATCGCCAGCTCCTTGTGACGATCGGCGACGGAATGGGCGAAGCGCGTGGAGGCGAGCGTGAGCGCTCCGTAGCCGGCCAGCAGCGGCCGGTGATGGGCGACGATCTCCGTCGGCTCCAGCGCGCGGCCGTACATGCGTTGGGCCGAGGCGAAGATCAGCCGGCGGAGCGGGTCGAGCCCGCGAGGCTCGGCGGGCTTGATTCGGGCCATCGTTCCATCTCCTGTCGTGGTCGGTTGCTCAGCACCATCGCCGCGGCAACGACGACGATCTCCAGGACGAAGCCGCCCAGGCTGGCGAGGTTGTCGGCGGCGAAAAGCTGCCGGTGGTGGTCAGGTGGTAGGCGAGATGCGGAAGCGTGGCGGCCAGGAAGGCGGCTCCCGCGGCGTTCACCAGCGCCCGGGCCGGGCGGGTGGCGGCCGCCACCAGCAGCACCGCCAGACCCAGCTCGGCGGCAGCGTAGTCACGCACCAGATGCTCGTTGTAGGGACCGAGCTGCGAGACCCAGTGATGCCCGGCCCCGGGGAAGCTCTCGAAGAATCGGCGCGGTGCCACCAGGCCCCAAACGCCCACCTCAGCCTGCGCGGCGGCGACCAGCGCCAACCCGATCCGGGGCGCCGCCCTCACGCGGCCACCGAGCGCGAGCCGGCGGCCATGGCGCTGGCCAGCTCTGCGGCGGCGGTGCCGCTGGCCCAGGCGATCTCGGACAGGCACCCGGGTGCGGCGACCATGTCCCCGGCCAGGTACACGCCCCCACCGCGATCGATTGCCGGCCGGTCGCGCCAGGTCTGCCCAGGCCAGTCGAGCGCCCCGGTGCGCCCGTCCATCAGCTGCCGCCGCCGCCACGTCTCTCGCCCGCGCCAGTCCGGGTAGGAGGCATCCAGGAGGCGCTCCAGCCGTCCGGCAGCCGAGTCCGACGACTCACCCGGAAGGACCGGCATCTGCGCCTGGATCAGCTCCTCCCCTTCGGGTGCCAGCGAGGGGTCGGCGGCCGTATAGCGCTCGACCCAACCCGTCTCCTGCAGGTCGACGACCACGAATGGGTCTCCGCGGCGGCGGCGCAGCGCGAGGTCCAGGCACACCGACTTGCCGCTGCGCCACCGCAGGCTCTCCTCCCCGAGCAGTCGCCGGGCATCGTGCAGCTCGGTGGCCACGATCACGGGTGCCGCCGGGAGCTGCCCGACGCGCTCGCCGGTCTGGATCTGCACCCCCAGGGCCAGCGCCCTGGTGCTCATCCGCGCCACGATCGAGCTCCAGCCCCCCAGCGGGAAGCGGGCGCTTGGAGGCGCCGAGAGCAATCCACGCACCAGCGGCTCCCACAGGAAGGCCGCCGACAGTGCCCCGGGATCGTGGTGATAGGTGAGGATGCCGGAGCTGCGCGCGAGCGCGTCCGCCGCCTCCTCCCCGACGTGCGCGCTGGCCCAGCTGCGGAAGTCGAGCTCCACGGGGGCGCTGCGTCCGCGCAGGCGCAGCGCTGCGACGGCAGCGCCGATTGCCGGCACGCGACGGATCTCGTCCTGCCAGCGGAATCGCACCCCTGACAGCGGCGGCCGGGCGTGGGGTGGGATCAGGTCCCGCTCGGCCAGCCAGTGCCAGAACGGGCTGACCGAGAGCACGGCGTGGGGCCCGAGGTTGACCTTGTAGGCACCGCCGGTGCTCCGGGCCCGGCCACCGAGCTCGGCTTGCGCTTCGATCAGCCGGACGGGAATGCCGCGCTCGGCGCAGGCGATCGCCGCCGTGAGGCCTGCGATTCCGCCGCCGATCACGGTCACCGTCTTCATGGGCGAGACTCAAGCGAAAAACTGGCTCGCTGTTAAGGTCCAGTTGTGCGTCAGGAAACCGAGCCACTTGCTGGGCACCGGCTGCTGCTAGCGCTCCAACGGACCGGCGGCGCCTCGCTGCACGAGCAACTCGAGCGCTCGCTGCGCACCGAGATCCGCAGCGGTCGACTTCCGGCGGGAACGCGCTTGCCCGCCTCACGCACACTGGCCCAGCAGCTCGCCATCTCCCGCGGCGTCGTGCTGGAGGCCTACTCGCAGCTGGCGGCGGAGGGGTACCTGATCGCCTCCCAGGGCGCGCCCACCCGGGTGGCCAGCGCGCCGAGCGCCGAGCGGGCGCCCGTGCCGGCCGCCACCCTGCACCGGCCCTACCGGATCAGCTTAGACCCGGGCACGCCCGACCTGGCGGGGTTCCCGTGGCGGAACTGGACGCGCTCGCTGCGGGTGGCGCTGGCCGGTGCGCCCTTCGACGCCCTGGGGCGGGGGGATCCGCGGGGCTTGCCGGCGCTGCGCGACGAGCTGATGAGCTACCTGAGCCGCGCCCGCGCGGCTGCCCCCGAGCCCGAGCACACGCTCGTCTGCTCCGGCTTCAGCGAAGGCTTCGCGGTACTGTGCCGGACGCTCCGCGACCGCGGGGTGGAGCGGATCGCGATCGAGGACCCGGGCTGGCTCTCCCACCGGCTGATCGCGCAGCGAGCGGGCTTGGAGACGGTGCCGGTGGCGGTCGATGATCAGGGGCTGGTGGTGCCAGAGCTGTGGGACTCCGGTTGCGAAGTGGCCCTCACCACGCCCGCGCATCAGTTCCCCACCGGCGTGGTTCTCTCCTCGCAGCGCCGGGCCGCCCTGCTGGAGTGGGCCGAGGAGCGCGACGGGCTGATCGTCGAGGACGACTACGACTCCGAGCTGCGCCTGGATCGTGACGCTGTGGGCGCGCTTCAGGGAGTCATCCCCGAGCGGGTGGCCGCCATCGGCTCGCTGAGCAAGCGCCTGGCGCCGGGGCTGGCGCTCGGGTGGATCCTGTCCCCGTCGTGGCTGACCGGGGCACTGACCTACGAGAAGGGGGCCGCAGGAGCGAGCCCGCCGGCGATCGAGCAGGCGGCGCTGGCCGACTTCCTGGCCCGCGGGGCGCTGGAGCGCCATCTGCGACGGGCACGACTGGCCCTTCGGGAGCGCCGGGAGGCGCTTCTGCGGCTGCTGAGGGGGAGGCTGCCGCAGGCGCGGGTGGTGGGCATCCCCGCCGGAGTGTTCACGCTGGCGATCCTTCCCGAGGAGGTGGACGAGGATCGGGTGGTGAGCCGGGCCGCCGGCCAGGGAGTGCTGGTGGAGGGGCTGCGCACCCACCGATCGATCGCTCGCGGCCGCCCGGGCCTGGTGCTCGGTTACGGGAACAGCTCACCTGATGCCCTCGGTCACGGCGTCGAGGTCATCGCCGACAGCCTCGTGTGACAATCGGACCATGGACCTCCACCTAGGTCACCGCGCGTGCATCTTCACCGGCCGATGACCGCCGGCGCCAGCGCGATCGGCAAGCGCTACGAGCCGGTCACCTACGCCGTCGGCCGGGAGAAGATCCGCGAGTACGCCGCCGCGGTCGGCGAGACCAACCCGCTGCATCACGACCTGGAGGCCGCCCGGGGCGCCGGATACGCCGACCTGGTGGCGCCGCCGATGTTCGCGGTGGTCTACGCGGGGCGCTCGGTGATCCCGGCGCTGTTCGATCCCGAGGTGGGCATGGACTTCTCGATGATGGTCCACGGCGGCCAGGAGTTCCGCTGGGGCCCGCTGGTGATCGCCGGCGACGAGATCACGACCACCACGACCGTGGCGGACATCACCGAGCGAGGCGGCATGAGCTTCTTCGTGTTCAGCTCGACTTCGCAGAACGACCGGGGAGAGACCGTATGCACCGGCACCTGGACCAACATCGTCAGGAGCGGCGGGTGAGCCTGGCCCCCGGTGACCGGATCGAGCTGGAGGTGACGCCCGATCCCTACGTGACGGTGCGCTACGCCGGCGCCTCGGGGGACTTCAACCCGATCCACATCGACGAGGAGTTTGCCCAGCGGGTCGGACTTCCCGGACGGATCCTGCACGGCCTGTGGACGATGGCCCAGGTGGCGCGGGCGCATACCGAGGCGGCCGGCGGACCCGACAAGCTGAAACGGCTGACCGTCCAGTTCCGCGGAATGGGCATGCCCGGCGAGCCGCTCGTCGTAAGCGGCGCTGTGCGGGAGGTCGCCGAGGGCACCGTGATCGCCGACTCCGAGGCCCGTCAGGGTGGCAAGCGGATCATTCGCCGCGGCGAGGCCGAGCTCCGGCTGTAGGCGGTGGCGCAGAATCCGGCCGACCTACAATCAGGCCGTGCTGACAGATCGTCAGGAGATGGTGCTGCGCAAGGTGGTGGAGGAGTACTCCTCCGCCGGCTCCCCCGTGGGCTCCAAGGCGCTGGCGGCCGGAGTGCAATGGGGCCCCTCCACGATTCGCCATGAGCTCGCCAACCTGGAGGAGCGCGGTCTGCTCGCTCATCCTCACACCTCCGCCGGCCGGATGCCGACCGAGGCCGGCTACCGGTACTTCGTGGACCGCCTGCTTCCGGCGGAGGACGCCGGTCCCCCGCTGCCGCTGTCGCTGGTCCGCCGCGAGCTCGACGAGGCGATGCGGATCACCACCGAGACGCTCTCGCAGGTCACGAACCTGCTGGCGATCGTCACCGCGCCCCCGATCGAGACCTCCACGGTCAGGCACATCGAAGTGCTCGTGCTCCAGCCGCAGGTGCTGATGGTGGTCGTCATCACCTCGACCGGCGGAGTGAGCAAGCGCCTGTTCACATTCCCGGAGGCGGTTGACTCGGGCCTGGCCGAATGGGCCGCCGCGTACTTCAACGAGCGTCTGGTCGGACTCGGGCTCGGGGCGCGGATGCTCCACCAGCGCCTGCACGACCCGTCGCTGCCGAGCCGGGAGTTCAAGTTCCTGCAGTCGCTGGCGCCGGTCTTCACCGAGTTGGAGGAGACCGCGCAGGAAACGCTCTACGTCGAAGGCATGGCACGGCTGCTGGGCTTCGGCGACGTCTCGGAGCTGAACGCCCTGATGGACATGCTCGAGCGGCGCGTGACCCTCCTGGGAGTATTGCGCTCGGCCCTCTCCCAGCGTGACGTGCTCGTCCGCATCGGGACCGAGAACGATGCTCCGGCGCTGCGTTCGCTGGCGATGGTGACGGCGGGGTACGGGCTGCCCCAGCGGCGGCTGGGTGCCGTCTCGGTGATCGGCCCCCTGCGGATGGACTACGCGCAGGCGATCCGCACCGTGCGCGAGGTCGCCAAGCAACTGTCGAGCTTCATCGCGGACGTCTATGACGAGCGCTAGGAACGTGCCGCGGGACCCCTACGACCTGCTCGGTGTCTCCCGTCAGGCGGACGAGGCCGAGATCAAGAAGGCCTTCCGGCGGCTGGCGCGCGAGCTCCACCCCGACGTCAACCGCGACGATCCCGAGGCCGAGGCGAAGTTCAAGGAGGCGGCGGAGGCCTACGAGATCCTCTCCGACGCCGAACGACGCGCCACCTACGACCGCTATGGCCACGAGGGCCTGCGCAGCGGCGGCTACGCGTCGAACTTCGAGAGCTTCGGCTCGGTGTCGGACATCTTCAACGCCTTCTTCGGCGGCGGGAGCCCGTTGGGGGACATCTTCGGGGGAGGCGGCGGCCAGCCTGGCGGCGCCACCCAGGGGGAGGACGTCGCGGCGGCGGTGCAGCTGAGCCTGGCCGAGGCCGCGCGCGGCAGCCGCGTCGAGGTGAAGTACGACCTGGTGGCGCCTTGCAAGCACTGTCACGGCAACGGCGCCGAGCCCGGCACGCCGATCGAGACGTGCGAGCGCTGCGGCGGCACCGGCCAGTTGCGCGCCGTCTCCCGCACCCCGTTCGGTCAGGTCGTCCGGGCAGCGGCCTGCGACGTCTGCCACGGCGACGGGAAGCTCGCCCGCCAGCCGTGCGGGGTCTGCCGGGGCCACGGACGCCAGGTGCAGCGCGCCGAGGTCTCGGTCGACGTGCCTGCGGGCATCGCCGAAGGCCAGCGCATTCGCGTGGGCGGCCGTGGCCACGCGGGCGAGCGCGGCGGCCCGCCCGGCGACGTGTACGTTCTCGTGCGGGTGCGCGAGGACCCGCGCTTCGTGCGCGACGGCGACGATCTGGTGACCGCGGTCGACGTCTCCGCGCCCCGCGCGGCATTGGGGACCACGGTGGAGGTGCCGACCGTCGACGGTGCGGTGGAGCTGGAGATTCCCGCCGGCACCCAACCGCACGAGACGCTGCTCATCCGGGGGGCGGGGATGCCCTCGGTGCGGGGCCGGCGCTCGGGAGACCTGCGTGTGGTGGTCAACGTCGTCGTCCCCCGGCACCTGAAGCCGCGCCAGCGTGAGCTGCTGGAGCAGCTCTCGGAATCGATGACCGAGCACAACCTCCGCACCGAGGAGGGCGTCTTCGCCAAGCTCAAGCGCGCGCTCGGCGGTTGATCCGCCTCGCGGTCCGCGTCAGGAGCGAGCACGCCGAGGTGGTGCTCGCCGAGCTGCTGGAGCTGGCGCCGAGCGGGGTCGAGGAGGTCGACCTTCCCGGCGACCGGGTGGAGTATGCGGTCTATGGCGCTTCAGGTGAGCTCCCGTCGCTGCCGGACCTCCGGGCCGCGGCCGGTGACGCACTGGTGGAGATCCACACCTCGGAGGTGGCCGACGACTGGGCGCAGCGGTGGCGCCAGTTCCACCGGCCGGTGGTGCTCGGCGACCGGCTCGCCGTCCGTCCACCGTGGGAGCCGCCCTCGCCCGCCGCGGTCGACCTCGTGATCGACCCCGGGCAGGCCTTCGGCACCGGCGCCCACGCCACCACCCGGCTCTGCCTGGAGCTGATGCTCTCGCTACCGGCGCAGGGGTCGTTCCTCGACCTCGGCTGCGGCTCCGGCGTCCTGGCGATCGCAGCCGCCCGCCTCGGCTGGCACCCGGTGCTGGCCCTGGACAACGATCCGCTCAGCGTGAAGGCCACGGCGGCCAACGCCCGCGCCAACGACGCGGTGGTGCAGGCGGCGCGCCTGGACCTGCGCTCCGACGACGTGCCCGAGGCGGAGACGGTGGCCGCCAACCTGCTGGGGCCGCTGCTGCTGTCCCTGGCCGAGCGGCTGTCCCGCGGCGATCGGCTTCCCGAGCGGCTGCTGGTCAGCGGACTGCTCGGCAGCGAAGCCGATCGCATCGCGGTCGCGTTCGCCCGCTGCGGCCTCACCCAGTCACAGCGGCGAGAGCGGGGGGAGTGGGCCGCGCTGCTGCTGGAGCGATAGCGCTGAGCGACCCGTCGGTCGCGTGGACAAGGCCCACACGAGGATGCTGGACATCGGGCCGATGACCCGCGGGTCGGCAGCGAGCATGCTTCTGCTCACGTGGCGAACCTCAACCCGCTCGCGATCGGCGACAGCTTCGGTGGCATGCTCCCTGCGCTCGTCGCTCCACTTTCAAGCCTCGGGCTGGTCTGGTGTCTGAGTTCTCGCTGGGCCCAGCACGCGCCGCCCTGAGGACACCGTGGAGCGAGGGTCTCGGGGAGCACGACGGCGCGTCGATCGCGGGCGGCAGCCACTTCTCGTAGGTCGCCGCAGCGTTGGCACGGCGCACTATCCTGGGAGGGGATGACGCTCACCGAAAACCTCCGCGGAGACATCACCACTGCGATGAAGGCCGGCGAGAAGGAACGCGTCGGCGCGTTGCGCCTGGTGCTCTCGGAGCTCCAGAACGCGGCCAAGGAGGGCTCCGAGGACGAGGAGGCCGTGCTGCGGCGGGAGCGGAAGCGCCGCTTGGACGCCGCAACCCAGTTCCGGGACGGCGGCCGGCCTGAGCTGGCCGGCCAGGAGGAGGCCGAGGCGCGGCTGATCGAGGGCTACCTGCCCAGCGAGCTGAGCGACGCCGAGCTGGAGACGCTGATCCAGAGCGCGATCGTGCAGACCGGCGCCAGGACGCCGCGGGACATGGGCCAGGTGATGAAGGCCGTGATGGCCAGCTCCGGCGGGCGCGCCGACGGCCGGCGCACGTCCGCGCGCGTGCGCGAGGCGCTGGGAGCCTGACAGCTAAGTGCGCGCGCAGCTCGAGCTCGACAACTTCGTCGCCGCTGAGCTGGCTGGCAGCAAGGACGCCATCCTGCGGGCGCTGGAGGGTCATCTCGACTGCGACGTCTACCTGCGCGGCAACGTCCTCACCCTGGAGGGCGACGCCACCGCCGTGGAGTCGGCTAGCACCGTGGTGCGGGAGCTCGCCGGCCTGGTGGAGCAGGGCCACGAGATGGCCCCGGACACGGTCGAGGCCGTGACCAGCGCCCTGGACGAGCACGAGTCGCCCTCGCAGATCCTGGAGGACATCGTGTGGCGTCATCGCAGCACCAAGGTCGCACCCAAGACCGTCAACCAGAAGCGCTACGTGGACTCCATCCGCCGCAACACGATCACCTTCGGCATCGGTCCGGCCGGCACCGGCAAGACGTTCCTGGCCGTGGCGCTGGCCGCAGCGGCACTCAGCCGGCGCGAGGTGAACCGCATCATCCTCACCCGCCCGGCGGTGGAGGCCGGCGAGCGGCTCGGCTTCCTGCCCGGGGACCTGATGGCCAAGGTCGACCCGTACCTGCGGCCGCTGTTCGACGCCCTGCACGACATGCTCGAGCCCGAGCGGGTCAGCCAGTACCTGGAGCGGGGCGCGATCGAGGTCGCGCCCCTGGCCTTTATGCGGGGCCGGTCGCTTAACGCCAGCTTCATCATCCTCGACGAGGCCCAGAACACCAGTCCCGAGCAGATGAAGATGTTCCTCACCCGGCTGGGCTTCAACTCCCGGATCGTCGTCACCGGCGACGTCACCCAGATCGACCTTCCCCGCGAGCAGGACTCCGGGTTGATCGTCGTGACCGACATCCTGGCCAAGGTGGAGGGGATCGAGTTCGTGCGCTTCGGCGACGAGGACGTCGTGCGCCATCAGCTCGTCCGGCGGATAGTCGCGGCCTACGACGAGCACGCGCAGCGGCTGGCGCCGGAGCTGCGCCCGCGCAAGCGTGCGTAAGCGCTGAGCGTGCTCGACGTAGAGGTCATCGGAGTGGCCGAGCTCGGAGCGATGGGACCGACCGGGGTCGAGGTGGAGGAGCTGTGCGCGCTGGCGCTGTCCTCGGCGGGGATCGAGGAGGGCCACGTGGCGGTGCAGTTCGTCGACGAGGAGCGCATCCGGGAGCTGAACCGCCGCTTCCGCCGGGTCGACTCGCCCACCGACGTGCTGTCCTTCGGGGTCGACGAGGACGGCGACAGCGCGGGGCCGCGGGAGCTGGGCGACATCGTCATCTGCCCGGCGCACACCGATGACTTCCGCGAGGCAGTCGTGCATGGCGCCCTGCACCTCACCGGCATGGATCATGAAACCGATGAGGGCGAGATGCTGGCGCTGCAGTCCGAGCTGATGCGGTGGGTGAGATGAGCGAATCGGACCCGCCCACCCCGGCCTCCGGTGGCGTTCACACTCGCTCGGGCTTCGTCGCGCTCGCCGGGCGTCCCAACGTGGGCAAGTCCACGCTGGCCAACGCCATCGTCGGCGCCAAGGTGGCGATCGTCTCCGACAAGCCGCAGACCACCCGCCGCGCCATCCGGGGCGTCGCCACGGGCCCCGATTGGCAGCTCGTGCTCGTCGACCTGCCCGGTGTCCAGCGTCCTCGGGACCCCCTCACCGAGCGGATGCAGCGCCGGGTGGAGCGGGAGCTGGGCGACGCCGATGGCTGCCTGCTCGTCCTCAACGCCCAGCAGGGGGTGGGACCAGGGGACCGCTTCATCGCCGAGCTGCTGCGCCCCGCGCGAGCGCCGGTCGTGATCGCGGTCAACAAGATCGACCGCGCCGAGCAGGCGCGCACGGTCGCCACCCTGCACGACGCCGAGGCGCTGGACGTCGCCGACGAGATCTTCGCCGTCAGCGCCCGGACCGGCTCCGGCATCCCCGCGCTCGGGCAGCGGTTGGCGGAGTTGCTCCCGCCGGGCCCCTTCTACTTCTCCGCGGGCCAGCACTCCGACCAGACCCAGGAGGTGGTGCTGGCCGAGCTCGTCCGCGAGCAGGTCCTCGCCCGCACGCGGGAGGAGGTGCCGCACGCGGTGGAGGTGGAGATAGAGCTGGTGGAGCCGTCCCGGGAGGACCGGGTCAGGATCGAAGCGGTGATCCTCACCGAGACCGAGTCCCAGAAGGGCATCCTGATCGGCGCCGGCGGACGAATGGTGAAGTCGATCGGCGTCGCCGCGCGCCGCGCGATCGAGCGTCAGCTGGAGCTGCGGGTGCATCTGGAGCTCTCGGTGCGCGTGCGCCGGCACTGGCGGGCGGACGAACGGCTGCTGGACCGGTTGGGGATCGAGTAGCACACCCGTCCGGTCCACCGGGCTGCGCTCAAGTCCGCTCAAGCTCGACGCCGGGCGGCCGATAAGAAGCAGGAATGTCGAGCCGGGTGTCCCACACGAGAGCGAGGATCAGCCTGTGAAGCGACGTGACAATGCACTCTCGCTGGTAGCCGGCGCGCTGGTGCTGCTGGCGCTGCTGGCGGTGTTCGCGATCGAGCTGAGCAACACGCAGGCCAAGTCCCGCAGCGACGTCAGCGCCCGCGTGCACGATCGCGGCGTGCTCGCGGCCGCGCTGATCGATTCCCTGTTCCAGACCGTCGGGCAGCAGATCCCGCAGGATCAGGGCCGCTACGGGGCGCGCACGGTGACGGCTCGCGCGATGGAGGCCGCCAAGCAGCAGAACCTCTACGCGGCGCTGCTCGGTCCCAGCGGGGCGGTGCTGGCGCACTCGTCGGGTCTGACGGCCCAGGTCCGCGCCGAGCTGCCGGGCTCCGCGGCCCTGGCCATGGTCCACGCGGGCCGTCCCTACGGTCTCGGCGACGTCCTCCCGTACGGGAGGACGTCGGTGATCGACCTGGCGGCCCGCTTCCCCACGCCCTACGGCGAGCGAATCCTGGTCGCGGGAATCCCGACCCAGTCGCTGGCTGCCTTCCTGCAGGGCGAGCTGCGCCGGATCCCGGGGGTCAAGGGGTCGCACAACTACCTGCTGGATGCCCGCGGCACGGTGATCGGCTCCACCAATCCGGGTTTTCCGGTCGGCCACAGGTTCGACACCGCCTCCCGGGCCAGGGACCTGAGCCACCTCACCGGCGACGCCCACGGCTACCACTACGTCCAGGTCCCGATCTCCAACTCCACCTGGCGGCTGCTGCTCTCCGCACCGGAAGGAGCGCTGTTCGCCAGCGTCTCCGGGGTGCACAAGTGGATTCCGTGGCTCATCTTCCTCGCCTTCGGGCTGATGGCGACGCTGGCGCTGGCGCTGGCGCGCCGGGCGCTCGGAGCCGCCGCCGAGATCCATCTAGCCAACGGCCGGTTGGGGGAGGTCAACGATGAGCTCGGGCGCGTCAACGCTGTGCTGCAGCGCCGCGCCGCCGAGCTCGCCCGCTCCAACGCCGAGCTGGACCAGTTCGCCTCGATCGCCTCGCATGACCTGCAGGAGCCGCTGCGCAAGGTCCGGACCTTCACCCAGCAGGTGATCGACCGGGAAAGCGCCGATCTCTCGGAGCGCGGCCGAGACTACCTGCAACGCGCCAACGGCGCCGCCGAGCGGATGCAGCGGCTCGTCGAGGACCTGCTCAAGTTCTCCCGCGTATCCACGCAGGGACGGGCTTTCTGCCCGGTCGATCTCGGCCGGGTGACCGCCGAGGTGCTCGAGGATCTCGCCGCCCAGGTGACCGAAGCCGGCACGCAGGTGCGGGTCGGCGAGCTTCCGACCGTCAGCGGCGACGCGTTGCAGTTGCGTCAGCTGATCCAGAACCTGCTCTCCAACGCGCTCAAGTTCCGCCGTTCCGGCGTGACACCCGAGGTCAAGCTGAGCGCGCGGGTGGACGGGGACACCGTGACGCTGACCGTGGAGGACAACGGCATCGGCTTCGATCCCCAGTACGATCGACGGATCTTCCGGGTGTTCGAGCGGCTCCACGGCCGCACCGAGTATCCGGGCACCGGCATCGGCCTGGCGCTGTGCCGAAAGATCGCCGAGCGTCACGGCGGAGGCGTGGTCGCCGACGCGGTCCCCGGAGTGGGCGCGACGTTCACGGTCACGCTCCCGCTGGATCAGACCGAGGAGGTGCTGCCGAACGCGCTCCTCGACGCAGATGGCACCGACCCCTCCGAACCCGAGAAGGCCTATGCCACAGTCTGACAACGGGGCCCGGCCGATCACGATCCTGATGGCCGACGACGACGAGGACGATCGCGAGCTGACCGAGGAGGCGCTGCGCAGCGCCCATCTGTCCAACGAGATCCGTTTCGTCGTCGACGGGCAGGACCTGCTCGACTATCTGCGTCGTCAGGGCAACTACAGCGATCCCGAGCTCGACGCCCCGCGCCCGGGCATCATCCTGCTCGACCTGAACATGCCCAAGAAGGACGGCCGCGAGGCGCTCGCCGAGATAAAGGGCGACGGGGAGCTGCGTCAGATCCCGATCATCGTGCTGACCACGTCCAAGGATGAGGAGGACGTGTTTCGCACTTACGACCTGGGCGTCAACTCGTTCGTCACCAAGCCCGTGACCTTCGCCGGCCTGGTGGAGGTCATGAGGACCTGGACGCACTACTGGTTCGAGGTGGTCGATCTGCCCCGAGGGCGCCGTGATGGCCAGAGTGGATGAGCGACTCCGAATCCTGCTGGTCGAGGACGACGAGGACGACTACCTGATCACCCGTGAGCTGCTGTCCGGCCAGGATCGCACGCAATACGAGCTCGACTGGTGCTCGGACTATGAATCCGCGCTGGCGAGCATCTGCCGCCAGGACCACGACGCCTACCTGATCGACTACCGGCTCGGGCCGAGCACGGGGCTGGATCTGGTCCGCGAGGGGTTCGCCTTACGCCCGCTGGCGCCGGTGATCATCCTGACGGGTCAGAGCGACCACCGAATCGACCTGCAGGCGACCGCACTCGGCGTCACCGACTACCTCGTCAAGCAGGAGCTCGACCCGCTTCTGCTGGAGCGCTCGATCCGCTACGCCGTCAGCCATCAGCGGGCGATCCAGGATCTGGCCCGCAGCGAGGAACGCTACGCGCTCGCCGTGCGAGCGACCAACGACGGGATCTGGGACTGGGACCTGGTGGCCGACCGCGTCTACTACTCGCCACGCTGGCACACGATCCTCGGCCGTCCGGAGGTGTCGAGCGACCAGCAGTCCGCAACGTGGTTCGAGCTGGTGCATCCCGAGGATCTCGCGCGCCTGCGGGCGACGATCGAGCTGCATCTGGACGGGGAGAGCGCCCATCTGGAGAGCGAGCACCGGATGCAGCATGCCGACGGAAGCTGGCGATGGATGCTCAGCCGCGGTCTCGCCATCCGGCGGGCCGACGGAACTGCGACACGCATGGCCGGGTCGCTGACGGACATCACCGACCGGCGCAACGCCGAGCGTCAGCTGCAGCACGAGGCGCTTCACGATGGCCTCACCGGGCTTCCGAACCGGGCCCTGTTCGGCGATCGGGTAGACCACCAGCTGCAGCGGGGGCAGCGGGATGCGGCACTGCGCTGCGCGGTGCTGTTCCTCGACGTCGACCGGTTCAAGCTCGTCAACGACAGCCTCAGCCACGTCGCCGGCGACGAGCTGCTGGTCGGGCTGGCACGGCGGTTGCAGGCGGTGCTGCGCCCGGAGGACACCGTGGCCCGTGTCGGCGGTGACGAGTTCACGATCCTGCTCGACAGCATTGCCACCGAGGATGAGGCGGCGGCGGTCGCCGCACGGGTGCAGGGAACGCTCGAGCGCCCGTTTCAGCTGCTCGGACGCGAGCTGGTCGTGACCGCCAGTCTCGGGATCGCCCTGAGCGCGTCGACGCTGAGCTCGGCGGAGCTGATTCGCAACGCTGACATCGCGATGTACGACGCCAAGCGCAAGGGGCGCGGCGGCACCGTGGCCTTCGATCAGAGCATGCACCGCCGTGTCGTTGCGCGGGTGGCGCGGGAGAACGAGCTCCGGGTGGCGATCGCGCAGTCCCTGCTGGAAGTGCACTTTCAACCGATCCTCGACGTGACCACGTGGCAGATCCGCGGCTTCGAGGCGCTGGCCCGCTGGCCCGCGGGATGGCCGGCCGTTGGGCCCCTGGAGTTCATCCCCATCGCCGAGGAGACGGGCCTGATCGGGCCACTGGGAGAGCATGTGCTGCGCACCGCGCTGCGGGCGCTGGCGGGCTGGCGGCGAGACGACCTGGTGGGCGAGGACGTGTGTGTCAGCGTCAACGTCTCAAGCCGGCAGCTCGACGATCCCCTCCTGCCCGGTCAGCTCCGTGAGGCGCTCGCCGAGGCCGGGCTCTCCCCGGCGGCACTGCGACTGGAGATCACGGAGAGCACGCTGATGCGCGATTCCGAGCGTATCCCGCAGCTCGTAGAGCAGGTGTGCGCCACCGGCGTCGGCCTGCAACTGGACGACTTCGGCACCGGCTACTCGTCGCTTACCGCGCTGCACCGCTTCCCGGTCGAGGCGCTGAAGATCGATCGCAGCTTCGTCGCTGCCATCGCCAGCGACGATGGCAGCGATGCGATCGTGCGCTCGACCATCGCCCTCGCCCACAGCCTCGGGCTGCAGGTGATCGCCGAGGGGATCGAGGACGCTTCCCAGCTCCGGCGGCTGCGGACCCTCGGGTGCGAGCTCGGTCAGGGGTTCCTGCTCTCCCGGCCGATGGGCGCGGATGATGTGCGGGCGCTGCTGGCCGGCTGGGAACATGCCCCCACGCCGCTCGCCGAGCCGGCCGCGCGGGTCCGAGCCGCCTAGAATCATCCCTGCGGTGGACGACTCAGCAGTGCAATTCGACGAGCGCGGCCTGGTGCCGTGCGTCGTCCAGGACTGGCGCAGCGGCGAGGTCCTGACACTCGCCTACATGAACGCCGAGGCGCTTGAGCGCACGCGCCAGAGCGGCGAGATGCACTTCTTCAGCCGCTCGCGGGGGGAGCTGTGGCACAAGGGCGCCACCTCCGGCAACACCCAGGCGGTCAGGGCGCTGCGCCTGGACTGCGACGGCGACACCGTGCTGGCGCTGGTCGAACCCGCCGGGCCGGCCTGTCACACAGGGGAGCGGACCTGCTTCCATCGCGGTGACCTTGATCCCGGCGCGCCGCACGAGGCACTGCCGGCGCTGCAGCGGACGATCAGTGCGCGGGCGCGCGCCCGGCCGGAGGGCTCCTACACCGCCAGGCTGCTGGAGGACCCGGCGCTGATCGGCGCCAAGGTGCAGGAGGAGGCCGAGGAGGTGACGCGGGCGGCGCGAGAGGAATCCGACGAGCGCGTGGGCGAGGAGGCCGCCGACCTGCTCTATCACCTGACGGTGCTGCTGGCCGGCCGCGGCCTGGCGCTCGAGGACGCCGCAGAGGTGCTCGATGGCCGTCGCCGGGGCTGAGGGGACGGGGGTCGTCCCCTCGCTGGAGCAGGTTCGGGAGCTGGCGGGCCAGCACAACCTTATCCCGCTCCGGGCGACCTTCATCGACGACTGCCAGACGCCCGTCTCGGCCTTCTTGAAGTTGCGCGAAGCGCCGGATGACTCGCGCGCCGCGCTTTCGGGCGAGGCCGGAAGCCGAGCGCGCGGCATGCGCGAGCCGTGCTTCCTGCTGGAATCGGCCGAGCAGGGTCGGGTGGGGCGATACTCGTTCATCGGCTTTCGCCCGCGCACCGTGCTGCGCTGGTCGCTGGGGGAGCCGGGGGACCCCTACGCCCTGGTGGCGCAGGAGCTCCGTCGCTACCGGCCGGCGCCGACGCCCGGGCTGCCGCCCTTCGCCGGCGGCGCCGTGGGCATGTTCGCCTATGACCTCGTCCGCACCGTGGAGTCGCTCGGCGCCCCCAATCCGGACACGATCGGGATCCCCGACCTGGCGCTGATGCTGACCGACGGGCTCGTGATCTTCGACCACCTCAAGCACACCGTCACCGTGCTGGCCCACGTCCTCGCCGACGACGAGCTGGAGAGCTCCTACCGGAGGGCACTGGACACGATCGCGGAGGTCCGCTGGCGGCTGGCGGGCCCGGTGCCCCGGCCCTCGCGCCCGCCGGTCCGCGACCGCCTCGCCCCCGAGTTCCGCTCCAACCTGGAGCGGGCGCAGTTCGAGGCGATGGTGGCGCGGATCATCGAGTACATCCGCGCCGGCGATGCCTACCAGGTGGTGCCCTCCCAGCGGTGGTCGGCGCCGGTGCCGGTGGAGGCCTTCTCCATCTACCGCGGCCTGCGCGCGGTCAATCCCAGCCCCTACATGTACTTCCTGGACTTCGGGGACTTCGAGCTCGCCGGCGCCAGCCCCGAGCCGCTGATCACGGTCGCCGGGCGACGGGTCTCGACCCGGCCGATCGCGGGGACCAAGCCGCGCGGTGCCACCCCGGAGGAGGACGAGCGCATCGCGCAGGAGCTGCTGGCCGATCCCAAGGAGCGGGCCGAGCACGTGATGCTCGTGGACCTGGGGCGCAACGACCTCGGTCGGGTGTGCGAGTACGGCTCCGTACACGTCGAGAACTTCATGACAGTGGAGAACTACAGCCACGTGATGCACATCGTCTCCAGTGTCGCCGGGCGCCTGCGCCACGGGGTCGGCGCGCTCGACGCGCTGCGCTCGGTGCTGCCGGCCGGCACCCTCTCCGGTGCGCCCAAGGTCCGGGCGATGGAGATCATCGACGAGCTGGAGCCGGTCAAGCGCGGCGGCTATGGCGGCGCGATCGGCTACGCGAGCTACTCTGGGGACCTCGACACCTGCATCCACATCCGCACGGTGGTGGTCAAGGACGGGGTCGCCCACATCCAGGCCGGCGGCGGCACTGTCGCCGACGCCCAGCCCGCCTACGAGTTCCTGGAGTCAGAGGCCAAGGCGCGCGCGGTCCTGCAGGCAGTGGAGCTGGCGGTGGAGCAGGCGGAGTGGCCGTGACCCGACCGAGCAAACCGTAGAACGATGCGGGGGTTCCGCGTCAGCGGCATGCTCGCGGTGCTCGCGCTCGTGCTAGTCACCGCGGCCGCGCCCGCGGTCGCGCCCGCCCGCCCGTACCTTCCGCCCCCCGGAAAGGTCTTCGCCGGTCTCACCGGCGGTACGCGCGTCGGCCCGTACCAGCGCATGGTGGGCAAGCACCCGCCGGTGTTCGAGATCTTCATGCGCTGGAACACCCCCACGGGCTGGCTGGCGGCGCCCAACCGCGGTCTTCGGACTCGGCTGGCGCTGCACATCGGCACCGCCAGCGGCTACGGCGGGGCGGGCGTGATCTCGCCGGAGGCGATCGCCCTCGGGCGCAGCGACCGCTTCCTCGTCGCCCTCGGGCGCAACCTCGCCCACCAGGGCCGCATCACCTACATCCGCCTGATGGCGGAGATGAATGGCTACTGGAACGCCTACGCCGCCTTCAACGGCGACGGCTCCTCCCGCGGAGTGGGGAACTCTCCGTACTTCTATACGCAGGCGTGGCGGCGCAGCGTGCTGATCCTGCGGGGGGGCCGTGTGGGCGTGATCGACCGGCGGCTGCGCTCGCTCGGACTGCCCCCGGTGTGGGAGCGCCTCTCGCCGCGGGCCCGGCTGGCGCGCCCGAAGGTGGCCTTTCTATGGGTGCCACAGGACGCCGGCAGCCCGGACATCCTCGGCAACTCCCCGGCCGCGTTCTGGCCCGGCGGCGCCTACGTCGACTGGGTGGGCACCGACTTCTACGCCTCCTACCCAAACTTCGCCCTGCTCGACGGCTACATGTCCATGTTTCCCGGCAAGCCCTTCGTGCTTTCCGAATGGGCGCTCTACGGCGCCGATGACCCGAGGTTCGTGGCGCAGCTGTTCGCCTGGGCCCGCGCCCACCCCCGAGTCCGGATGCTCAACTACTACCAGGGCTTCACCGCCGGCGCGCTGCCCAACCTGGGCCATTACCCGAGGAGTCGCCGGGTGCTGCGAGCGCGGCTGCGGGCCGCGCGTTTCCCCGCCTACGCGCCCGAGTATGCCCATCCCCGGCGCCATCACCGCCACCACAAGCCGCCGCCCGAGCGTCCCCCGCTCCCCCCGGGTCCGGCCCAGCCGCCGACCCCGGTGAGGCCACCCCCCGGGCCAGGCCCGCCGCGCCTGTGTCTCCCGCTCCTGACGTGCCTGCCCCTGTAGGCGGTGATGGACACGTGGCACCGGTACCGTTGACGGCTTGCGCGTGCTGGTCATCGACAACTACGACAGCTTCACCTACAACCTGGTCCAGTACCTCGGCGAGCTGGGCGCCACCGTGGAGGTCGTGCGCAACGACCACGCCACCGTCGCGGAGCTGCTGCTGCGCGGCTATGACCGCGTGATCGTCTCGCCGGGCCCGGGTACGCCGGACCAGGCGGGGATCTCCCTGGAGGCCGTGACGCGCTTCCCGCAAGCCGGCCTGCCGACCCTCGGGGTGTGCCTCGGCCATCAGGCGCTGGTGCAGGCCTGGGGCGGCCGCGTCGTCCGTCATCAACCGGTTCACGGCAAGACGACGGCTATCAAGCACGACGGTCGCACCATCTTTCGGGGGCTACGGGATCCGCTGGAGGTCGGCCGTTATCACTCGCTGGTGGCCGATGCCGCGCTCCCGGAGGTGCTGGAGCGAAGCGCGTTCGGGGGGGAGGTGGTGATGGCGGTGCGTCATCGCCGGCTGCCGGCTGAGGGCGTGCAGTTCCATCCGGAGTCGGTGCTGACCGAGCAGGGCCGGGAGCTCTTGGGCAACTTCCTCGCCGGCGGACGATGACGGGCGAGGACCTGCTCACGCGCGCGATCGACGCGCTCGCCTCCGGCCGCGACCTCAGCCAGGAGGACACCGCCGCGGTCCTCTCGGAGATCATGGCCGGCAACGCCACCGAGATCCAGATCGCCGGCTTCCTGATCGCGTTGCGGACCAAGGGGGAGACGGTGCCCGAGCTGGCGGGGCTGGCGCAGGCGATGCGCGCGCTGGCCGCGCCCGTGTCGGTGTCCGTCGGCGATCTGCTGGACACGGCGGGCACCGGGGGCGGCCGGCGCACCTTCAACGTCTCCACCACCGCCGCGCTGATCGCCGCCGGGGCCGGCTGCACCGTGGCCAAGCACGGCAACCGGTCGGCCACCGGCCTGTCGGGCTCGGCGGACCTGCTCGAGGCGCTGGGCGCGCGCATCGACCTCAGTCCATCGGCAGTGGCCCGGTGCATAGAGGAGGTCGGCTTCGGCTTCATGTTCGCCCCCGCCCACCATCAGGCCACGCGCTTCGTCGTGCCGGTGCGCCGCGGGCTGGCGGTTCGCACGATCTTCAACTTCCTCGGCCCGCTGACCAATCCGGCTGGCGCCACCCGGCAGCTGATCGGGGTCTCCGATCCCGGCTACCTGGAGACGATGGCGGGGGCACTGGCGCTGCTGGGCACCCGCCACGCGCTGCTGGTCAGCTCGCACGACGGCCTCGACGAGCTCAGCATCGCCGCCTCCACCGAGGTCATCGAGGTCACCGGCACCGAGCTTTGCCGCTACACGGTGGAACCCGAGGACGTCGGCCTGGCCCGCGCGCCGGCGGACTCGATCTCCGGCGGCAATCCGGACGAAAACGCCGAGGTCACCCGCCGGATCCTCGCCGGCGCCCCGGGGCCCTCCCGGGACCTGGCCGTGCTCAACGGCGGCGCAGCGATCTATGCGGGCGGGGGCGCCGACACCCTCGGCGAGGGTGTCTTGGCCGCCCAGCAGGCCGTCGACTCCGGCGCGGCGGCGGCGGCGCTGGCGCGATTCGTGGGGCGAACGCGGGCGCTGGCAGAGGCGTGAACCGGTTGGCGCCGATCCTGGCGCAGAC
>JALYYW010000038.1 GCA_030946085.1 Actinomycetota bacterium
TGCCTGATAAACGTCCCGGCTCGGTCATCAAGGACCCCTTCCTGGTGGAGCCGGAAGCCTCGCAGATGTGGGCTAATCAAAACCCGGATCTGTGTCATTGACTCGGACGCAAACCACACTGAGCTTACGACCTATCGACCGAGACCGATCCGGGTTCCCTGACCAGCTCAGACCGGCGTGTCGAGCAGCGGGGTGGCCGCTCCGGCGCCATCGACCACGGCCACCCTGGGGAGCGGCACGATGAACTTCCCTCCCTGGGCGAAGAACTCCTGCTCGCGCTCGACGAACTCCTCCAGGAAGTGCCACGGCAGCACGAGGTAGTAGTCGGGCTCCATCGCGCGTGAGTCTTCCTCGCTGATGATGGGGATGCCGGTGCGGATCGTCTCCGAGCCCCACTTGTCAGGGTTGCGGTCGGCGGCATAGGGAATCACGCCTCGATCGAGCCCGACGTACTGCAGGATCGTGTTTCCCTTGGTCGAGGCGCCGTACACGTGAACCGTCTTCCCGCGCTCGTGCAACGCATGACAGAGTGCAAACAGATCCTGCTTTACGCGCTCGACGTTCTCGGCAAAGCGCTCGTAGGGCGCCGCCGAGTCGAGCGCCAGCTCGAACTCCCGCACACGCAGCTGTTGGAGCCCTTCGTGCGCTGCGGCGGTGGTCTGGCGGCGACCAGCATGACCGACGAACAATCGGATCGACCCGCCGTTGACGTCGTTGAGCTCGGCCCCGACGACCTCCAGCCCGGCACCGGCCATCAGTCGCTCCAGAACCGCCAGCGAGTAGTACTCGAGGTGCTCGTGCACGATCGCGTCGAAGGAGTTGCGCTCCAGCATCAGCGGCAGGTAGTGCAGTTCGATCACCCACACACCTTCCTCCGCGAGCGCGTTGGCCACGTCTGACACGAAGTCCTGTGGATACTCCAGGTCGTAGAGCATGGCGATGCTGGTGATCGCCTTGGCCTTCTGGTCGGGATAACGCTGTCGCAACTGCCGGGCGCTGTAGAAGTTGCGGATCACCTCGTAGCCCTTCTCCACCGCGTACCGGCCTACGTCGGAGGGGTCGAACCCGAGGTACTTCAGCTGGCCGGTCGGATATCCGTCTAGCAGCGTGCCGTCGTTGCATCCGATGTCGACCACCAGATCGCCGGGGGTCAACTCAACGAACTCCTCGATCTGCCGCGCGATGGAGTGCAGGTTCTCGGTCATGGTGCGGTTGACGCCACTGCGATACCAGTAGGAGCGATAGAGGATCGAGCCGGGCACCGTATGGCGGGTTTGGATCAGGCCGCAGGCATCCTGATCGCGGGTCATGTCGCATCGGACCAACTCCAGCGGAATCGCCCGCTGGACCGGCTCCCCCCCCTGTGGATCGGCGAAGGCACCGGCGATGCACTGCTCGCCGAGGCTCAACACATGCGTGAGCGCGCTGGATCCGCAGACGCGACAGGTGGTCCGCGTTCTCAGGCTGGTGGGTGACAGAAGCGGCTGTGCAGGCACCTAAGGATGCTCCCGGCAAGAAATCAGGGGGCGCCGCCCGACATGTGGAATCGGTCGCTGCAGGCCTGACCTCGCCCGCGTGAGACTAGCAACCGACCGCGCAGAGCTCCTTGCCGCGAATGGCCTGAGCCGGCTCCACGGCCGGTACATTGACAGCCACAATGAGTCCTGACGGATCGTTCCTCAACCAAACCCGCCTGGCCGAGACCCCATCGACCTCCGCGCGTCGGCGCCGGGCCGTGGAGGCCTATTGCACCGAGCTCTGTGCTCAAGCGCTGGCGGCGCGAGCAACGGAACAGAGCCTCGCGGCTTTCCTTGCCAGCGCCGGCGCCGAGGCGGACGACGGTGACCTGGAACTGCTGCGGGTCACGCGGACGGTCGCCGCAGAGCACACCCGTGAATCTGGGGCGACCGCCTCTGGAACTGGGACCGGAGATCCCCGCGGCGAGGTCGACGCCACTTGCGCGGCGACTCCGGGTCTGGTTGCCGCCTGCTTCAACCAGCTGCTCGACGAGCCAGCCGCCCTAGGCCTGGAGCAGCACCTCCAGCGCTGCCCCATCTGTCAGGCCCAGTTGCTGCGAGCGCACCGCGCCGAGCGTGTGGCGGGCTGGTTGCTGCACCAAGCCGCTCCGCCGTGGATCGTCAGCCTGCTGTCACTTGAGGCAGAGCCACCGGATTCCGGCACCAACTCCCCGCAGGCCGAGGAGCAAAGCGCCAACGCCACCGAACTCGAGAGCTCGTCCTTAGTCGAGCCGTTAGCCGAGTCAACGGCAACGCTCCCCGAAACCAGCTTGCCGCCTGCCGCCAGTTCGCCCTCCGAGCAACGTCCCACTCCGAAACGGTGGCTGACGAGGCGGCGGCAAGGAGCCGCCCGATTCCGCCGCGCCGAGGTCAACCCGAAACCGGCCGGAGGATACACCCCGCATCCTCACTGGCTCCAGCAACGGCGGCGCCATAGGGCGCTGGTGCTGGTGGCGATCGTCTTGGCCGTGGCGATCATCGTCGGTGCCCTGCTACTCGGACGGGCCAAGGGTGCCTCCGCCAGCATCCACCCGCGTTTCGCAGTCTCCGCGGTTGTCCAGGCGACCTCTGACCCTTCCCGGACTATTTGGTACTGAAGGTCGAGGCGACCTGAAAGACCTCGGCCTTTGGCCGCAGGCGGTGAGCCTCGTCAAAGTCGCGTGCGGCGACGTTGAAGTGGCCGCGCTCGGTCTCCACGCGGGCCAGCACCAGCCAGTGGTCGAAGTTCGTGCGTTCGTGCTCGGTCGCGCTGCGGAGATCGGCCGCCGCCGATGAGTACTGTCGCATGGCTTCGAATACGAGCCCCCGCTGCTCATAGGCGCTGGCCGCCCACGGCTGCAAGCTGACTGCCTTCCGTGCCCAGGAGAGCGCCAGCTGAGTTTCGCCAGCCCGTGCTGCCGCCTGGCTGCGTCGGACAGAGTAGGTTCCGAGGAGGCCTGGCAGCTGTACCACCGCCGCGAGGAGCGCCAGCGTGACCAGCGGCACGCGCACGGTCCAGCGTAGGTGTCCGCGCTTTCGCGCGTTCCGCATGGCGATGACGGCGATGCCGGCAAATGGAAGCACCGTGATCGCGGTCGACTCCCACATCCAGTCCACGCTGGCGTGCACCAGATAGACGATGAAAGCGGCCAGAAAGGCCGTAGAGGCACCGACGCTGGCTCGACGACCCCGTTTTCGTCGCGCCTCCACCGCGACCCAGACCGCAGAGAGGACGACGGCGATCGTCAACAGCAATCCAGCCGCACCCAGCTCGCCCAGGTTCTCGAACCAAATGGAATGTGAGTCCTTTACGAACTCGACATCCAGGGCATGGCGGTTCGACCAGAACTCGAACGTGCCGGCGCCCGTGCCACCGACCGGATGACCCCGGAACTCCTGGAGCGCCTCCTTCCACAGGTTGTACCGCGTCCCACTCAGCGTCCCCAGCCGCGCCGCCGGATCGGTGCCGACGGTGGCGTTCTGGGTTCGGAAGGCGTGCCAGGCGTGCGAGGCGACGCGGGGCCCGAAGCCGGCGGCCGCGAGGACCAGCACGAGCGCGCAGACCGCCGCTGCCGGCCGAAACACCCTCCGCGGCAGGCGGAGCCGATCGAGATTCCAGCTCGCGGTGAGCGCTGCGGTGAGACCCCCTAGCGCGCCGGCGAACAGCACGGCGCCCAGAACCGCCCAGGCACCCTGCGATCCCTTGGCCTGGGCAATCTCGGGTGCACTGCGCACCGCCAGCACGGCGAGACCGCCGCCAAGGACCGCCACCACCGTATGCACGGTGGCCGTGAGCCGGTTGCGGCTGAGCGCCAGCACCGCCGCCACGCCCACGGCGGCGCCGCCAATCCCGGCGCGGGAGTAGGTGAGGTAGACCGTGACGGCACAGGCCGGAACCAGGGCCAAAGCGAGCGCACGTCGCAGCCGCGAAGGGTCGTGGATGCTCCAGGCCAGCAGGATCGTGCTTGACATCGTGCCCCAGGCGCCCAGCGCGTTCCAGTAACCGAACGGAAAGCTTAGGCGATTGCCGTGGAACACCAGGTCCACCTGGTCCAGGGGGAACGCCGCCGGCGCCAGCCGTTCGGCCAGCGCGAGCAGGCAGATGGCAGCCGCCCCGCATCCCAGGCCTGCGGCAGCCGCGCGCCATGTGCGGCGGTCGACGGTGAAGCTGGCCAGCGCCATTACCCCGAGATAGCCAAGCGCGCGGGTCACTTCCGCCAGAGTGCGCTCGCTGCTTTCCGTCCAGGTCAGGCTCAGCGCTGTCCAGCCCGCATAGGCGGCCAGTAGCGCCAGCAGCAACCACGTGGATCGAGCGGGACTTGATCTCGGCAGTAGGCCGAGCGCCAGGCCGATGGCGAGGATCCCCCAGACCACCAGGGTGATCTCCTGCCGAACGACGAGGTCATAGGCGCCTCCTGGCAACGCGAAGACCAGCACCAGCCCCAGGGCGCCCACGAACACGAGAATTCTCGGCACATACCTTCGCCATGTGCGCGGAGCTTGCGACTGGTCAGGCGCCGGTTGCGCCGAGGCGGTTATCCGGTCCGTTACCATCCACTGGCAGTGTCGACGCTCAAGGCTGCGTTTGGGGGGATCGTGCTGCTCGGGGCTGTGGCGGCGGTACTCGCCTGCTGGAGCGCAGCGCCTGCGCGGGCCAACGACATCTGCGCCGGAGGATCCGCTTCCCCCTTCGACCAGTACTGCGAGCCCGTCCCGACGTCCGGCGGCAAGCAGACGCCTGGCTTCGCGACCGCGGCGTTGCAGAGTGTGCTACCCGCCCGCACCGTGCACGCGCTGCTCGAGCGGCGGGGCCTGAGTGCGCGAGCTCGAGCGCACCTGCTGACGCTTCCTGCTCCTAGAGCACCAGCCGCCCACAGATCAGCCGAATCCGCACCGCCCCCGGCGGCCACGGTCGGTGGCTCCGCAAGCCTTGGCAGCACCCCCTTGCCCTGGCTACTGGCGATCGTGGCCGCCGCAGCGGTCATCCTCGGCGGGTTCGCGCTGTGGCGGCGCACGAACGGCGAGCCGCAGGCCTGAGCGGCATCGTTTCCAGCGCCTCGTCATCCATTCAGTCCCCACGCGAAGCGCGAGAACGCGGCAAGGGCCGGCTTTGCTCGACCGCGCGTGTCCAGCAGGCCGATGTGCATGCCCCACCAATCATGCGCCCCGCGTGGTCGCGGTGGATCGTGCCAACCGGCCTGCATCACGCCCTTGAGCCGCAGCCTCGTGGCGCTGCGCCCGATCAGCGTCAGGAATCTGGTGATCTGCGCCGCCTGGCCGCGCGGCCGGAAGGTGTAGAGGCGGTCAGGTCCGCCGCTGGCCCACCCGAATTCCGTTATCCAGATGGCTGAGGTCCGGTCGCCGTAACGGTTCATCAACCGGCGGAGGATCGCCACGCGGCCGAAAGCCAGGCCACCGTTCCCGGCGTAGGGGTGGAAGCCCACAGTGTTGAACGTACCCTTGGCCCCCGCGCGGTACATCGCGGCCAGGTACTTGGTCGCGAATACCCCGTAGGAATAGTACGGATTGCCGGCTGTCACTATGTCGGCACCGGGATCCGCGCTCCGGATCGCCCTCGCCGAGGCACGCAGCAGACGGGTGTAGGCAGCTGCGTCCGGCTTGGGCTGCCAGTAGATCGGTAGGGACGGTTCGTTCCAGATCTGCCAGTCCCGGATCGGCAGGTAGGGAAGCTCCGGATGAAGCTTCCAGAAGCCACCGCCGGGGCCGTACCACCGTGCGGCAGCCCGGGCGAAACGAGCAAAGGCCGCCGGGCTCCGAGGGGGGTAGTAACCAACGAAGTGGTACGGGTGGCGCGGCGCGGTCGATTCGTTTGCAGGCGGACCCGCCAACACCGGCAATATTGCGATGTTCCGCCGGAAGATCTCAACGAACACTGGATCCGTGAACGAGAAGTCGAAGTGGCCCCTAGGCCGCACCGCATCCCTCCAGCCGAGACCCACCCGTAGGTAGGCTACCTGCGCCGCCGCCAGGCGGTTCAGGTTGCACTCCCGGTAGCGGACGCTTGGATTGGAGCTGATGTCGATCGCGGTGATGCCCACGAACCTCCGGTGGCCGGTAAAGCGGGAGTTCGGACGACCGCACGACTGGGAAGCGTTGCGCTTCGACGCAGTCTTCGCAGCGACCAGGCCAGTCGTGCCGCCGACGAGCGAGCACGCCACCACCGTTGAGACGAGCAGCCACCGCGAGGCCCACGGAGGGGCGCTGCGCGGCCCCCTGGTTCTGCTCGAGTGCCGCACGTTGAGGATGTTGGCAGATCGCCCGCGCCGGCACGTCAGTATCGAAGGCCGCAGGCAGCTCCCGGCTGGGGATCTTCGCGCGGCGGAACGTCGCCGCCGACGGTAGGAACAGGTCCACCGGCTCAGCTCAGGCGAAATGCCCAACCGCGCCGCGGCGCGCTGCGCCTCGGTAACCCGCAGCTGGGATGAACGGCGCAACTCCGCCCCTGCCCCGAACCTCCCGCGCAGCGCCTCCGACTACTGTCCGTCGTTACCCGCTTCAGGAACGCCGAGGCCTCGACGTAGTACGGCACCTCAGCGCTCGTCGCGAAGCTCGTTCAGGTCATCGTCGGCAATTGAACAACTCGAGGCGCTGAGCCACGTCGAGCGCGGGGCGCCGCACGAACTGGGGCACTGTCCAGCGAACTGCTCCGAGTCGAGCTCACCTGCGTCTGCCGCCGCCAGCGGATCCCCGCCTGCGGGCGTGGAGGAGCTTCTCGGCGGGCTGCGGCTGCTGCCGCTCACCGCGATAGTGCTCTCCAGCGCGTGTCAGGTGTTCTCCCCGCCACAGCGCGCGCGGGGCGCGTTGCATCTAGCCTCCGCGGCGGAGTTCCGCGAGCAGATCGGCTGCTTTGCCTCCTACGACGGCGAACAGCTCGCCGCCGCCGCCAGGCTCGGGTTGCGAACCCAGAGCCCCACGTAGCCGGGCTCAGCGCCCGTCGCGCAGTTCGTCCAGCACGTCCGCGAGCTAACGAGACGCCTTCACCGGGCTCCGGCGAACAGCTCCTCGACGTAGAACCGAGCGGCGGCATCGAGCCGGTCGCCGAACACCTCCGCGGCAACGTCCAGTACCTGCTCGGCGGTGGCGAGGCCGATGGCGTGTGCCAGCAGGAGCACGTCGTCCTCGTCCTCGCCCACCCGGTGGGCCAGCACCTTGAGCGCCAGCAGCATCCGGGGGGATGCGCTCAGGCAGCGCAGGCCCCGGACTTCGAGCACCGGACTGGCATGAGGGTCGGGCTGCAGGAATCCCTTCACAGCATCGTTCAACCAGCCCACGGGGAGCTCCAGCTCGTCGGCCACCTCCGCCGCGGCTTCGTACACCACCGACTTCGGCTCAAACACCGCATCCACGTCCCGCGTCGCGCGGCGCTCGTCGAAGGCCAGCGCGATCGCGGCGCCTCCGACCAGGTACATCTCGCCGGTCACCCCCCTGCGATCGAGCGCGCACCCCAGTGCGGTGAGGGCGGCGATGATCTCGTCGCGATCCATCTTCAAACGCGATGCAAAGAGCGGGCGGGCACGAAGATGCCGCGGCGGCGGAAGGCGGCCGGAGCCTGTGCCAGCGCCTGCGCGCGGAAGCTCTTGACCTCGCTGACAAACCAGAACCGGTCCAGGAAGCGGTCCGGTTCACAAGCCCACGGCGGGCAGCTGAGCTGATGGTGCACGGCGACGTGCTCAGCCAGCGCGGCGAGATAGGCATCGAAGCGGGGCTCGCCCGTCAGCGGGGGCCCCTCGGCGATGGCGCGGGCCCGCTGCGCATCGGTCTGGGTCAGCGCCAGCTCATCCTGCAGCTCTCGCACCGAAATCCAGAAGTCGTCTCCCTGGCAAATACGACGAGCCACTCCCGCCAGGCTCTGCCGGTAGTTCGAGTCGGGGGGCGGATGCTGGGCGAGCCATGCTCGCAGGCCGTTCACCTCGTTCAGCGTAGAGATGCCATCGGCCGCCGCCCGGGCCTGCCCGGTAGGAAGACAGCGCCTAACGGAAGCCGAGTCGACGCAGCAGCCGCAGCCCCGCCGTGATCAACCGCGCCCACCACCGCGGGCTCACCATCGGTGGAGGCCCCAGCGGCGGCAGCCGCTGCACCGAGACGGTCTGGGGCTCGGTGTACTTGAGGATCCCGTCGGAGCCGTGGCGCCGACCCATGCCCGAGTCCTTCATTCCCCCCATCGGCGCGTCCACCGACCCCCATGCGGCGATGTAGCCCTCGTTAATGTTGATCGTGCCCGCCTGCAGGCGCACGGCCATCCGCCGCCCGCGCGCGGTGTCGCGCGTCCACAGGCTGAAGTTCAGCCCGAAGCGGCTGGCGTTGGCGATCCGAACCACCTCGTCCTCGCTGGCGAAGGTCGAAACCGCCACCACCGGACCGAAGGTCTCGTCGGCGTAGAGCTCCATCCCGTCGCGCACGCCGGCCAGGAGCGTGGGCTCGTAGAAATACGGACCCAGGTCGGGACGAGGCCTGCCGCCGGTCAGCACCTCCGCGCCCTGCTCCACGGCGCTCTCCACGTGCCCACGCACCGTGTCAGGCTGGTCCTGGGAGATCAGCGACCCCATGTCGTAGTCGTAGTTGAGGCCGGCGCCGAGCTTCATCTTGCGCACCCGGCTCACCAGCTTCTGCTGGAGCTCGTCGGCAACGTCCTCGTGGATCAGCAGCCGCTCCATCGAGACGCACAGCTGCCCGGAGTTGGAGAACATCGCCCGCTCTGCCCCCGCGGCGGCACGGTCGAGTTGGCGTCACCCAGCACGATCATCGCGTTCTTGCCGCCCAACTCCATGGAGCAGGGAATCAGCCGCTCCGAGCACCGGCTGGCCACCTGGCGCCCGACGCCGGTGCTCCCGGTGAACATCATGTACTCCACACGGTCGATCAGCTCAGGACCCAGCTCGGAGCCAGAGCCGGTCACCACCTGCAGGACGTGGTGCGGCAGACCCGCCTCCTCCAGCATCTCCAGCGCCGCCAGGGCACTGAACGGGGTCTGGCTGTCGGTCTTGATGACTACCGCGTTGCGAGCGGCCAGCGCCGGCAGCGCGTCGCTGACGCTGAGCGTCAGCGGATAGTTCCACGGGGCTATCACCCCCACCACCCCCCAGCGGGTGGTGATGCTCCCAGGTCTGGGTCAGCAGCGGAAAGGCCCCGTGGCGACGGCTGGTGCGCAGATGGCGCTCGGCGGTGCGCGCGTAGTAGCGGCTGACCATCGCCACGTCCATGATCTCCTCAAAGGCGTGGCGGCGGGCTTTGCCGCTCTCCAGCTGGAGCACGTCCAGCAGCTGGTCCTGGCGGTTGAGGACCAGGTCGTGGAAGCGCAGCAGGATCTCCCGCCTGCGGGCGTGGTCGCTCTCCCGCCAGGCCCGCTGCGCGGCCCGCGCCCGCTCCAAGGCCAGGTCCAGGTCCTCGGGCCCGCAGCGCGGGACCGTCCCCAGCACGTCACCGGTGGCCGGGTTCCCGATCTCGATTTGCTCGTGATCGGCGTCGGTGACGGTAACCCTTCCTGCCAATGCCGCAAAGGCGGCCGAGCCCCGGCGGGAGGAACCCGGACCGCCGCTCGTCCGCGTGGGCGCCGCGACGCTCATCTGTGTTCTCGCGATCGCGCCGACAGGCACATTTCGTAGAAGTTCAGGATGAAGGGCAGCTGCCCCGGGTCCAGCTGCGGCCGCTCCAGGGTGAGCTCGTAGCGAGCCAGCACGCCCGCGAGCGCGGCCTTGCCCAGCAGCGACACCAGCGGCGCGCCGGGGCAGTCCTGGCTGCCGTTACTGAGATGGTTGAAGCGGATGTCGCTCCCGCCCTCGACCCACCGCTCGGGGACGAGAAGATCTGGATCGGCGACGCCGTCGGGGTCGCGATGGTTGAACACGTTGACGAGCATCACCTGCGTGCCCTCCTGGAGCTTCTCGCCGGCCAGCTCGGTCTCCCGCGTGGTCTCCCGGGCCAGCAGCGGCGTCGTCGGCCACAGCCGCATCGCCTCCTGCAGGCAGCCCTCCAGGAGGCCGAGCCCGTCCACGGCCTCCGGGGCCCGGAGATCCTGGCCCTCCAACTCCTCCCGCACCCGCCGCGTCAGCGAGTCATCGGCGACGACAGCAGCCAGCGCCCGGAAGGCGTTGGCGCCGAGCGTGTCCCGCATGGCGAAGATCCAGTGGGGGATCTGGTGAACGATCCTGGTCCGGTCCCCGTGCGGGGCGTCGGCGAACCGGGCCAGCAGGCTGCCCTCCTCGGGCTCGGCCAGCTGGCGCTCCAGCAGCCCGTAGAACTCGTAGTACTCATCGCCGGGCTTCAGGCCCACGAGCCGATTGGCCTCGCCCATCAGCTGCTCCAGCAGCGCCGTCAGCCGCTGCTCCTCCCGCGCGGAGTCGCCGAAGATCACCCGCAGGGTGACGTGGTCGAACAGGCCTTCCCAGGCCCCCCAGTCGAGTCGCAGCTCGCCCGGCAGCCGCTCGATCTCATCGGCCACTACATCCACGAAGCGCTGCGCGGAGGGATGCAGGCGCTCACGAGCGGCCAGCACCGACTCGGCGAAATTCCTGCGGTCGCGCCACTCCTCCCCGCGGGAGAGCGTCAGCGCCTGGGGCTGGAAGTGCGACATGCCCTTGGCCTTGGCCCCGGCATCGGAGGCGTAGAGGTCCGCCGAGCGGTCGAGCACCTCCTTGATAGCCCAGGGCCCCCACACCACCACGATGCGGCCGCCGAGCAGTCGCAACCCCTGTCCTCCGTGGCGGCGGCGCAGCCCCGAGAGCACCGACACCGCCCGCCGGTCGGCGTCGAGCGCCGCCAGCAGCTTCATCGCGCGCCGGCGCGGTGAGAACAGCCCCCGCACGAGCGGCGGCACGATCCCCGTGGCCAGCACCGAGAGGCTCTCGGCCAGCGACGCGGCCGGAAGCTGCGAGCCCCCCGAGGGTCGCGCCGCTCCGTCCTGCTCCGTCGCCAGGTCGGAGGTGGCGCTCATGCGTTGATCGCGGCCAGTGCCTTCTTGACGCCCTCGACCCGGTGGCTGAGCTTACCGTTGCCCTTGCCGTCGGGGCCGATCTTGTGCCAGGGCAGGAACGCGTTTGGCATTCCCTCCAGGGAGGGCTCCAGCTCCGGGTGGTGGCGCAGCAGCACGTCCTTCATCTTGGTACGCGTGACCCAGCGCATGCCGGATTGGGTGTACACCTCGGGCCGGAAGTCGGTGGTGAAGAAGCGGTCTGACTTCAGCCGCCGGGAGGCCATCAGGATGAAGACCCGGAAGGCGGTGTCCGAGAACCCGAAGCCGGGTGGCAGCGGCTCCGCGTACATGCCCACCTGCAGGTCGACTTTGTCGATGTCGTTGCTGTAGACGCGGCGGATCTCCTCCGCCCACTGCCGGTTGGGCGTCAGCTCCTCAAAGGAGCGGACCCTCGGCATCCGCAGCTCCTCGCGGAAGTCGTTGTAGCGCGGCACTCCCCGCTCGCGGTCACGGAGGATGTCCAGCGTGGCCAGGTCCATCAGCTCACCGTCGATCCGCGTGAACCGCTGCAGTGCCCGGGGGTAGTTGTGCAGGGTGATGGCGCCGGGGTTCTCCACCCCCATCGAGTAGATCATGTCGCCGACCTGGAAGTTGTCCATGAACGAGCGGGTGCGGGCACCCTGGACGTTGACGAACTCGTCCTGGTGCAGCAACTCGCCGTTCTGGGCGCTGAAGATGTTCCAGTCGTCGCGCAGCAGCGGGTGCATGCGGTAGACCGAGATGAACTCCTCGGTCAACTGGAAGCGCGCGTCGTGGTGCTCCTGGGGAGAGCCAATGATCCCGCTGAAGATCTCCGAGTCGCCGAGGCGGCCAAAGCGGTCCTTGAGGTTCTGGCCGAAGATGCCCGACCAGTTGGCGTTCATCGCAAACCACAGCGCGGGCGTGTTGACGATGCCCGGGGTCCACTCGACGGTGTGGATCTTGGCCATCAACGCCGCGTTGATCAGCCAGGCGGTGTCGAACAGGCGCTGGTCGCTCCAGCGCGGGTTCTCCTTCTGGAGCATGTCGCAGATCGCGTTGTGCTCCTTGGTGAACAACGTGTGCAGGCACGACAGGCCGAACCAGTAGTTCTCGTTGAAGCCCGTCAGGTCCAGACCATCTTCGCCCTCGTCGGGGAGCAGCCGGCCGTCGGCGCCGATCTTGAGCTTGCCGTCCTTGAAGGTGCGGATCGCGTTCTGGGTCTCCTGATCGGAGCCGTAGATCTGCGAGCCGTCCCACCAGTGGGTCTCGGTGTTGCCGTAGTCGATCGAGCCGTTGCCGTTCTTGCCGACGCCGCTGTTGTGGGAGGGGACCGCCACCGTGCGCCGCACCCGCATCGGGTGGTCAGGCCAGTCGTCGCCCTCCTCCACCGGAACCTTCAGCACCTCCTCGGGCTTACCGCGACCGTGGAAGAACCAGTTGTGGTTCTCGAACTGGATCCACGCCTGCGCCAGCACGTTGAGGGTCTCGGCCGGCTTGAACTCGTCGCGGGTCATCAGCTCCAGCGAGACCTTGCGGGGGCTGGGGTCATACAGGCGCGGCGGCTCCTCGGGCCTGATCCGCTTGGGGTTGATGTTGCGGGTGAAGGCCGTGCCCGTGGAGCCCATCTCCGCGTCCTCCAGGTCGTTCCACTTGCCGTCGGGGCGACGCGCGGTGAGCGCCTCCTCCGGCGGCTCCTCCAGGCCGTGCTTGCGGATCGGCGTGCCGGTGTCGAACAGGTTCAGGTCCCGCAGGTCGAGCCGCAGCGACAGCAGGTTGAGCGTCTTCAGCGAGGTCGTGGGCAGCTCGTACCACTGGCGACGCCGGTTGACCTTGCTAAAGATCGCGTGCAAGGCGCGATTGGGCAACGATCTGGACACAGGCTCTCCTCCTCCTGGGCTCGGCGCGGCTTTCATCGCGCCACCATTTGGGGGTGAGATACCCCGGCTATCGATATCGAATCGCGCGCTTCCGGTAGGGGTCAAGTGATCGTGACTAGAGCAGCTACCGTCCGCAGCTCGACGTACGCTCGTCTTTGTGTTGCAGAGGGTGCACGGTTGGCTCCCGCGTGGCCGGCTGGGCGGTGGTTCGTCTACTTGGGGCTGACCGTTGGCCTGTTCTTCGCGGTCCAGCAGACCGCCACGGGCGTAACCCTGTACGGGGCCGTGTTGAAGGGCATCGGCGTGGCGACCGCCGTGATGGTGCTCGCAGCGTTCTCCCAGCGACTCTACGCGGGAGACAAGCTTCAGAGTGCTCAGCTCCCCGGCGGTGCCGGCGGCACGTTTGAGACAGCGGAAGCAGCGAAGAAGACCCGAGAGAGTGTCGAGGAGCTCAACGATCGCCTCACGACGCTGACCGAGCAGATGATCGAGATGCAAGCTCAGCTGGACAAACGTGTTTCGGGCCTGGAAGCTGCACAGCCCAAGGGCCGGAACCCGTAGCCCGTTTCGGGGTAGCGAGAGTAGAGTTCTATTTGCTGGGGAAGTCTTATTCCCTGGATCGAGAGGAGCACCAGATGACGCAGGACAGCCGACCGCCGATCAGCGCCCGGAACAACCGAGAAAGCTCAACTCAAGCCCGCTATGCGGAGCTCGCCCGCGAAAACCAACGCGGCCATGAACGCGTGATGCAGTCTTTGCGTGAAGCACACCGGATCGCCAGCAACTCGTTGCGCAGGCGCTCTTCCAGCGGCTCTGCGTAGATTCACGCCATGCTGACCGCTCACGCGGTGGCTGGGGCCAACGTGGGCGTAATCTCCTCAGCCTGATCCTGCAGTTCCGGGCGTTGGCAGGACCAGGCTGGCCGCCGCCTGTCCGCTGTGAGGCGGCTGGAGGGCCACTGGCTCTGTCCCCAGCCGCAGTTCGGTCGGAGGCTCAAAGAGCGGCTACACGCCGCGGCGCCCGCTGACGTGCAGCGCCGTGCGCACCAGGATCTTGATGTCGCTCCACAGCGACCAGTTGGCCGCGTAGAGGAAGTCGATCTTGACCATCTCGCTGAGCGGGGGGCGCTCGGGCCCCAGGACCTGCCACGGCCCGGTCATCCCCGGGGCGAGCTGCAGCCGCCGGCGGTGGCGACCCTCCACCAGGCGGTCCTCGTCGCTGATCAGCGGGCGCGGGCCGACCAGGCTCATCTCACCCTTGATCACGTTCAGCAGCTGCGGCAGCTCGTCGAGCGAGGCCTTGCGCAACAGCCGGCCGACCCTCGTCACGCGCGGATCGGCGCGCAGCTTGAACAGCCCCTCGGTCTCGTTAGAGGCCAGCAGCGCCTCCCGCTTGGCCTCGGCGTCGTCGGTCATGCTCCTGAACTTGAGCATCCCAAAGACCGCGCCGTCCCGCCCGACGCGCCGCTGACAGAAGAACACCGGCCCGGCGGAGTCGAGCTTGGTCGCCGCGGCGATCAGCGCGAACAGCGGCGAGAGGATGGCCAAACCGAGGAGCGAGCCCGTGAGGTCGAAGGCCCGCTTCACCACCCGGGAGGAGCGCCCCAGCCCGGGGCTGCGAACGCTCAGCACCGCCAGGCCGCCGACCTCGTCGAGCTCCACGGAGGAGCCCACCACCTCCAGCTCGTTGGGCAGGATCGAGACCTTGACGCCGACGGAGGTGGCCATGGCCAGTGCGTCGTAGGCCACGTCGGAGCCGGCGCCGGCGCCGATCACGAAGATCCGGCCAACCTGAAGCTCTCGTACTAGCGGCTCCAGCTCGCCGATCGACAGCTGGCGCTCGTGGCGGCAGGCGGCCCCCGGGTCCACCTGCACCTGGTGCTCGTCCTCCAGCGGAAGGAAGCCCACCACCTCGGTGCGCGCGACTGGGTCGGCGGCCAGCCGGCGGGCAAACCGGGCGCGGGCGGAGGCCGTCCCGATCACCAGCACCCGCTCGTCGGGCGCCCAGCGCCGAGCGAGCGCCCGAGCGGCGAGGCGACTGACGATCAGGCACAGCGAGGTCGCCGCCCACAGCCCCCCGACGCCATGGCTCCGTGGCACGCCCTCCGCCGCCGCCAGCAACGACCACGCCACGGCGATGGCCGCCGCCAGCGTCAGCAACGACGGTATCTCGTCCAGCGTGGACTTCCTCAGCACGACCTCGTCGTGGTCGTAGCGTCCGGCGACCTTCGCCAGCAGCACCGTCATCGGGAGCAGGGTGAGGCTCTTGGCCGAGAAACCCTGAGGACTGATCGCCCCCACCAGCAGCAGAGCACCGAGCACGCCCAGCAGGTCGGCGACGATCAGCAGGCGCCGGAAGATCGCATCCCGCGCCGTCGGCAGCGGGTCGGTGGTGGAGATCCCGGTGGGGATCCCGTCCCCGTGGGAAGCGCGGGTTCCCGCTCCCGACTCTCGCCCGGTCACCCCCGGCGCAGCCGCCCGCCATCCCCCCGCCCGGATGCCGCGTTCTGTGAATGGCTCCCTACCGCTCACTTGCCTACCGCTCCCTGCTGTTGGCCTCCCACGAGACGATCCTCGCCCGCGAGGCTACATACTGGCAGGAAACCGCCGAAGGTCGGCAATACCGCCGTCGGCTCCGCGGGCTGCGTGACTGCGAAGTCCCTCAGCCCGGGATCAGCCCCTCGCCGCTGAACTCCGTCCGGGCCTCAGCCAGCGAGACGTCGGGTGGCGGGAGGATCAGCTCCGATTCGGTCAGCTCGTCGTCGGCCAGCGCCCGACCCTGACCGCGCACCAGCGACAGCAGCCCGTCGAAGGCGACCCGGAACCGCTGCCCCTCCCCCGCCTCGCAGGCAGCGACGGCCTCGTTGTCAAGCTCGTTGAGCTCGCTCAGAATCGCGTCCGGCACCTCGTACTGACCCTCGCTGGAGATGCGGACGATCACTTCGCGTGCTCCTGGGGTCCGCCGGCCCCGAGCTCGCCGGTCGGCGCAGCCCCCTGGCCCAGCTCCGCCTTCATCTTCGCCAGGTCGGCATCGACCTCGCTGCCGCTGGAGAGAGCTTTCAGCTGCCGGTCGATGTCGTCGTCGCCGGAGCCGAGCTGGGTTAGGTCCTCGAAGGTCCCCGCGGCCTCGAGCTCCTGGACCGCGCCGGCGCGAGCCTTCATGTTCTCGGTCTTGTCCAGCGCCCGCTGCATCGCCAGGCCGACATCGGCCATCTCCTCCCCCACACCAGTGGCGGCCTCGGAGATCCGCACCTGCGCCTCCGCCGCCGAGTACTGGGCCTTGATGACCTCCTTCTTGGAGCGGAACTGCTCGATCTTCGTCCGCAGCTTCTGCTCGGAGGCCGTCATCTGGTCCTGCTGCTGCTGTAGCTGCTCTACCTGGCTGTCAAGGGACTGCAGCTCGGTCTGGGCGACGTTCTTGCGCTCCAGGGCCACCCGCGCCAGTTCCTCGTTGCCCTGGGACAGCGCCTGACGCGCCTGCGTGTCCAGCTTGACCACCTGCTGCTGGAGCTTCTCCTCCTGCAACTGCAGGCGCTTCTTGGAGGTTACCACGTCGGCGATCCCCTTCTTGACGTTCTGAAGCATCTCGATCTGCTTCTGGTAGCTGTACTCGAGCGTCTCGGACGGATCCTCGGCGCGGTCGAGCATCTTGGAGATCTTGGCTTTGACTACTGTCGACATGCGCCCGGAGAGTCCCGGCATCGCATCCTCCTTGGCGGGTGACTGGACGAGCCTCCGTAGCCTACTGGGCCGAGGAGTTAGGGTTGCACCGATGGAGCCCAAGCCGGCCTCGCTCTCCTCCTCGCAGATCGTCCACTGGATGGGCGTGGGTGACGCCAACAGCTCCGGCAGCGTCCACGGCGGGACGGTGATGAAGCTCGTCGACGAGGCCGCCGGCCTGGCCGCGATCAAGCACTCGCGCAGCCGCGTGGTCACCGCCGGGATGGACCGGATGACCTTCCTGGTGCCGATCTCGGTCGGCGAGCTAGTCAGCTTCTCGGCCACCGTCAACGCCGCCTGGCGGACCTCGATGGAGATCGGCGTCCGGGTGCAGTCCGAGAACCCCCGGACCGGCGAGGTGCGGCACACCAACACGGCCTACCTGACGATGGTGGCCCTCGACGGCCACGGGCGGCCGGCCGCGGTGCCGGCGGTGCTCGCCCAGGGCCCGGCCGAGGTGCGGCGAATGCGTGAGGCGGAGCTGCGGCGGGCCAACCGCCTGGCCGAGCGCAACGAGATCCAACGCCGGCGTGAGGCCGAGGGCGAAGCGGCGGGTGGCTACAGCTAGAACCCGTCCGGGTGGCGAGCCTGGAACGCCGAGGGGTGCTTGAACAGCGGGCGCCAGCGCGGCCCCGAGCCATGGGCAGGGTGCGGATCGGCCTCGGCGGAGGTGTCCAAGCGGATCCCCGCGATCTGCACAAAGGCGTGTGCGGGATTGGTGTAGACCGTGATCCACTGGCCCGGACCGCCCTGGTCCCAGCTCATGAACTCGCTGGAGTCCAGCGGGGTGTCGATCAGTCCGGCGGCGTGCAGGAGGTAGGAGACCGATCCCCGAGCAGTCGTAGCCGGCGTCCATGAAGCTGCCGTGGCCACCACCGTAGACGTAGGGCTTGGGCGGATCTGGTTGCCGGCCCAGATCGCCTGCTGCACCTGAATCGGCGCGTAGGAGGGGGCGTATGCCACTCCGTGGATGATCTTGGCGGTGAAGCCCTGGACGACCGGGTGCGCCGGAGTGCTGAGACCCGGCACGGGCACGGCCACCGAGGCACCGCCCGACGCGCCGCTGGCCTGGGGACGCACGTGGGGCTTGCGCCCGTGGGCCAGCGCGGCCGGCGCGCCGGCGAGCGCGGCCACGGCAAGGCAGGGAGCGATCAGCTTTGAAACCCGCAATTCATTCTCTTTCGTAGGCCTGCGGGGTTAGCTGTCGGGCTGGCGCGGAAAGAGCCTGCGCCTCCCGCGGATTCACCGCGAGATTCGCCCCTGGGGACCTGGGTCCCCCGCTCCGCGGCTTGGCCTCCGCGGATTCGGCGTTGCGGCAATATACAAGCTGCGCCGGCCCCGGTTACGTCCCTCCAGCTGCCCCACACGGCACAGGCGGCGCCGTCGCCTCGCCGGCGCCGGTAACGTCCGCTCCCAGATGCCCCGCCCGCTCCGCATTCGATCGCTGTTCGGCGCCCTGCTCCTGAGCGCCGCCGTGCTGGCCGGATGCGGGGGCGGCACCCAGCTGATCAGCGGGCCCGGCCCGGTCGTCGGCGTGCAGTCGAAGACCCCACAGGCGGGGCAGAAGCTCGGCTTCCCGACGGTGGCCACCAAGAACACCACCCGCGTCGGCGGCGCCGACCCGATCGCCGACGCCGCCGGGGTGGCGCTGGCGGTGTATCCGTCCGCGGGCACGGGAACCCATCCCCCGGCGGTGGTCCTGGCACCCACCGACGACTGGCAGGCGGCGCTGGCGGCCTCGGTGTTGATGGCCCCGCCGATCAGGGCGCCGCTGCTGCTCTCTGACTCCTCCTCGCTGCCCTCAGCCAGCGCCGACGCCTTGCAGTTCCTGGCGCCGACCGGCTCGAGCGTCGCCGCCGGAGCCCAGGTCATCCGGGTCGGCGACGCCACCGCCCCGGACGGGCTGCGCTCGGCCAAGATCTCCGGCAAGGATCCGTACGCGCTCGCGGCGGCGATCGATCGCTTCACGGCCGCAGCCAAGGGGCGAACCAGCATCAACGTCGTGATCGCCTCGGCCGACGCTCCGGCCTACGCCATGCCCGCCGCAGGATGGGCGGCCGAGAGCGGTGAGCCGGTGCTGTTCGTCGGATCCTCGGGCATCCCCCAGGTCACCCGCCAGGCCCTGCTCTCCCACCAGCATCCGAACATCTACGTGCTCGGCCCCTCGAGCGTGATCTCCGACAGCATCCTCTCCGAGCTGGGCCGGTACGGGCGCGTCAAGCGGGTCGCCGGCGACGACCCGCCGGCGAACTCCGTGGCCTTCGCCACCTACCGGGATCCGGCCTGCGCCTACGGACAGCCGTGCGCGCACGTGCCCGGGAGCTTCGGCTGGGCGATGCGCAGCCCCGGTCACGGCTACGTCCTCATCAGCTCGCGCCGGCCACTGGATGCCGCCGCCTCCGCCCCCCTGTCGGCCAGCGGGGCCTACGGCCCCCAGCTGGTGGTCGACGACGCCTCTACGCTCCCCACCTCGGTGCTGAACTTCTTTCTCAACTACGCCACCCCCGGCTTCACCCAGGAAGGGCCGACCGCCGCGGTCTACAACCACGGCTGGGTGATCGGCGACACCAGCGCGGTGTCGGTGGGCGTTCAAGCCCAGATGGACAACCTGCTGGAGGTGGTTCCGCAGAAATGAGCAGCTGGATGACTCGAGCGGCCGCCTTACAGACGAGCCAGCAGGATGATCCGGGCGCTGCCCGATCAGGCGAGGCGGGATGCCGAGCGGGCAGCTGGCCCGGAGGCGAGCGGCGGCCATGAGTGAGAGCGAGCACCCCGATCGACTCCGCGACGGCCGTGAAGTCACGATCGAGGACGTGCGCCAGCTGATGGGGCCCTCCACACCGCACTTCGCGCTCCAGCTGCGCGAGCGGATCTGGGCGCTGATCAATGGTCTGCCCGACGATCATCCCGCTCGCATCGAGGGGGAGCGTGAGATCGCACGGCTGAATCGAATCGCCTTCCGCGGAGAGACCCGCGGCCACGAGGGCGAGCCCGGCCTGGCACCGCTGCGCAGTGTCACGCCGGACAGCGTCGCCTGAGCCGGGCGGTACCTTTAAGCACGGTGAGCTACGACCGCGTCGTGTCCGTGATCGGCCTCGGCAGGGTGGGGCTGCCGCTCGCGCTGTCCTTCGCCGACCACGGACTGCGGGTGCTGGGCGTCGATCACGACATTGCCGTGCTCGATTCGCTGCGCGCCGGACAGATGCCCTTCCAGGAGGCCGGGACCCAGGAGCTGCTGGAGCGGGTGATGGGCAGCGGCCGTCTGGAGCTGGCCGAGCGGGCCGCAGACGCGGCGCGCGCCGATGACATCGTGATCACGATCGGGACGCCGTCGTTCTCGCACGTCGAGAGCGACCTGCGGCAGGTCCGCTCAGCCGTCGACGATCTGCTGCCGCTGCTGCGAAGCGAGCACGCGCTGATCCTGCGCTCCACCGTCGCCCCCGGCACCACCGAATTCGTGGCCGGCTACATCGAGAAGCGCCGCGACCTCCGCGTCGGAGAGGACGTCTTCGTCGCCCACGCCCCCGAGCGGATCGCGGCCGGAAAGTTCCTGGAGGAGATCGTCACGCTGCCGTGCATCGTCGGGGGCGTCCACGACCGCTCCACGGAGCGGGCGGCGAGGTTGTTTGAGGTGTTCGGGACCCGGATCGTGAAGACCACGCCGGTGCAGGCGGAGCTGGCCAAGATCTGGACCAACATCCTGCGCTACACGAACTTCGCGCTGCCCAACCTGCTGATGATGGATTGCGAGCGCTACGACGCCAACGTCTTTGAGGTGATCGAGCTGATCAACCGCGACTATCCGCGGGGTGGGATCGCCAAGCCCGGGCTGACCGCGGGCACCTGCCTGCGCAAGGACTTCGCCTTTTCCGAGGAGCGCTCCAACTCGCCGGGGATGCTGCTGGCCGTCTCCCGCGTGAACGAGGCGGTGCCGCTGTTCCTGGTGGAGGGGATCAAGCGGCGCATCGGCAGCCTGTCCGGACGCAAGGTCGCGGTGCTGGGACTGACCTTCAAGCGTGACACCGACGACGAGCGCGACTCGCTCTCGCCCAAGCTGATCCGGCTGCTGGAGCGCGAGCTGGCCGACGTAGCCGTGTCCGACCCATACGCCAGCACGCCGACGCAGCCGCTCGGGGAGACCGTGCAGGACGCCGATGTCGTCATCGTGGCCACCAACCACTCGGAGTTCGAGGCGCAGGAGACCTTCGAGCAGATCCTCGGCGGCAGCGCGAACGACTGCCTGCTCGTGGATCCGTGGGACGCCCTGCGCACCGCGCAGGTGTTCGCCTATGCCGCCGAAGTGGCGGTCCTGCGGGGTGGCGCCCCGGCGCGCGAGATGGGCGAGCTGCGCGAGCCCCAGGATCTGCCCGAGCTGCGGTGACCCGCGTCCTGGTCACAGGCGGCGCCGGCACGATCGGCACGGCGGTGGTGCGGCGTCTGCTGCGCGACCCTTCCTGGGAGGTGCGCGTCTGCGACCACCGTCCGGTGCCCGCGTGGGTCCGCGAGGGATGCGAGGTGCGCAGCGGCGACCTCCGTGACCAGGCGCTCGCGCGCGAGGCGGTGCGCGATTGCACGCACGTGATTCACCTGGCGGCGATCGTCGGCGGGATCGCCAACTTCCACAAGCTGCCCTACACGCTCACCGAGGTCAACAACGCCCTGAGCGGGGCGGTGGTGCACGCTGCCATCGAGGCGGCGGTAGAGCGCTACGTGTACGTCTCCTCCTCGATGGTCTTCGAGCGCGTCCGGGACTTCCCGACCACCGAGGAGCATCTGCCCGACTGCCCGCCGCCGCGCTCGGCCTACGGCTTCTCCAAGCTCGCCGGAGAGGTGTACGCCCGCGCAGCCCACGACCAGCACGGCCTGCCCTACACGATCTGCCGTCCCTTCAACGCCTACGGGCCGGGGGAGCGCCCTGACCCCGACGAGCCTGGCATCGCCCATGCGGTACCGGACCTGATCTCCAAGGTGCTCTCCGGGCAGCACCCGCTGCAGATCTTCGGCTCTGGAGAGCAGACGCGGACGTTGACCCACGTCGAGGACATCGCGGAGGGGATCGTCACCGCCATGGCCTCGCCGGCCGGCGAGAACGAGGACTTCAACATCTCCGCCGCCGAGGAGCGCACCGTGGCCGAGATCGCGGAGCTGATCTGGGAGGCCTGTGGCCGGGAGCCGGAGCGCTTCGCCCTGGAGCACCTGCCGAGCTTTCAGGTCGACGTGCAGCGGCGCTGGCCCTCGGTGGAGAAGGCCGAGCGGCTGCTGGGCTGGCGGGCGCAGATCGACCTACGTGACGGGCTGGCGGGGACCGTCGCCTGGCTGCGAGAGTGAGCCCGCCTGAGCCGACGCGCGACCTCGGTATCGTTTCCGAGAATGCGCACGCTGCTTCCGGATCCTCCCCCCGCTCCGTTTGACGAACTGCTCGTGCAGCGTGCACGGTGGGGGGGCAATCGGCGGGACGAGGTTTGGGAGGGTGTGCTGCACATGAACCCTCCCCCCTCGCACGAGCATGGGATGATCGCCCAGCAACTTGCGGTGCTGCTGGACCCGCTCGCGCGTGCCATCGGCCTTGAGCCCCTTGTCCAGGAGTTCGCAGTCGGTGGCCGCGACGACTACCGCGTGCCTGACGGCGGCCTTCACCGCCCGGGCGCGAGCGGCGTCTGGCATCCGACCGCGGCGCTGGTGATCGAGATCGTCTCCCCGGGCGATGAGACCTGGGACAAGCTGCGCTTCTACGCCGCCCACCAGGTGGACGAGCTGCTGATCGTGGACCCGCAGGATCGGCGCGTCCACTGGCGTGCGCTGCAGGACGGCGAGTATCGCCCGGTCGAGCGCAGCCGACTGATCGACCTCGGGTCCAGCGAGCTGGCCGAGCGGATCGACTGGCCCGCCTGAGCCGTTTCCGGGGGAGCGGCTTGTAGGCTCGGCTTGCTCGTGCCCCCGCCCATCGCCCAGCCTGCCCTCGACGCCGCCGCTGAGGCTGGCCAGAGCCACCTCCCCGGTCCCTTTCCCGTCGGTTCCTACGCCGCCGGGCTGCGGCGCCGGCTGCGCGAGTTCGCCCGGGTGCAGCTCACCGGCGAGGTGTGGGGCTTCCGCCACGGCCGGGCCCGGGTGTACTTCGAGCTGCGCGACGCCGCCGGCGCGATGCCGTGCTCGATGTGGGCCGACTTCGATCGCCTCGGGGTCGCCCTCGCCGACGGGCTGCGCGTAGTCGTCGGCGGCGGCTGCGACCTGTATCCCGGCAGCGCCACCTCCTCCCCCTCGTTCTCCTTCTCGGTCACCGAGCTGCGGATCGCCGGCGAGGGTGACCTCCTGGCGCAGTTACAGCGGCTGCGCCGCCGGCTGCACGACGAGGGCCTCTTCGAGCCCCAGAAGCGCCTGCTCCGCCCGACCCTGCCGCGCACCATCGGCGTGGTCACCGGGGAGCGGGGCAAGGCCCGCGACGACGTGCTGGCCGGCCTGCGGCGGCGGGGCTGGGGCGGGCGGCTTGTGTGGGCCTTTGCGCCGGTGCAGGACCGCCACGCGGCGCCGCGGATCGGCGCCGCTCTGCGAGAGCTGGCCGCGATCGAGGCCGTCGAGGTGATCGTGGTGGCGCGCGGCGGCGGATCACTCGCCGACCTCTTCGCCTTTTGCGACGAGACCCTGTGCCGGACGGTGGCGCTGCTGCGGGTTCCGGTGATCGCCTCGGTCGGCCATCACACCGACCAGACGCTGCTCGACGACGTCGCGGCCGCCTGCTGCTCCACGCCCACCCATGCCGCCGAGACGGCGGTACCGCTTGACCTCCGTGCCGCGCGGGGCGACCTGAGCGCCCTGGCGCGGGGCCTTGACCGCCACGGTCAGCGCGCGGTCTTGACGCGCGCGCGGACGCTCGGGCACCTGGCGCGGGCCCCTGCCACCACGTCGTGCGCCACCGCCGACACCTCCACCAGCTGCTGCGCGAGCTTCGGGCCAGCGCCAAGCG
>JALYYW010000043.1 GCA_030946085.1 Actinomycetota bacterium
CCCCGAACGCCAAACCAAACGGCTCGTCAAACAGCTCGAAGCGCTTGGACACGCCGTCACGCTCCAACCACCGTCAACGTCAACGGCCGAGGCGGTGGTCGCAGCCTGAGCGTTATTTTCCTGTCAGAGAACCATGGCTCCGTCCGGACCACCACTTACCTTCTGCGGCGTCCCACCAACCAAGCGGAGCCGCAATGTCACTGTGCTTCATCGAACCGCAGAACGCCATCCGGGTCATCGCCGAATCCGTCGGCCGGGAGGCGCGCCGCCAGATCCTGGGCGAGGTGGTGCGCGCGTGGGTCGACGAGATCCCCGACTCGGAGCTGGACTCCCACTACGCCAAGGCGATTGCGGACCTCGACGAGCACGACCTGTCGCTGCTGGCGTCCTGGCACGCGTCGCTGGAGCTGGGGCACCCGGTGCCCAGCAAGGAGTTTCTCGTCAACGTGTTCCCCTCGCTGGGCGAGAACCGCCGGGAGGCCCTGAAGATCGCAGCCGGATTTCGCGGCGAGGAGGCTTTCGAGGCGGGGGTGGGAGAGGAGCAGGCCTTCGATACGGTGCTGCCGTGGCTCTCTGAGGCGCGCTGCCGGGCGCTGGCCGCCGAATGCCTGGAGCTCTACTGCTGGGACCGCCTCGGCGCTGAGAACTGAGCCCCGCCGGTCTCGCGCGCTGGCTTCAGGCCCCCGCCAGCGCCCGCTCGATCTCCGTGATCGCCTGCTCGGAGTCACGAAAGCACACCGCCTGCATTCCCAGGGCGCGCGCACCCTCGCAGTTGACCTCCATGTCGTCGAGCAGCAGCGTCGCCGAGGCGGGCAGCTCCAGACGCGCGAGCGTCACCTCGTAGATCCGGGGCTCGGGCTTGCGCGAGCCGACAAACGCCGAGTCCACCACAACCGAGAAGATCTCGTCGACCGGCAGCTTCGCGCGCCAGCGCGCCTCCCATTCCCGGACGTTGTTGGTGCAGATCGCCAGCTTCAGCCCGCGCTGGCCGAGCTCGCGCATGTATTCGATCAGCCGCTCGTTGGGGCGCAGGGTCTCCATCAGGTGCTCGCCCATGCCCCCCAGCGAGACCTGGCGTCCGAGCTGGTCGCTCAGCTGGGCGCTCAGCAGCGACAGGAACTCGGTCTCGGCGAGCTGCCCCCGCTCCAGCCGGAACAGGGGGTTCTCGCCGAGCTGCCGTTCGGTGGCGAGCATGGCGTGGCCGAGCTGCTCCAGGGAGATGCCCGAATGCTCCTGGTAGGCGATAAAGGAGTCGAGCAGCGGGGAGGTGAGCACCCCCCCGAAGTCACTGACGATGCCCTGGATGGCGCTCACGCCGGATCGGCCTGCAGGTAGACGCCGCCGCCGGTTTGGCCCCGGCTGTGACAGCGCAGCGGGTATCCGCGCACCCGCAGACGGCCGGTTCGCACTGTCAGAGCCGGGTCGATCGTCATCCCTGAGGCGCGCCGCGGGAACTCGAGCGTTCCGTCCTCGCTCTCGATCCACAGCTCCAACCCCACCCGCAGCGGTGCGCCGGCCTCATCGAGTGTGGTGGAGAGCCGGGGATCGACCGAGGTGAGCGCCGAACCGCCTTCGAGCACGGTGGCGGCGAGAGCATCACGATCGTGGCCAGGGGCCCGGCGCGGGCGCGCCGCTGTGAGCGCCATCGCCTGCTCGCCGGAGAACCAGAGGTAGGCGGCTCGCCAGGATCCGGTCGCGCCTCCCAGCCCCCGATGCTCGCCCCGCATCCCCAGGCAATCGATCCTCTCGCCTTCGCCGCCCACCGTGGCGTGGCCGTGCACGCGGCAGATCTGCACGCGCTCAGCGGGCAAGCCCGCGGGAAACGACGCCGCTGCTCCCAGCGGCGAGACGGAGAGCTCCAGATCGTCCCCCCTCAGGTCCCACTCCTCCGCGGTCGTCCGGCTGTCGGTACTCAGCGTGAGCTGCTCGCGTCGCTCTCCGCCGATCCGCGCGATCCCGAGCGTGCCCGCCGTAGCCAGTCCCCAGACACCGGCGTCCGGGTCTCCGAAGGCGACGACCTCCAGCGGGGTGGCGTCATCCGGGGCGGGCACGGCCGAACAGGCTACCTCGGCGCTCCGCGCGCGGAGATCAGGCCAGCGCCGCGGAGGGCCGTCGTGCAACGCCCAGCGCTTTCGTACACTCTGTGCATGGCAACAGTCGAAGAGGTGGAAGAGGCGCTGCGGGAGGTGATCGACCCGGAGCTGGGGCTCGACTTCGTGGAGCTCGGCCTGATCTATGACATCGCGGTCGAGGATGCGGGCGTGGTCAAGGTGACCTACACGCTCACCAGCCCCGGCTGCCCGATCGGTCCCCAGGTGGCCGAGCAGATCGAGGAGTTCGTCGGCGACCTCGCCGGGGTGCAGGACGTCCAGCCGGCGATGACCTTCTCGCCGCCGTGGACGCCTGAGCGGATGAGCGAGGACGCCAAGTTCGCCCTCGGCTTCTAGCACTGCTCCCGATCCTGGCGGTGGCTGGGACCGGTATATCGGTGCCGGCCGCGGCGGCTGCCGCACCCGCGCCGAGCACCGGCAACCTGCTGGTGCTGGTGGATCGCGGAAGCCGGGCCCGCGCCGCCGGGTCCGCGGCGTGGGCGCTGATCGGCGCCGGTGGTCGCCTGGTGCGCTCGGTGCCGCAGATCGGGCTGCTCACGGTACGTCCTGCACCGGGGGTGGCGCCGACGGCCCTCGCCGCAACCCTGCGCGGGCTGGCGGGGGTGCAGTCGGTGCAGCCGGAGCGTCGCTACGTGCCGCGGACGGTGCCCAACGACCCCGCCCTGAGCACGCCGGACTCCGCCTCCGGGGTGGTGCAGTGGGCGCCGGCCAGGGAGAACTTCCCCGCCGCCTGGAGCCTCTCCCACGGTGACGGAGCGCTGGTGGGGGTGGTGGACAGCGGCGTCGACGCCTCCCAACCCGATTTGGCCGGCAAGATCGCCGCCGCCGTGGACCAGGAGCAGCCCGCCGGTAGTGCCACCAGCGATCAGGTCGGGCATGGCACCCACGTCTCCTCCCTGGCCTGCGCGGGCACGAACAACGGCGTCGGCATGGCCGGCGCGGGCTATGACTGCAAGCTGGTGGTGGAGAAGAGCGACTTCAGCGACTCCAGCATCGACGCGGCGATCGTCGACGCGGCCGACCACCACGTCCAGGCGATCAACATGAGCTTCGGGCCCGCCCAGCCAACCGGCGCGCCGGCGCCCGAGGCGGAGGTGCGTGCGCTTCAGTACGCCGCCGCACACGGCGTGGTGCTGGTCGCGGCGGCCTCCGACTCGCCCGGCACCGAGCAGGGGGACCCGGCCAACGTGCTGCAGCCGGCCGCGACCGCTGCCGACCTGACCAAGGGAATCGGGTTGGACGTGACGGCCGCGCAGTACAACGGCCAGCGCGCGAGCTTTGCCGGCTACGGGCGCGAGATCTCCCTGGCGGCCTACGGCGCCTTCCAGCCCGACGCCGGCGGCTTGCTGGGTCTCGGCGGATCCCAGCCGGGGATCTTCGGCGCCTTTCCGGGCAACTCCACCCAGCTGGAGTCCTCGCTGCTCGCGCCCTGCCACTGCCGCACGACCTTCGGCGGGGATAACCGCTGGGCCTACCTGGCCGGCACCTCGATGGCGGCTCCCCAGGTGGCGGCCACGGCGGCGATGATGCGGGTGCTGAACCCCTTCGCCACGGTGGCTGAGGTGATCCGCACGCTCAAGCTCACCGCCTCCCGCGCCGCCGGCACCGGCTTCTCAGAGCAGCTCGGGTGGGGTGTGCTCAACGCCGGCGCCGCGCTGGACGCCGTGCGCCGGATCGACCACCTGTCGCCGATCGCGGAGATCCGCGCGCCGCATGTCTCACGGGGACTGACGTTCCTGGTGCGGTGGTCCGGCCGCGATCAGCAGCGGCCGGCGCTGATCGCCTCCGGAATCGCCCGGTATGAGGTCTACGTCAAGGAGGCTGGCCGCCGCCTGCTCCAGATCGCGAGCACCGCGCGCCAAGCGCTCCGCTTCCGCGCCCGGCCGGGCCGGCGCTACACGTTCCTGGTCTACGCAGTCGATCGCGCCGGCAACCGCCAGGTGAAGCCCGCGCGGGCGCTGACCCGCGTCCTCGCTCCGCGCTCTTCCCGGCCCCGGCGCTAGCCCCCCGCAGGGTCGCTTCTCAGCTGCCCGACCGCTCGCGTGACCCGCGTGCCCCGCCGGTGCGCTTGGCGCGCATGTCCGCCGCCGGACCGCGGGTGGGGCGGGGGTGCGAGGAGGGGATGACCGGCGAGGATCCGTCACCGGGCCCCGAGGAGCGGCCGGCGGGCGCGCGCTTACGCGGCCGCTTCGGAGACGACCGGCCCTGCTTGCGCCGCGCCGCCGTGAGCAGCTCCTGGAGGGACTCCTCGATCCCCTCGGCGATCACGTCGAGGTCCGGCAGGGCGTCGAGGTCGGCCAGCAGCCCCAGGTCGACGTGGCCGTTGTAGGACATGATCGCGATCGCCAGCGCGTGGTGCTCGGGCAGAAACGCGACCGGGAACAGGTCCTGGAGCTGGCGTCCGAGCACGTACAGCGGCAGCTGGGGGCCCGGGATGTTGGTGACGATCAGATTGAACAGCCGGGTGGAGAAGTTCAGCCGGCTGGCCTGGGCCAGGATCGTCGGCGGCGCCAGGTTGTTGACCGCCGCCAGCGTGGCCGCGCCCACGGCCTGCTTTGACTCCTTGAGCCCGTCCATCCCCTGCCTGACGAACCGCAGGCGCGCGACCGGGTCCTTGATGTACACCGGCAGCGGGCCGCGCATCACCGTGAGCTGATTGCCGAGCGACCCCTGATGAGCCTTGGTCCGCACCGACACCGGCACCAGAGCGCGCAGCTCCATGCCCTCGGTGCGGATCCCGCGGGAGCGCAGCCACTTCGCCAGCGCCCCGGCGACGACGGTCAGAACCACGTCGTTGACGGTGCCGCCGAGCGCGTCCTTGACCTCCTTGTAGTCCTCCAGGCGACCACGCACCACCGCAAAGCGGCGGTGAGGTCCGATCTCCACGTTGAGCGGCGTCGCCGGGGCGGGGTTCAGGCCCGCCCAGACGAGCTCGCCCAGACCTTCCAAAGCGTCGCGGACCGCGCCCAGCGTGCTCGCGGGACGCGTGGCGGCGGTGAGCGCGCGGGTGAGGATCTCGGTGGTGACGCCCACCGCGCCGCGCACACCGGCGATGACCAGCTCCGCCGAGGAGGGCTCGGGGCGCGGCTGCCACGGCGCCAGCTCGGCCGCGCGGGGGGGCGGCTCCGGGCCCAGGTCGAACAGCACCGTGGCCAGATCGACGCCGGACACCCCGTCCACGAGCGCGTGGTGGGTCTTGAACACCAGCGCGAACCGCTCCGGCCCCTCCTCGCCCTCGGCGGGCCCGAGCCCCTCCACCAGCCAGCTCTCCCACAGCGGCTTGGAGCGGTCGAGCTGCTGCGAGGCGATCCGGGCGGCCAGGCGGAACAGCTGCTCCTCGGTGCCCGGAGCGGGCAGTGCCGAGTGACGGATGTGGTACTCGAGGTTGAAGTCGGGATCGTCGATCCACAACGGCCGGCCGCTGTCCAGCGGCGGCGTGGTCAGCTTCTGGCGGTAGCGAGGAACCAGGTGCAGGCGGCCGCGGACGTGATCCAGATAGTGCTCGAAGGCCGGCGCCGGCCCTTCGAACACGAGCACCGCCCCGATGTGCATGTGCGAGGAGTGACCCTCCTGATGCAGAAAGGAGGCGTCGATGGATGTGAGACGGTCGAGGTGCTGTTGGGCCATGGATAAGGGGGTTGATGGTTAAGGTAGCGGCGGGAGCGGGTGCTCACCGGCCGCCTCTACACTGGACCGGATGGCGGCCACCCCGCAGACGCTGCTGCTCGCCGCCCCCCGCGGCTACTGCGCCGGCGTCGACCGGGCCGTGCAGACGGTTGAGCGGGCGCTGGAGCTCCACGGGGCGCCGGTGTACGTTCGTAAGGAGATCGTCCACAACAAGCACGTCGTGGAGCAGCTGCGCGAGCGCGGCGCCGTGTTCGTCGACGCCGAGACCGAGGTTCCCGACGGAGCCACGGTGGTGTTCTCCGCCCACGGGGTGGCTCCGAGCGTCCACGCCAACGCCGCCCGCCACAACCTTCAGACGATCGACGCCACCTGCCCGCTGGTGACCAAGGTCCACGTGGAGGCCAAGAAATTCGCTGCTGAGGGCTACACGATCGTGCTGGTCGGTCACGCGGGCCACGAGGAGGTGGAGGGCACGATGGGCGAGGCGCCGCAGAGCATCGTGCTGATCGAGACCGAGGCGGATGTCGATTCCCTGCAGGTGGAAGACCCCGAGAAGGTGGCCTTCATCTCCCAGACGACCCTGTCTGTCGACGAGACCCGCGCGATCATCGCGCGGTTGCGTGAGCGCTTCCCGGCCATCGTCGGGCCCCGCACCGACGACATCTGCTACGCCACCACCAACCGTCAGGCCGCCGTCAAGCAGCTCGCCCGCGAGTGCGACCTGGTGCTGGTCATCGGCAGCCGCAACTCGTCCAACTCCAACCGGCTGGTGGAGGTTGCCCGCGAGCACGGCTCGGACTCCCACCTGATCGACAACGAGGCCGAAGTCCGGCCGGAGTGGTTGGAGGGCAAGCGCGTCGTGGGGATCACCTCCGGGGCCAGCGCCCCTGAGGAGCTGGTGCAGCGGCTGGTCGACTTCTTCCGGGCCCGGGGCACGAGCGACGTGCGGGAGCTGGAAGTCGTCCAGGAGGACGTTCGCTTCATGCTGCCCAAGCGCATCCGGCAGGCGATGGCCGCGGCCACGGCCTGAGCGCGCTGCGGACCCTGGTCGTCTCCGATCTGCACCTGGGCGCGCCAGGCGGGCTTGATCTGGTGCGAAGCGACCCGGCGGCGCGGGCGGCACTGCTGGAAGAGCTGACGCGGAGCGACCGGCTCGTCCTGCTGGGAGACCTGATGGAGCTCCGCCACGCTCCGGTGGCGGCGGCACTGCGGGCCGCCGAGCCCGTGCTGGCGCAGATCGGTAGTGCTCTGGGGACCGGGGCGGAGGTGGTGCTGGTGCCCGGCAACCACGACCACCACCTGCTGGAGGGGTGGTACGAGCGCTACCGCGGCGCGGGGGATTGGCCTCCGGCTCTGGAGCCCGAGACGCCGGTGCAGTGGCGCGAAGGAGAGCCACTGGCGGCGATTAGCCTGGCGCTGGCGCCGGCGCGTCTGCGGGTCAGCTATCCCGGAACGTGGCTGCGGGAGGACATCTTCGCCACCCACGGTCATTTCGTGGACCGCCACACCACCGTGCCGATGCTGGAGCGGCTGGCCGCCGGCGTGATGGCGCGGGTGATCGGCGAGCCCGCCGCCGGTCCAGGACGGATCGAGGACTACGAAGCCGTGCTGGCCCCTGTCTACGCGTGGATCCACGCCGTGGCGCAGGCCGCAGGCCCGAAGCTCGGTCGTGGCGCCAGTGGCGGCTCCGCCGGGGCCTGGCACATGCTCACCGGCGTGGGCCCCGGGCGCGGTGGCCTCCGTGCGGCGCTGCGCCGCCGATCGCTGATCGTGGCCTTCCCGGTGCTGATCGCGGCGCTGAACCGCGCCGGCGTGGGACCGCTGCGCCGCCAGCTGAGCGCCGCGGAGCTACGCCGGGCGCCGCTGCAGGCACTCGGGGAGGTTCTGGGGCGGCTGGGTATCTCCGCCGGCTATGTGATCTTCGGTCACACCCACCGCGCCGGACCGCTGGCCGCCGACGACGCTGCGCAGTGGCGCGGGCTGCAGGGTCAGCGGCTGATGAACACCGGCAGCTGGCTCCACGAGCCGGCGCTGATGGGATCCGATCCCCGCAGAAGCCCCTATCGCGGCGGGTGGGCCGTGCGCATCGCCGATGCCGGCGCACCGCAGCTCGTCAATCTTTGCGAGCACCCTGCGGCGCCAGCCCAGGCGTGAAGCAGACGGCGTCGCAGCGGACGCCGTCGCCGAGCGCCAGCTCCAGCACGCCGGCGGTGCTGAGCGGGTGGGAGATCAGGCAGTAGCAGCCGGGTCCGGGCACCTGAAGCTCACGACCGTTGGCGCTCACGGTTCCGTGCCCGTCGAGCACCGCCCACACCGCCCCCGCCTCATAGGGACCGCAGTAGAGACCCGGCACGTCTTCGCTCTGGGGCACGAGCTCCGCCCCCGGCATGTCCTCGCCACGCAGGGGCGCCAGCGGCGGGCGCTGAATCCCCAGCAGCTCCTGGATCGCCAGCTCGGTCTCCTCGTAGGCGCCCTCGCCGTAGTGGTACTCGAACAGCATGCCCTGCTGATTGAAGAGGTACCGGCCGGGCCAGCCGAGGTTCCCGTAGCGCTGCCAGATCTCGTACTCGGTGTCGACCACGATCGGAAACGGGATCTCCAGCCGGGCCGCGGCAGCGCGCACCGCCTCGGGGTCTGCCGAGGGCTGAAAGCCGGAGGCGTGGACGCCGATCACCCTCAGTCCCTCCGGCTCGTAGCGCTCGTGCCAGGCCTTCAGGTAGGGCAGGGTGCGCAGGGAGTTGGCGCGGCAGAAGTCCCAGAACTCGATCAGCACGGGCCGCCCCAGCTGTTGGTCCATCCGCAGCATGGGAACGTTGATCCACGGGAGCTTGCCCGGAAACGGCGGGGCGGCGATATGGTCGACCGGAGGGCGCACCCGGCGCGATGGTAGAGCCGCTCATGGCTCTACCAGGCCGCGCCGGATCGCGTAGCGCACCAGCTCCACCCGGTCGCGCATCCCCAGCTTGCGCAGGAGGTTGCCCCGGTGGGACTCGACGGTCTTCTCCGAGAGATGAAGGATCTCGGCGATCTGGGCGTTGGTGTGGGCTTCGGCGATCAGCTTGACCACCTCCTCCTCCCGCGGGGTCAGCGGCAGCGAGGGGCCGGACTCCTCGCCGGTCATCCACTCGCTGATGATCGAGTGCTCCGCGGCGTTGGTCAGGAACGCCTCGCCGCGTCCGACGGCGCGGACGGCGCCGACGAGGTCCAGGTCGGCCTCACGCTTGAGCACGTATCCGGAGGCGCCCGCCTTCAGCGCCTCGAACAGGTAGCGCTCCTCGTCGTGCATCGAGAGCATCAGCACGCGGGACTCCGGCAGTTGCGCGCGGATCTCCCGCGCGGCCTGAAGGCCGGTCATCCGCGGCATCCCCATGTCCAGGAGGCACAGCGACGGTCGGCACGCCAGCGCCAGCTCCAGCGCCTCCACGCCGTCGGCGGCCTCGGCCACCACCTCCAGGTCGGGCTGGCGCTCCAGCAGCAGCTTGATTCCCGCTCGCACGATTCCGTGATCGTCGGCGACGAGGATGCTGGTGGCGGCGCTCACGAGTGGTTGTCACCTACGGGGGCGACCACTAGATCGTCAGCTCCACGCGGGTGCCCCGGCCGCTGCCCGAGAGGACCGACAGCCGGCCCCCCACGAGCAGCGCTCGCTCACGCATGCCCGAGAGGCCGAGTCCGTCGCCTCGGGGGTGGTTCTCGAAGCCCCGTCCGTCGTCGTGGACCCGCAGGAGCGTGCGCCCCACGAACGACAGCTCCACCTCCACGCTGCGCGCGCCCGAGTGCTGGAGCGCGTTGGAGAGGCTCTCCTGGGTCACGCGATAGATCACGAGCTGCTGCTCGGCGCTCAGCCGCGGCATCGTGCCGCGGAGCCTGAAGCTCGCGTGGAGCCCCGTGCGATCGGCGAAGTCCTGTACCTGGCTGCGCAGGGCCGGGACCAGGCCACGGTCGTCGAGCACCGTCGGGCGCAGCTGGCGGGCCACCGACAGCAGCTCCTGCATCGCCTGGCCGGAGAGCCGCTTGGTCTCCAGCAGCTCGCGCTGAAGGGGTGGCGGCGCGTGCTCGATCGAGGCCTGGAGCCGCAGCGAGATCGCCGTCAGCGCCTGGTTGACCTCGTCGTGGAGGTCCTGGGCGATCCGGTGGCGCTCACGCTCCTGGGCCTCGATCACCGCTCTGCCCGACTCCCGGCGCTCTGACTCCACCACCCGGATCATGCGCTCCAGCGGCTCAAAGCGCCGCCGCAGCAACAGCCAGTTGCCAAGCAGGGTGGCGATCATCGCCAGCGTCAATACCAGCGCCTCGTTCCCTCCGATCGCGCGGCTGGCATGGGTGTCGACGGCGACGGTGGCGACCATCACCGTCCCCGCGACGAGCAGCAGGTTGACCGTGAGCACTTGGACGAGGAGGGGACGCGACTTCATCGCTGGTGGGCCCATGACGAAATGGGGTCCTGACCTGATATCGGCGTCCCGGCGTAATTCCGATACCCCTGGTGCAAGCTTCTCGCCTACGACGGCAAAATTGACGGCAGCTTGCGGAGCAGCAATTGGATCTGAAACCGTCCCGGGGCGCCTCCACAGGGGCGCCCCGGACGCATCTTGGGCGCTACACTTAGTGAAGTGTTGAAATCCAGATCGCCTTTGAGGAGTTTTAGATCATGAGCCCGTCCGGAGCAGATGTCCTCCGACAGATCAAGAGCAGGATCGAGGAGGTCGATCCCGGGGAGGTGCGCGAGCAGCTCGCCGATGGCGCGGTCCTGGTCGACGTGCGCGAGGTCGACGAATGGTCGGGCGGCCACATTCCGGGTGCCAGGCATGTGCCCAAGAGCTTCCTGGAGTCTCGGATCGAGGGCGCCGCCCCCGATCGCTCCGCCCCCGTGATCCTCTACTGCCAGTCCGGCAACCGTTCCGCGTGGGCGGCGCGCACCATGATCGAGGACCTCGGTTACGAGCAGGTGGAGTCGATGACCGGCGGGTTCACGCTGTGGAAGGACCGCGGCTACGACGTGGAGGTGCCACGATCGCTGAGCGCCGAGCAGCGTGAGCGCTACTCGCGCCATCTGCTGCTCCCCGAGGTCGGGAGCGTCGGCCAGCAGAAGCTGCTGGACGCCAAGGTGCTGCTTCTCGGTGCCGGCGGCCTGGGCTCGCCGGCGGCGCTGTACCTGGCCGCGGCCGGGGTGGGGACGCTGGGGATCGTCGACAACGACGTCGTGGATCTCTCCAACCTCCAGCGCCAGGTGATCCACTCCAGCGAGCGGATCGGCGTGCCGAAAGTGGATTCCGCTGAGGAGACCATTCGAGCCCTGAACCCGGACGTGCACGTCCAGAAGTACCCGGTGCGCCTCGGCGCGGAGAACATCATGGACATCCTCCCCGGCTACGACATCGTCGTCGACGGGCTCGACAACTTCCCCACGCGGTACCTGCTCAACGACGCCTCGGTGCGACTTCAGATCCCGGTCGTGTCGGCCGCGATCCTGGGCTTCGAGGGCCAGCTCTCGGTGTTCAAGCCCTACGACGGGCCGTGCTATCGCTGCCTGTTCCCGGTCCCGCCCCCGGCCGAGCTGGCGCCCTCGTGCGGGGCCAACGGCGTCCTCGGCGTGCTTCCGGGGACGATGGGCCTCCTCCAGGCCACGGAGGTCATCAAGCTGATCCTCGGCGAGGGTGAACCGCTCGTCGGACGGCTGTTGATGTACGACGCGCTGGCGGCCACCGTCGCCGAGGTCAGGGTGCGCCGAGACCCACATTGTCCGATCTGCTCGCGCCACCCCGAGGCCATCGCCGACGAGGAGCTCGGCGTGTTCCCCGACTACGAGGCGTTCTGCGCCGGAGCCCATTAGGCTCTGCCCACCGAATTTCCGAATCGAGACACTAGATGGCCACTGTTCGCATCCCACCTGTGCTGCGCTCCGCCGTCGGCGGGGAGAAGCAGCTCTCCGCCGAGGGCGTCAACGTCGGCGAGATCCTCCGCTCGCTCGCGGAGGCCCACCCTGACACGCAGACCCAGCTGTTCGGCGCCGACGGCGGGCTCAACCGCTACGTCAACGTCTACCTCAACGACGAGGACGTGCGCGTGCTGCAGGGGCTGGAGACCACGGTGGGCGAGAGCGACACGCTGGTGATCCTGCCGGCGATGGCCGGCGGCGCGCGCACCCCCTGAGCGCCGGCCGAGCCGCTCCCCCGGCCGGCGGCCATCGCTACACTTCGTAAAGCATGGCGACCGAGCGCCTTCAGAACCGTCCGTGCGGCGGTCGCTACGGCGACATCGTCCAGGCGATCGGGCACACGCCGCTCGTGGAGCTCAGGCGCCTGAGCCCCAAGCCCGGGGTGCGGATCTGGGCCAAGCTCGAGTCCCACAACCCCACCGGCTCGGTCAAGGACCGTGTCGCGCGGGCGCTGATCGAAGACGCCGAGGAGAAGGGGCTGATCGGCCCCGGGCAGACGATCCTGGAGCCGACTTCCGGCAATACGGGTATTTCACTGGCGATGATCTGCGGCTACAAGGGGTACCCGGTCAAAGTCGTGATGCCGGAGAACGTGACCCCGGAGCGGACCGCGCTGCTGCGCATGTACGGCGCCGAGATCGTCTTCTCGGAGGGCTCCAAGGGGTCCAACGGCGCCGTGGAGAAGGCGCTTGAGATGGCCGGTGCCGATGCCTCGTACTACATGCCCTACCAGTACGGCAACCAGGCCAACCCGCTGGCCCACTACAACGGCACGGCGATTGAGGTGCTGGAGGAGCTCGACGAGGTTTCCGCCTTTGTCGCTGGACTGGGCACCGGGGGAACGCTGATGGGCAACGGGCGACGCCTCAAGGAGGAGCTCGGGGACGCCGTCAAGATCGTCGCCGCGGAGCCGATGCAGGGTGAGCCGGTGCAGGGCCTGCGCTCGCTGGACGACGGCTTCATCCCGCCGATCATCGACCTGTCGCTGCTCGACCGCAAGATCTTCGTGACCAACTCCGATGCCATTGTCTTCACGCGGAAGCTGCTTGACGAAGAGCGGCTGTTCGCGGGTGTCTCCTCCGGCGCGATCGCGCGGGTGGCGGTGCGGATCGCCGGCGAGCTCGACGAGGGCAACGTCGTCTTCATCGTCGCCGACGACGGCTGGAGGTATCTCTCCTCCGGGATCTACACACGCCCCGTGGAGGAGATCGAGAACCTGGATTCCACCGTCTGGTGGTGAAGCCGCCGGCCCTCGCCGCGCCCCTCACGCGGCGAGCGCTCCTGGGGCGGGCCACCGCCTCGGTGGGTACGGCGGCGATCCTGCTCGCGGGGTGTGGCAGGAGCAGCCGGCATCACGACGCCAAGCCGCCCTCCACCGGAACTCCCAGCCTGGAGGTTCAGCTGCTCAACCGCTCGCTGGCGCTCAAGTACGAGGCCGTGGCCGCCTACGCCGCCGGGATCCCGCTGCTCTCCGGCCGGCCCCACGAGGCGGCCAAGCACTTCCTGGACCTGGAGATCTCCCAGACCGGTGAGCTGGCGGGCCTGGCCAAGCAGGCGGGCGGGAAGCCGAGCAAGCCCCGGCCCACCTACGACCTCGGCCGCCCGCACAACGCCGGCCAGGTGCTGAGCCTGCTCGCAGAGCTGGAGCGACGTCAGGTGGCCCTCATGCTCGACGCCGTTGCGCAGCTGTCGGTCGGAGCCACCCGCGCGGCGATCGGCGCGGTGCTGGGCAGCGACGCCCAGCATCTGGCGCTGCTACGCGACCTGATGGGGCTGGACCCGATCCCCGGTGCGATCTTCGCAGGCACGCCGGCGTCGGCAGCGAGCCCACCGGCGTCCGTGCCGGTGGGCGAGGGGATGCTGATAGTGGATCTGGCGGCGGTCGAGCTGCTGGCGATCGCGGTGTACGGGCGCGTGCTGGTCAGCCCCCATCTGTCTCCGCGCGCGCGACGGCTGGCTCGCAAGCTCCTCGGCCAGGAGCACGCGCATCTCCGGGCGCTGGCGCGGGAGCTTCGCCGGCTGGATCTGAAGCTGCTGCCCGCGCCCTCCGGAGTGGAGGCGATCGACGGGGCGTTGTCGAACCGCAAGGTGGACCGCAAGGTCGAGGACCTGCACAGCGAGCACGATTGCCTGGACCTCCTGCTGGCCGTCGAGAGCGTCAGCGAGGGCGCCTACTACTCGGCGCTGTCAAAGCTTCAGAGCCCGCATTTGCTGAGCCTCGCCGCCGCCCTGCTGGCCAGCGAGGGCCAGCACGAGGCGCTGCTCGGTGAGCGGCGCATGCCCAAGAACTTCGACCAGGCGGCGCCCTACCCCTATGTGGAGGGGATCCACTGACCCGGGCACGGGCCACGATCGCTTCTGCCAGCGCCCGCTCGTCGACGACGTAGAGGGAGTCGCTGATCAGTTGCCTGAGAAGAGGCACTCGTGACTGCATGGGCTTTTCATCGGCAGCTCCGAGGGGTCCTTGAGGCGTGGGTGCCGACGCTGGACGATCATAGGCTCGGGCACGAGGACGGCTGGTAGCCTCGGCCAGCGATGAGGATCGCTTCCGAGCTGCTGGCGCAGATGGTCGCCCACGCGCGTGAGGAGGCGCCGGAGGAGTGCTGTGGGATGGTGGCCGTCACCGACGGACAGATGGTGGAGGTCCACCCGGCCACCAACAGCGAAGCGAGTCCGTTTCGCTTCGTCATCGACGCCCGGGAGCAGCTGCAGATCCTGGATGCGATCGAGGCGGCCGACCAAGAGCTCGGGGCCATCTACCACTCCCACACCCGTACGCCGCCCCGGCCGTCCCAGACCGACATCAACTTCGCCGCGGCGTGGCCGGGGGTCCTGTGGGTCATCGTCGGCCTCGCCGACGGTCAGGAGGAGGTTCGAACCTGGCGCATCGACGGCGGCCAGGTGCGCGAGGTCGAGCTGGTCGTGCAGTGAGCTCGGGGCGGCGCGGGCGGGACGGCGATCCGGTGTGTCCCGCGTGCGGTGCCGCCCATGCCCCCCACGAGCGCTTCTGCGCCACGTGCGGCCTTCCGCTGGTGCTGGGTGAGGACGATCGCCCCGCGCGCCCGGATCCTCGTCGCGAGCGCGCGCGCAAGCTCAAGCCCCAGTTCGCCGAGGGCAACCTCGTGCGGGTGGCCGGCGCGCGCAACCAAGCCGAGGCGGAGTTCATCCAGGGACTGCTGCTGGAGGAGGGCGTGCCAAGCCTGCTGCGTCGCACCGCCGGCTTCGACGTGCCCGACTTCCTGGCCGCGGGTCCCCGTGACGTGCTCGTGCCGGAGTCCGGCGCCGGCACCGCGCGTGAGGTGCTGCTGGAGGCGGAGCTGATCACCGCCGAGCCCGTGGGGGCGGCGGTCTCGCCCGGGCGCCTGCTGGCCGGCCTGCTGGTGGCGCTGGCCTTCGGTGCCCTGCTGGTGTGGCTGACCGGCCAGGTGCTCGGCAGCTGAGCGTGACCCGGCCTCGTGGCCGGGGCGTATGCTCGGGAGCGTGAGGAGGCTCGCCACCGCCACGCTGCTGGGGCTGGTGGTGCTGCTGAGCGCCGGGACCGCCGCCGCCAGCGCCGCCCCCGTCGTCGGCCTGGCGCTGACGCCCGACGGCAACGGGTACTGGCTGGCCGAGTCCGACGGCAGCGTGCTCACCTTCGGCGACGCCGGCAACTACGGCAGCCTCGCCGGTCATCCCCTCAACAAGCCGGTCGTGGGGATCGCCCGGACCCCGGACGGACGCGGCTACTGGCTGGCCGCCGCCGACGGCGGTGTCTTCAACTTCGGTGACGCACCCTTCAAGGGCAGCGCCGGGAACATCAGGTTGAACGCGCCGGTGGTGGGCATGGCGGGGACCCCGGACGGACAGGGCTACTGGCTGGCCGCCGCCGACGGCGGCGTGTTCGCCTACGGCGACGCCGGGTTCTACAGGAGCCTCGTCGGAACGCCGCTGAACAAGCCGGTGGTGGGCATCGCCGGCACACCGGACGGGCGCGGCTACTGGCTGGTGTGTGGCGATGGCGGTGTCTTCAACTTCGGCGACGCCATCTTCCGCGGCAGCACCGGCAGCGTCAAGCTGAACGCCCGCGTGGTTGGCATCGCCCCCACACCGGGGGTGCAGGGGTACTGGCTGGCCGCGGCGGATGGGGGCGTGTTCAACTTCAATGCCGGCTTCTACGGCAGCGCCGGGGGATCCCCGCTGGCCTCGTCGGTGGTCGGGATCTCGGCCAGCGCGGACGGCAGCAGCTACGCGTTGGCCACCTCCGCCGGCCAGGTGCTCCAGTATCGGGCACCCTTCCTGCGTCCGTCGCCCGCGCCCGTGAAGCTTCAGCCCGTGCCCATCCTCACCCCGGCGCCGCCGGCGATCAGGGGCCATGTTCACGCCCGCCTGGTGATCAGCTGGATCTGGCGGCGGGACCGCACCCGGCTCTACCGCATCCGGGTGCGCCATCTGCCGCGGGGAGGCTCGCTCACGCTCCGGTGCCGCGGGCGAGGCTGCCCGCGACTGGCGCTGGAGGCTCGGCCGCGGCGCCACCGACGCCTGTTCGGGAGCCTCTACGGCCACGTCTTCCGCGCCGGGGACCGGCTGGTCTTCACCATCAGGGCGCCCGGGCTGATCGCCGAGCGGGTGGAGCTGCGGATCCGTGCGGGCGCGCCCCCGCGGGGCTTGATCCTGCGCTGAGGATCCCGCCCCTGGGGCCGGGAGAGCAAAAGCAATCAGCGTCTCTGCCTGCTGCCGCGGCTCGGGCCGCCGGCCTGGCCAGCTCGGTTGTGGGAGGACGGATCGGACGATTCAGGGTGCTTCTCACGGGCACCATGTCGGCCGTCGCCTCGTGGGTCCACATCGCGGTTCGACTCTGGTTGCTCGGGTTGCTGACGGCGCGAGTACCAGCGGGCAGCGCCCGCGAGCAGTCCTATGAGGCCCGCAATCCATGCCCAGTTACTAGAGAGGAACCGCGTGAGTTTGGTGTACCACGCCACTGGAACGCTTTGCACTTGCAGTGTTCTGTCGAAAGTGCGGACATTGTACGTGGTCTGAGAGCCGTCGAGCTCAACAAACGCCGTCATCGCGAGGTGCAATGGGAGACGACCGGCCTTGATGGGCTCGATCTCCCACTTCCACTCGGTAACGCCCGGCCCGACCGCCTGAGTTGACACCGTGATTTTTTGAACCTTGAACGCGACACCGGTCAGCGTTGCCTCCATCATGTTCGAAGCCAGGATCCGAGCGCCTACGGCGCCCGCAACGCCAAGCCGGGACCGCAGCTTAGCGACCGGAATCTGCATGGAGAGTTGCAAGTCAACGATTCCGCTATCCCCAACGTTGAGCTTCGCGGGTGTGGCAAAGGCGATGTTCGCCGTTCTGAGCTGGCCGTTGAATGTGTCAGTAACCTGTCCGACTTGCTTGTTAGACAGTCTCGGGCCGCGGCTCGGAGGCCCGCCCCCAGAACTGCTAGAGGAAGAACCAGAACTGGTACTCGAACTGGCAGAGGAACCACAGCCGGTGCCGATTACAGTCAAACCGATACATGCAACTATGAAAAATAGTGCCGCCGCACGGTCTGTGGCGTAAGCGATCATTAGCACCTTTCGAGCCTGGCGCCATGGGGTGACTGCCCGCTCCGGTTAGTATGGCGGGCCGATTAGCGGAAGGCAAGGACGGGGGTGGCCGGCTCCCGCCAGCCGCGCCAGATGCGAGCGCCAGGCATCCTCGGTGTGCACAAACGGCCGTCCGCCGAAGGCCTGCTTGAGGGCGGCGCGGGCGCCCTGCGGGTGCAGCCGTGTGGAGAACGCGGCGGCAGCGCGTTCGCCCTCCTCGCGGGCCAGGAGATCGAACACGGTTCCACCGAGCAGGATCGCGTCTCGCCGGCTGGGCGGGAAGCTGGGATGGCCTCCCTCGCGCAGGCGCCGGGCGATGGCGGGCCGAGCGTGGTCGCTCTGGCCGCACAGCCACCGGGCCGATCCCTCCAGTAGCCACGACCAGCGCGCCTCCGCCGCCAAGCGCGCCGGCGCCCGCGCCCCCGCCAGCTCCTGGTTGTTCTCGCTCACCACCCGCCGGGCGTAGAGCGCCGGCGCGGTGAGGCTCAGCATCTCCCGTGATCCCGGCACCGCCGAGGCGCGCGCATCCAGAGCCGCGGGCGCCAGCACGTGCAGCTCCCTCCCGGCGGTCCAGCCCGCCACGTAGCGTCGCGCGGCGGGGGCGCTCAGCAGCCAGGTCGCGGGCACCAGCGGGTTGGAAAGCGTCAGCGACAGCGTGCTGGCGTGCAGCACGACCGTCATGTCCGCCACGGTGCGGGGGAACAGGTTCGCCAGCCGGTCGCGAGTGCGCTCCAGCGCGTCCAGCACCCGGTCGGCATCCTCTGCGTGCCCGGAATCGTGCCGCGCCCGGAACGACGCCGAGACCGACTCCTCCCAGGCCATGCGCGCTCAGGCGCGC
>JALYYW010000076.1 GCA_030946085.1 Actinomycetota bacterium
GCTGCGGCGCAGCTCTCCCGCCAGCCACCGGGCCGCGCGGCGCTCGGCGTCGGTACCGGCGCCCCGAGCCGGGAAGCGCGCCAGCCCGGAGATCGTCTGCATCGCGGCCATCGCGCCGGATCATCCCAGGGCGTGTCCGCGACCGGAGCCGGTATCCGGTAGAACCGCAGCGATGGCTCGCTCCAAAGAAGCCGAGCTGCTGGCGCTCGCCGAGGATGCGGCGGCGGCCGCGGCCGCCGAGCTCACGTCCCGCTTCGGTGGCGGCGCGCAGGGCGTGAGGTCCAAGAGCAGCCCCACCGATCTCGTCTCCGACGCCGATGTGGCCGCCGAAGCCGCGATCCGCAGCGTGATCTCGGCCGCCTATCCGGACGACGCGATCATCGGCGAGGAGGAAGGGGAGACGGGTGCCGGAGAGCGGTGCTGGGTCGTCGACCCGCTCGATGGCACCATCAACTTCCTCTTCGGCATTCCGGTGTTCGCTGTCAGCATCGCCTGTGAGGACCGAGACGGGGCGCTGGCGGCGATCGTCCTCGATCCGGTCCGCGAGGAGCGCTTCACCGCCACCCGCTCCGGCGCGGCCGCGCTCAACGGTGAGCCGATCGCGGCCTCGGAGCGTGACGATCTCGCCTCCGCCCTGGTAGCCACCGGCTTCGCCTACGAGGCCTCCGTTCGCGCGCGGCAGGCTGAGGTGGTGAGCCGGGTGCTGCCGCGCGTGAGGGACATCCGGCGGGCGGGGGCGGCGGCGCTCGACCTCTGCTGGTGCGCGTGTGGACGCTATGACGCCTACTACGAGCGCGGGGTGCACGCCTGGGACGTGGCGGCGGGTACGCTCATCGCGCAGCGGGCCGGACTGACGGTGCGCCGGCTGGAGGCCGCCGGCGAGGACGCTCAGGGGCTGCTCGCCGCGCCGCGGGCGATCGTCGAGGAGCTGTACCGGCTGGTGGATGGCACCGGCCGCGGTGGCGCGTAGGGCCTATCCGATCGGCCCGTAGACTCACCCCTGCGCGGCGGTGGTGGAATGGTAGACACGATGCCCTCAAAAGGCATTGTCCTTCGGGACGTGTGGGTTCGAATCCCACCCGCCGTATGGGAGCGCTAGCCGGAGGTCGTGGCTAGGCCGTGGCCGGCTCGGCCCCGGAGGACTCGCCGCGTTCGCCGCCGCGCTCCTCCTGGCGATCCTGATCCCGCTCCTTGCGAGAGCTCCCCCCGCCCCGGCGTCGCTTGGCCTCGTCCTCGGGCACCTCCTGCTCCACGTTCCAACCCTGCGAGAAGCCCTGCAGGGAGAAGAATATGAGCAACGCCTGCACGGGCACGATCAGCAGCGTCACCAGGCCGAGCGCGTCCGGGGAGAGGCCCTTGCCGCCGAACATCCTCTGGGTGGGGCCGTAGCCGCTGTGGGCGCGATCGAACCAGCTCGTTCCCGACGTGCCGGTGCCGGCGATCAGAGCCACGATCAGCATCAGGATCGCCAGGGCGGCCGCCATCGGCAGCAAGCCGCGGTTCCAGCGCCGCAGGTAGAACGCGAGCACCAAGTACACGAAGATCAACAGGAAGTTGGCCGGACGCAGGCCCTCGAGCTTCTTCCAGCCCCCGACCGTCACGATCGCCATCAACACCGCCGAGACCACCAACAGCAGCATCACGATCGCCTTGGTCGCCTTGCTCGAGGCCTTTTCACGGTTTGGGAAGATCACCGTGTAGCCCGGGCGCAGGTTCCGAGTCGGGGCCATGTTGCGGACCATACAATCTGCGGCCGTCGTGTGCAGCAGTTTCCCGCGGGCGTGGCGGAATTGGTCTACGCGCCGGCTTTAGGTGCCGGTGGGCGCAAGCCCTTGGGGGTTCGAGTCCCTCCGCCCGCATCGGCCGTGGTCGGCACTCAGCCTGAGCGATACCATTGACGACCGCCCAGGGGAGTGAGCTAACGGTTATGCGCCCGGTCTCCAAAACCGTGAATCCGGGTTCGAATCCCGGCTCCCCTGCTCCACGACACCCACTGAGCCGCCGATGCGATCCCACACCGTCTACCGCACTTTCCAGACCGAGCGTCGCCGTGAGTTCGTCCGCATCACCGACGATGTCGCCGGCGCGGTTAGCGAGGGCGGGATCAGCGAGGGAATGGCGCTCGTGTGCGCGATGCACATCACCGCTGGGGTCTGGATCAACGATGACGAGCCGGGGATCCAAGCCGACGCGCTGGAGTGGCTTGACAAGCTGGCGCCGCCGAGCTGGCAGGAGCCGGACGGCGAGGTGGCACGGGAGCTGCTGCCGGGTCCCGGTGACTACCGCCACCACCGTGGCGGCGAGGAAAACGGCGACGCTCACCTGAAGAACCTGCTCGTCCACCACCAGGTGATCGTCCCGGTCACCGAGGCGGAGCTGGACCTTGGGCCCTGGCAGCAGATCTTCTACTGCGAGTTCGACGGCCGCCGCCCCAAGCGCCTGGTGATCAAGGTGCTGGGGGAGTAGCAGCGGGGGCTACCATCTCCTCTCCCGCGGGCGAAGTGTTGTGGTTGCACAGAAGCCTTCCAAGCTTCTAGGGCGGGTTCGATTCCCGTCGCCCGCTCTCGCCGCGCCGCCGTTTCGACTCACAGCACCCTGGAGAGCCACTCCGAAGCGGCCTGCGCCACGGCGTCCAGATCCCCCTTCAGCCCGTGGTCGCCCCGCACGGTCACCACCTCCCGCTGGGGCGCCGGCGGCGGCACTCCGAAGGGATCGCTGACCCCCTGCACCACCAGCGTCGGGACCGAGACCGATTCCAGCTCGGCGAGGCGGCTGGGCGGCGCCGTGCCGTCGCGTCGTCGGCGGGCGGGTTGCAGCGGGAACGCCAGGCACAGCACCGCGTCGGCGCAGAGCGGCGAGGCAGTGCGGCAGGCCACTCGCGCGCCGGAGGAGCGGCCGCCGAGGACCAGACCCGGTCCGCCCGGATGGCGCTCGCGCAGAGTGGAGACGGCGGCGATCCAGGCCTCGTCGAGCTTTGCTGCGGGCGCCGGCGAGCGCCGACCGGCGACCCGATAGGGCTGCTGGAGCAGCGCCACCGACAGACCGAGCGAGCCCGCGACCCTTGCCACCGCGGTCAGGTCCGGCGCGT
>JALYYW010000089.1 GCA_030946085.1 Actinomycetota bacterium
GCCCCGGGGAGCGGGGTGCAGGCGGGGCCGCGGGCGGAACCGCCACCGCGCCTGCGGCCTGCGCCGCACGAGCCGCCGGTAGGCCGACCATCGTCGGCTGCTCCAGGGCACCGTCGGTACCCACCTCCTCCAAGCGGAACAGGACCACGGTGATGTTGTCCCGGCCGCCGGCCTCGTTGGCCTCGTGGATCAGCCGATCGGCCGCCTCCCCGAGATCGGGGGCGCCGGTGAGAACGTCGCTGATGCGGTCCTCCCCGATCATCGAGGTGAGGCCGTCGCTGCACAGGAGGAGCAGGTCGTGGGCGCGGACCGGATAGCTCCAGGTGTCGACCTCCACCGCGGGCTCGGGGCCGAGCGCGCGGGTGATGATCGAACGTTGCGGATGCTCCTCGGCCTGGGTCTCGGTCAGCTTTCCCTGCCGCACGAGCTCGGCCACCAGCGAGTGATCGCGGGTCAGGCGGGTCAGAGCGCCGTCGCGCAGCAGGTAAGCCCGGCTGTCGCCGACGTGGGCGATCGCCAGGTGCGCCTCGTCGAGCAGTGCAGCGGTCAGGGTCGTCCCCATCCCCGCATGTTCATGCTCGCTGCGGGAGAGCTCGTGGATGCGCCGGTTGGCCTCGCGCACGCGCTCGGCCAGTCGCTCCTCGGGACTCCCGTCGCCGGGGATGCCCTGGGCGAAGGCCTCGACCGCCAGCCGCGAGGCCACCTCGCCAGCCTGCGCCCCACCCATCCCGTCCGCCACGACGAACAAGGGCGGGCGGGCGAACGAGTTGTCCTCGTTGCCGCGGCGCTGGCGGCCGGTGTCGGTCTTCTCGATCGCCTCGGCGACGCGGAGCATGGCTAGGGCTGGGTCATTGCAGGTAGGTGAACTCGCTGTCGCCGACCCGGATCCGATCGCCGGGGTGGAGTGGCTGCGGGCCGGTCAGCGACTCTTCGTTGAGGTAGGTCCCGTTCGTGGAACCGAGATCCTCGATGACCAGCACCTGGCCCTGCCGCGTGATACGGGCGTGACGCGAGGACGCAAATGGATCTTCGAGGTGAATCTCGACCTCCCCGCGGCCGAGAGTAGCGCCACCGGAGAGATCGTAGGCGGTGCCCGCCTCGTGCCCGGGGGCACGCTCCACGAGCAGCCGCGGATCGAACTCCTCTTCGGGGGCCGGCAGGCCATCGGCGGCGGAGTACATGCCGGTCGCGTCCCCGGCGGCGGCGAACGTCGCCGACGCCCCACCGCGGCGCAGGTCCTTGACGGCGCTGCGCACGACCCACAGCAGGAACAGATAGAGGACGGCTAGGAAGCCGAACTTCAGACCAACCGAAACGGGCTCCAGCATCGCTCACTCCACCTCAAAGCGGATGACCGAGGTGCCGATCTCTACCTCGTCACCGGGCTTGAGCACCTCGGGCCCGCCGATCCGCCGGCCGTTGACGCTGGAGCCGTTGGTGGAGCCGAGGTCGGTGAGAACCCAGGAGCCGCCGCGCGGACGGATCTCGGCATGCTGGCGGGAGACATTGGGATCGTCGAGGACGATGTCGCTCTGCCGGCTGCGTCCGATCGTCACTCCCGCCGACCCGACGACCAGGCGGCGGCCGTCGAGCAGCAGCAGCGCGTTCTCCTGCCGTGCCCGGGCCCGCTCCTCCAGCGGTTCCGCCACCCGGCCCGCGGTGCTGTAGATCATCGTCCGGCCCGACTCCTGCACCTCGCCGGGATGCTGCTGAGGCTCGGGCTCGGGGGCCACCACGCGGGTCTGAATGCCGAACTCACCCAGGCCCAGGCGCTCGTCGGTCTCGAACTCGATCACCGGCCGCGACAGCAGCGCCAGGCGCTCGCGGCGAGCGTGCTCCAGCAGGTAGCCGGCCAGCTCGGTCGACAGGGCCTCCTCGTAGGAGACGAAGCGCTCGCGGTCACGGGGGGAGAGAAAGACTCGGTACTCGTTGGGCACGTAGGTCCGGGAGACCGAGAAGGCCTTGTGCTCCTCCATCTCACGCGCGAGCTTGCGCGCGATCTCCACCGGGCGCACCTCCGAGCGAAAGGCACGACTGAACGTGCCTTCGACGAGGCCGGCGATTTTGCTCTCGAGACTTCGAAGGACGCTCATAGCGGGCCCCGCGGGGCGGCCTCATGCTACGGAAGTTGAGGCCCAGGTCCCTGTGCGTGGCGGCTACGCCGCCGCGCCGCCAGCATCGAGGGCACCACTGCCAGCAGGCAGCCGGCCAGCGCGCCGGTGGCAACGGTGTCCACGGAGATCGGTCGGAGCGGGGAGCTGACGGTGGCGATCGCCACCTCGGTGGCCGCGACGGTGAGCGCCGACCACACCGTCGCCACCGCCGCGTCGACCCCCAGCGAGCGCCGGCGCAACAGCCAGGGAAGCATAGCCGCGGCCAGGCCCCAGACCGGTGCTCCCAGGAGGATCCGGGAGCTGAGGATGGGCACGAGCACCTCGTGGAGCGCGGAGGCGGCGGAGGGCATCCAGGCCCGGGGAGCCGGCACGCCTGCGGGCAGCCGGGCATAGAGCCCGCGGCCGGCCAGGGGCGCGGCCAGAGCGAGCCATACCCAACCCACGGCGCCCAGCACGGCGCGGCGCCAGGCGCTGCGGGAGGCATGAGCGGCCAGGGCCGGCCAGGCTCCCGCCACCGCGGCGAGACCGAGGACGGGGGCGGCCGCGGGCAGGCCCCAGA
>JALYYW010000126.1 GCA_030946085.1 Actinomycetota bacterium
TGCATCGACGCCTCATAGAAGCCGAGAGCGGGGTCGTAGCTGAGCTCGAGCATCCTCGGGGTGAGCTCGCCGCCCACCTTGACCGCGGGTCGCTGCACCAGCTGCCAGCGCCGGTCGTGGGCCGGCAGGTCGCGGGTGATGGGGGCGTGGTGGATGGGGTCGAAGAAGCGGATCACCTCGCCGTGCACGTAGAGCGCGCGGGGCACGAACAGCGGTGGCCCCATGAGCGAGGCCGCAGCCTCGGCGATCGACGTCTTGCCGTTGCCCGGCGGTCCGTGCAGGAAGACCGCCTCGCGGGCGCTGAGGGCGGGTCCGAGGTGGTCGAGGACGCTCTCCGGGAGCACCAGGTGGCGGAACGCCTCGTGGAGGCGAGCACGGTCGACCGCGCCGTCCACCGTCGACTGCTGCGCCGCCATAGCGGTGTAGTCAGTGATCGGCACCGGTGCGGGACCGGCGTACTGGTTGAGCTCCATCAGCTCGCGAGCGCGCAGGCGGCCGGTGCTGGAGATCTGGTGCTCCATGCCGGCGCTGATCGTCTCCCCGGGCGCCAGCGAGGTCATGCGCACTCCGGCGGTGCTGGTGTAGCCCTCGTCCGCGAGGAACTTCAGGGCAGTCTCGAGCAGCCCGAAGGGGAGGCAGGTGTGGGCGGCGAGGTCGCGACCCAGCATGCTGCCGTTGAAGTAGAGGATCTTGAGGATGAGGTCGCAGATGAAGCTGAAGGGCAGGCCCGTCTCCTCGACAGCCCGCGGCTGCGGGGGCAGCGCGATGGGCGACGCGACAGGCGTGGGAAAGGAGACGGCCATCTGGGTCGATTGTCCCATCGGGTTTAGCGGGCATCCCGGCCGTTGCCAAGCCGCGTCATGCAGTGACAAGCCATCGCATGGAGGCGCCCGCCGGGTGGCCCCGCGGGCACCGAGGGTCAGCTGCTGGGTCGGCCCTCTCGCCGGGCGCCGACCGCGGCGCTGTCAGCGGGCGTGCGCTGCGGCGCATCCCCGTCCTCGCGCTTCACGTCATCGATGGCGTCGGCCGGCTCGGTGTGGGCGCGTCCCTCTGACGGCTCGCTCGAGGCGATGCCCTCGTCATCGGGCGTGCCCAGGCGCACCTTGTTGAAGACGGCCCCGAGCAGGATGAACTGGCTCATGAAGCCGAGCCAGGTGGCCAGCAGGAAGAAGAGGCCGAACTGCTGCCCGTACGTGCCGAAGCCGTGCGAGATCTTGGCGTAGAGGGGGAAGAGCAGCGAGAACAGCTCGACCAGCACCCCGGCGAGGACCGCCCCCGGCCACAGCTCACGCAGGGCGAAGGTCCGGTTGGGCACGAAGCGGTAGATGGCCATCATCAGTCCCACCAGGATGACCGCGCCGAGGATGGCCCCGAGGATGCCGAGCCCCGGCGCCACCGCGGCAGCGCTGTTGGCGCCGACGGACAGCAGCACCGCAGCCACGAAGACCAGCACCATCACCAGCCCCATGAGGCGCTGGCGGAGCGCGTCACGCTGCTTGGTGCCGAAGATCTTGGTGAGCGCGAACTCCATCGATGCGAACAGGCTGGTGCCGCTCCACAGCAGCCCGACGACGGAGACGATGCCGAGGATCCCGGCGTGGTGCTTGACGCCGTCGAGCGCCTGGCCGACGGACGAGCGGGCCTCCTTCGGGAAGACGGCCACGACGCCCTCGTACAACTTCTTCTGGATGGTGGGGTCATGGACGACCAGCCCCACGATCGACATCATCCCGAGGATGAGCGGGAACATCGCGAGGAAGGCGGTGTAAGCGAGGCTGGCGGCGTAGTTGCTGGCCTGGCTCGCCCCGTAGGCCTTGATCACCTGGACCGGGCGCGAGCCCGTCACCCTCTTGAGCACGCGCGCCTCCCTGTCCTCCTGGCCGCTGGCGGCGAGCCTAGCACCGAACCGTGCGGCTGAGCGCCTCGCGCGCCGTGGCATCGAAGCGGGCGCGGCTCACCGGCGGCAAGCGCTGCTAGTCTTGGGAGATGCACCGGGTTCCCATCGACGAGGGGGCACGAGACCGGCGCCGGGTCGGGCCGTTCTGGATCGAGGAGGGCGTCGGCCTGGTGGTCGTCGGGGCCGTCATCCTGGCGGTCGTGGCGGCCCTGTACGCCCTCGCGGTGGTCCTTCGGCCGGCGTAACCGACCTCCTGAGGCAACCCGTTCACACAGTGGCGTGACCGCGCCCGACCACGAGGTTTCCGTGCGCTCCAGCTCCATCGGCCCCGGCCGCCGTCGCGGCTCCCGCTCCATACC
>JALYYW010000128.1 GCA_030946085.1 Actinomycetota bacterium
TCACGGCCGTTTGCCCGTGGTGGAACGCTGGATCGAGCCCGGCGTGACCTCGAGGTTTTCCTGCTCCAGCACCGCCTGGATCCATTGCTGGCCCGGGCCGGGGAGAGCGCTCTGGGCGAACCGAAGGTGTGACCGGCGCATGGGGCACATGACGACCGCCGACTTCGAATCGCGCTACCAAGCCGATCCCGACCCCTGGGGCTATGCCAGCTCGGACTATGAGCGCGCCAAGTACGCCGCCACGCTGGCCGCCTGCGGACCCGGGCCGTTTGCCGCCGCGCTGGAGCTCGGGGGCTCGATCGGCATCTTCACGGCGGCGCTGGCCCCGCGCTGCCAGACCCTGACGACAATCGACGCTGCGCCGTCGGCGGTGCAACTGGCCCGCCGGCGGCTCGCCGGTCAGGACCGGGTGCAGGTGATCCTGGGCACCATCCCGGCCGATATCCCGCCGGCCTCCTACGACCTGGTCGTGGCTTCCGAGATCCTTTACTACCTTCCGCCGCCTGACCTCGAAGCCACCGTGGCAACGATCGTGGCTGTCCTGGCTCCGGGGGCACGGCTGGTCACGGTGCACTGGCGCCCTGCGGGGGCCGAGCGTCCCTTCACGGCCGAGGCCGTGCACGCACGCCTGCGTCGGGAGCCATGCCTGCGCCCCACCCGGGAGGATCACAGCGCCGATTACCTGCTCGATGTCCTGGAGCGCCGATGAACGACTACCAGCTGGTCATCGTCGGTGGAGGCCCGGCTGGTCTGGCCACGGCGCGCGCCTACCGTCAGGCCGGCGGCGTGGGTGGTGTGGCCATCGTCGCCGATGAGCGCCGAATGCCCTACAACCGCCCGCCCCTGAGCAAGGAGCTGCTACGCGATGAGATGTCTGAGGACGAGCTGGGAATCGAAGAGGAGAGCTGGCTCGACGACCAGGACGTGAACCTGATCGGCGGCCGGGCGGTTTCTCTGGACTCGAGCGCTCGTCAAGTGCTCCTCTCGGGCGGCCGGGCGCTGGCCTATCAGACGTGCGTTTTGGCCACGGGATCTGAGCCGACAAGGCTTCCCGTACCGGGCGCTGATCACCCCGGCGTACGGGTCCTGCGTTCGCTGGATGACCTACGCGAGCTGCGCCGGCGCCTGCGCACCGGCACCGAGGCGACGGTCATCGGCTCGGGCTTCATCGGCTGCGAGGTGGCAGCCTCTCTGCGCGCTCTCCAGCACCCCGTGACTCTGGTCAGTGACGAGCCCGCGCCCAACACCGGACGCCTCGGAGAGCGCGTGGCCGAGGAGATCAGGCGCTGGTTGTCCGCGGCCGATGTGGGGCTCGTGCTGGGCAGTGCTGTAGAGAGCATCGAGCGCGACCGCGAGCGGATTCACGTTCACACCGCCGACCGCGCGGTCGGCGCCGACGTGGTGATCATGGCCACCGGCGTAGCTCCCCGGACCGAGCTGGCCGCCTTGGCGGGCATCGAGCTTGAAACCGGCGCCGTGCCTGCCGACGCCGCCATGCGCACGGCGTTACCCAACATCCTCGCCGCCGGTGACGTGTGCGCGGCGCGAAACGACACGGCCGGCCGGCGCCTGCGGGTCGAGCACTGGGGAGACGCCCTCGGCCATGGCTCGGTTGCCGGTCGCACGGCGGCGGGCGTCGAGGCGCGCTGGTCCGACGTGCCGGGCTTCTGGTCGTCGATCGGATCGCGCACGCTCAAGTACGCCGCCTGGGGCGACGGCTTTGACGATGTGCGCTTCGAGCCCGGCGCCGAGGGGGCATTCACGGCCTGGTACGGACGCGATGGGCGTCTGGTCGGGGTGCTGGCCCATCGTGATGACGGCGCCTATGAGCACGGTCGGGAGATGATCGAAAGCGGGGCGTCATGGCGCTGACCAGCGTTGTCGTGGTCCCCGCCCGCGATGAGCAGGAGTCGATCGGCGCCTGCCTGCAGGCGCTCGGCGCACAGACCGTCGGGCGGGATCGGTTTGAGACCATCGTCGTGCTCGACGCCTGCCGAGACGCGACCGGCGCGGTCGCCCAAGCCACTGCCAGCCGGCTCGGCCTGCGGATGCGCCTGCTCCACGGCCCGGGATGCGGTGCGGGGGCGGCCCGACGGATGGGTATGGAGGCGGCGGCCGACCGCCTGCTGAGCATCGGTCGCGCCGACGGGCTGATCGCCTGTACCGATGCCGACTCGCAGGCGGCGCCGGACTGGCTGGAGCGCCAGCTCGAGCACCTGCGCCACGGCGCCCGGGCGATCGCCGGGATGATCGAGCTCGAGCCGGCGGAGCTGCAGGCCCTGCCCCATGCCGTGCGCCGCCGACGTGAGCGCGACGCGGCTGAGCGCCTGACCCGGGTCCGACGTGGGGACCCGAGCGCGGCTCACCATCATTTCGCCGGTGCCTCAATCGGCATAACTGCAGCGGACTACCACCACGTTGGGGGTTTGCAGCCTCTGGCCGCCCTCGAGGATGCGGCCTTCGCCGCCCGTCTCAGGGAGCACGGGGTCCCCATCCTGCGCGCCGATGATGTGCGGGTGCGGACCTCGGCCCGGGTTCGCGGCCGGGCGGCTCGCGGGCTGTCGCTCGACCTGGAGGTCTCACTATGGTCCGAGCGCCGCCGCTTCATCGCCGCTGACTTCAGCCTCGGCGACCTGGTGGCCAGCAAGCGCGCAACCACGGTCAGTGTGGTCATTCCCACCAAGGAGTGCGCGCCGACGATCGATGCCGTGCTCCGCCGCGCCGTCGCTCCTCTAGCTGACGTCGGACTGGTCGACGAGGTGCTGGTCATCGATGCCGGCTCTGGCGACCGCACCCCCGAGGTGGCCGCCGCCGCCGGCGCCCGAGTCGTCCAACAGGATGACGTGGCGCGCGAGCACGGTCCGGCGCTGGGCAAGGGCGACGCGATGTGGCGAGCAATGTGGATCACCGAGGGGGATGTTGTCGCCTTCCTGGATGGGGACACCGCCGATCCGGACCCCGGCCACCTGGCCGGCCTGCTCGGACCGCTGCTGCGTGATCCGGCCCTGCGCCTGGTCAAGGGTGCCTTCGAACGTCCACTGATGACCGGTGGTGGCCCGCTGGCCCACGAAGGTGGCCGCGTCACCGAGCTCATGGCACGTCCGCTGCTCAACCTCCACGTGCCGCGCCTGGCTGGATTCGCTCAGCCCCTCGCCGGAGAGTTCGCGGCCCGTCGAGAGCTCCTGGAGGCGGTGCCCTTCCCAGTGGGTTACGGCGTCGAGATAGCCGTGCTCATCGATGCGCTGCAGCGCGAGGGCTTGGACGCGCTGGCTGAGTGCGACCTCGGCACCCGCCAGAACCGTCACCAGCCGCTGCGTGCCCTGGGCGAAATGGCCTACGCCGTGCTGGCTGCCGTGGAGCGGCGCCTGCCTGAGGGGCGCGACGTTATCGGCGGGGCTTACCTGCGTCCCTGGGAGGACGGCCGCGTGGTCGCAGTGGCTGTCGGTGAGCGACCCCCAATCGCCTCCCTGGCCTATCACCGCGCCCGTTCTACAGCTGTGCAGTAGCACACACGAATCGCCAGGGGGGCCTGCTAGTTCTAGCTGCCATGCCCCAGCCAAGAACTCTGCGTGATAGCGAGCACGCCGGCTCGCGCAGCCGCATGCAGGCAACCCGTACCGGCCTGGTGCGCACGCTCGAGCATCCCGCCGACCGTACGCAGGACCATCGTGGTCCCTTCGACCGCTTCTCCCAGCGGGCCTCATTCTTGGCCAGCTCGCCGCTCTTCTTCGTGGCTTGCGGGTTGCTGACCCTGGTCTGGGCCGGGGGACTCGTACTAGGCGCCGATGACCGCTTCGAGGCGGCGGCGGCCGGAGCTATGTCGGCCCTCACCCTGATCCTGGTCGCCGTGCTCAAGAACGCCGAGCTGCGCGCGGAGCGCGCCGTCCAGACCAAGCTCGACGCTATCGCCGGGGCGCTGCTGGAGGATCGCCGCGGCCGCCGCGGCGACGCCGAGGACCAGCTCGAGCGGTCGATCGGCGTGCACGAGCAGATCTAGACCCTAGGGAGTCGGTCCAGGCTCCGGCGCTGGCCCGGGCTCGGGCGCCGGCTCGGGGTCAGGGGCGGTCGCCGGATCAGGCGAGGGATCGGGATCTGGCCCGGGATCGGGGTCGATGGGGGTGGCCGGCTCGTCGGGCGGCGGAACGAAGCCGGGCCGCTGGGGGCTGGCCGGCGTTCCCGGATCGGGATCGATCGGGGTCACAGGCGCGTCGGGTACGACCGGAGTCGGAGCTTCGCCCGGCTGGGGAACCTCGAGGCTGACCTGCATTGTTTGGGTCGCTGACATGCCCACAAGCTACCCCGCGGCGGCGGGGGGCTCGTCCTTGCGCTCGGCCTTGGCCCGAGCCGCCGCCTCGCCCAGGCGCTCGGCGTTTGAAGCCTGCCGGGCCGCCTGCTCACGCTCCTGCAGGGCCTGCGCCTGCTCCTCGACCGCGGGCAGGCGCTCACGGGCCGTCTCAGACTCGATGCGCTCCTCCACCTCCGCCTCTTGCCGCCGGTTGACCTCGGTGCGCTTACTCTCGGCCGCAGCCGCGCGTCGGGTCCGCGCCCGCTCCTTGTTGGCCGCGGTCCGCCGGCGCTCCTGGGCCTGCTTGTCGGCTCGCTTGCGGCGCTGCGCCGCCTGGCGATTGCCCTCCTGCACGCGAGTGTCGGCCTCGGCCGCCTGGGCCTCGGCCCGGCGACGCAGGTCCAATGCCCGGTCGCGCTCCTGCGCAGCGGCTTGGCGGCGCTGGGCGTCCTCGGTCAGGGTGTCATCGCCGATCGTCGAGGCCAGTCCGGAACGCGCAGCGGCGTCGACTCGGTCCACGACCACGCGGGTCGCCGCGCTTGGCCCGGTGCTCTTGCCCGGTAGCAGGCCGACGATCCGGTCGGCGGGCCAGCGCAGCAGCTTGAGGTAGCCATTGATGGCTCCGCTTGTCCTCCCGCGCAGGCTCATCGCTGCGTCCCGGAGTCGAGGTCCTCGGCCCGCCGTTCGGCGGCGCTGGCCTCCCGCTCCAGACGGTTAGCCTCCTGCGCCGCGGCGACCCGCGAGCGCTCGGCGCCCTCCACGGTCTGCTCGGCTCGAGCTTGCTCACCGGCCTGCTCGGCGTCGGCAGCACTGCGCTCCTGCTCGGCCTGCGCCACTGCGCTGGCCTGCTCTGCCTGGCGGTCGCCTTCGATCTGCTCGTCGCGGAGATCGGCGGCGACCTCGTTCCGGAGCTGATCACGCTCAGCCTCTACCTGGACCTGCCGGTCATGCTCAAGCGCCGCCTGCTCACGCGCGTGGGCCTCGGCAGCCTGAGCGCCTGCCTGTAGCTCCGTCTCGGCCTGGGCCTGCTGCAGGCGCCCCTCCTGGGTCAGATCGGCATCGTCGGTGGCACCGCCCAAGGCCTGCTTGGCCTTGCCCACCACCTTGCCGACCAGTCCACCGGCGGTGCGTTCGTTCTCAGTCAAGCTTGTCTCCTTCTCGATCAACAGTCTGCTTGGAACCTACCCACTCCGGCGCCGCCCAGACTGTGACCGCGTCACACGGCCACGACGATCCGCGCCCGACCACGCGCTCAGCGGCCATCGGGATGCAGGACGACCTTTGTCCAGCCGTCGTCGCGCGCGTCGAAGTGCCCGTAGGCGCCGGGTCCCTCATCGAGCGAGAGATGGTGGGAGACCCCCCACGAGGGGGCGATCTTGCCTTCCTTCATGAGCTCGTCGGGGCTCTGGGGATCCTCGGGCACGAACACGCCTACCACTCCGATCTTCCCGCCCGCCCTGACCGAGGCGACGAGGTCATTCATGGTCGAGTTGGGCACTTCGTGACCCTGAGGGTCGTGGGCCTGCCAGCCGACGGCTTCGACCCCTCGCGCCGCGCCCTCGCCGGCCGTGTGCTCATTGACGAACTCCACCGGAGACTGCTTGGAGTCATCGATCGGGGTGGCGCCGATCTGCTCGGCCAGGCGCAGGCGGTCGGGATGGCGGTCAACGCAGCCGAGCCTGTGCTGCCCGGCCTAGCCGCGCGTCACGAGTCGCGCGCAACGCGCTCGCGCTGGGGTGCCACCACGTAGTGCGGGTCAGCGGCCGAGTTGCGCCCGGCCTCGAAGACGCTCCAGCGCGTGGCCAGCGCGCCTGCGCAGACAAGCACGCCACCGATAATGGCCGCGGCACGGCTTCGAGCCCCCCGGCCTGCGACCAGAGCCGCGCCCGCGCTCACGCAG
>JALYYW010000131.1 GCA_030946085.1 Actinomycetota bacterium
GATGAACTCGACACACACCTCACGCCCCGAGTCATAGATCGCCTCCGCCTCCACACGGTCCATAGCCGCAAGATTCGCTGCACCAAGCAGGAATCCCTGCCCCGGGCCCCGACGACTGAACGGTTACATAAAAAACCTGATTTGCAGCAACGACGCGGCGAAGGAATCGAACCTTCCAAGCCGGGGGTTGCCCGGCCCTGCCAGTTTTGAAGACTGGATGGGCCACCAGGCCCGTGCCGCGCCGGGCGGGATGGTAGGCCTCAGGTAGCGGAGCGGCCCCGTCTGGTGCGTCTCGGATGGGGACCGGGCTGGGTCGCGACGAAAGGGACGGCTCGAATTGGGCGCGGGCAAGACACGCAGGAGATGCAGCTGCGCCGATGGCGCGGTGTCCTCCTCTGCTACGACGACCTGGCCCGCGGCCGCACCGGCCTCATTCACCTGGCGCTGAGGCCCCCGGCGCTAGCGTCCCGGCCGGGCGCCGAGCCCGTGCTCCAATACATCCTTGACCCCGGCGTCGAGCGCGTTCAGGCGGTACAGCGCCACGGCCTCGGCCGAGCCAAAGCGCCCGCCGGGCGCCGTACCCGCCCCGTGGTGGCAGAGCACGCAGTGCAGCAGGGCCAACCGCCGCCCCTCGTCCAGCGCTTCGGCACGCTCTGAGATGAGGCGCTCGCCGATCACGAGGTGTCCGAGCAGGCGCCCCTCCTCAGTCAGACCGATCTCGGCGCCGAAGGTGAACTCGCGCGTGCGCCCCAGGTCGTGGGTGATCGCCGCGGTCAGCAGCAGATCGGAGTTCAGCCGGGGGTGCAGCCCGCACAGCTCGTGCGCGAGCGTCGCCACCGCGACGGTGTGCTCCAGCAGCCCCCCGAGGTAGGCGTGGTGCCCACCGCGAGAGCAGGGCGCCCGGCGCCAGGCCGCCCGCAGCTCGCCGTCGGCCAGGAGCGCATCCAGCAGCGCCCGGTAGGAGCGGTCGTAGACCTCGGTGACCAAATGCTCCAGAAAGCCCTCCAGCTCGTCGAGGTCACGGTAGGCGCTGGGCAGGAACCGGGCCGGATCGGCAGCCTCGGTGCCGGCGTCCGCACGCGTGATGCTGGAAACCTCCACCACCAGCTCCTCGCGGAAGCGCTCCACCATCCCCCTCACGCGCACGAGGTCCCCCCGTTCGAATCCGCCCGCCAGCGCGTCCGCGTCGCGGAACGCGCGCGCCGGCACCGTGCCTGTGCTGTCGCGCAGCTCGAGGGCCAGATAGGCAGAGCCGGTGCGGGTGGTGAGGCGATCCTTGCGCGTACACGCGAACACCCCCTCCACCGGCGCGCCCGGTCTCAGCACGCTGATCGTCTGCCCAGAAGCCATCGGACCATGATGTACCGTGAACCGGATGCAGCCATTGCAATGGGACTACCGCCCCGATGGTCTGCGCGCTCCTGCCCTGGTCTGTGCCTTCAAGGGCTGGAACGACGCCTCGGATGCCGCCTCCACGGCGATCACCTTCGTTGGCGGCGCACTCGGAGCCCAGCGCTTCGCGACGATCGATCCCGAGGAGTACTACGACTTCCAGGCCACGCGGCCGAAGATCAACCTCGTCGACGGTCAGACGCGGGAGCTCGTGTGGCCGGCGGTCGAGCTCTACGAGACGCGGGTCCCGCGCGCGCCCCGGGACCTGATCCTGCTGGCCGGCGCCGAGCCGTCGTTTCGCTGGCGCGGCTTCAGCCAGCTGATCGTGGAGATCGCCGAGGCGATGAGCATTCAGCTGGTCGTCACGCTCGGAGCGCTCCTGGCCGACGTTCCGCACTCGCGGCCGATCTCGGTCACCGGCCTCACCTCCGACCCCACGCTGGTCGCCCGCCTGGGCCTGGCCAACTCCTCCTACGAGGGGCCCACCGGGATCGTCGGAGTGCTGCACGCCGCCTGCCAGCAGGCGGGCCTGCCTTCGACGAGCCTGTGGGCGGCGGTGCCGCACTACATCGCCGCCACCCCCAATCCCAAGGCGGCGCTGGCGCTCGTGCGCAAGCTCGAGGGCCTCCTCGGCGTCGCGGTCGACGCCAGCGACCTGGAGGCCGCGGCCGCCGACTACGAGCGGCAGGTCAACCTGGCCGTGCAGTCGGACCCGGACGTGCAGGCATTCGTCGAGCGCCTGGAGCAGGCGCTCAGCAGCGAGACCCCCGAAGAGCCCGGGCCGCTGCCCTCAGGCGAGACGATCGCCCGGGACCTGCAGCGCTTCCTGCGCCAGCGCGGCGACGACGAACCGGGGCCCCAGCGCCGCAGCGCCGGCCCGCTGTGAGCGCGAGTCACCGCTCCGCCGCCGGGCACACCAGCCGGTAGTCGCAGATGGAGCAGGCGGGGTAGGAGGGCGTGGGTTCAAAGCCCTGGGAGAGGATGCCCTCCGCCACCTCCATCGCCACGGTGGTGATCCACTCGCCGCGGTCGCCGTCCTCGGCGGGCACGCTCACCTTCTGGTCGTCCAGCAGATAGTGATAGGCCTGCCGGGAGGCATCGAGCTGCCACGCCTCGCGCGCCCCTACCGCGTAGAGCGACAGCTGCACGTCGTCGACCAGCTGGGAGGCGCTCTTCGGCCGCCCGGTCTTGTAGTCGATCAGCTCATACTGGCCGCCGGGGAGACGGTCGACACGGTCGACCCGCCCGCGCAGCAGGTGCGGCCCCAGCTTGAACGTGAACTGCCGCTCGAACCAAACCGGCTCGCTGTCCTCGGACTGGAAGCGCTCGTGGTAGCGAGTCAGCGCCGTGGCGGCCTTGCCGCGCAGCTGGCGCTCCTCCTCGGAGTCACCGAAGCCGCCCCGCCGCCACCCAGCGTCCAGGAGGCCGAGCAGCTGGGGCAGCGTCCCTGGGGTGCCCTCCGCGGCGTGGAAGCGCTCCAGGACCTGGTGCACGAGGATCCCGAAGCGCTGGTGGATCGTCGGCTCCTGCGGAATCCGGAAGACCCTGGCGAACTTGTACTTCAGCGGGCACGTCCGGTAGGTGTCGATGTCCGAGGCCGACAGCATCACTCCCTCGCCGCGGCGCGGCAGGAACGGCGCCAGCGAGGGCTCGTCGCGCGCGGCCACCGCCTGAGCGCGACGCCGGACATCGCGTTCGGCGTCGAGCAGGTACTCGTCGAGCGCCGAGGAGGTGAAAACCTCCCGCTGCTCGGCCGTGACCGCCTGCAGGATGCGAGCGTTGACATCTCGCAACGCCTCTTCCACGCCCTGTCCCTCCGGCCGCGCGATCAACGCTCCGACCTTCAGCAGCTCCAGATATCGCACCACCGCGTGGGTGACGTCGAGGTCGGTGTCGAAGCGCAGCTCGCCCAGACGGCCGGCAGCGCGCATCGTCCCCTCCAACAGCTCGTCGCGCAGCAGCCGGTAGGTGGAGTGGAGCGTCTCCGCGGGGCCAAACAGCTCCTCCTCCTTGATCACCCACTTCAGGCCCGTCGCCAGCCGGGCCTGCTCCACCGGGGGACAGGCGTCGACGATGGCGGCCCGCTCGCCGGCGGCAGAATGGCAGAGCACCGCGCGCCGGCGAGCGCGCGTCACGGCCACGTACAGCGCCTGGGCCAGCGTCCGCCGCCGGTTCTCCTCGTCGTCGGCGGCCAGCGACTCCCCCAGCAGCGCATCCGGGATCGGCTCGGGGGCAGGTCCTCTCAGGCCCGCGGTCAGCCCCAGGACGTAGACGTGGTCGACTTGAAGGCCGCCCGCTGCCTCCAGGGTGAGCACCTGGACGGCATCGGCGCCGCTCAGCTGCGGCTCCTCCTGCTCACGCAGTCCGAAGTCGGCCACCGCGCTGATCGACCGCGCGAACTCCCTCGGCGTCGCCTGCGGTCGGCGCCGCACGTAGGCGGCGGCCAGCTCACCGAACTCGGCGAGCGCCCGCAGCCGCTGCACCACGTCCGGGTGAGCGGCGAATAGCTGCTGGCGGCGGAGGCCCAGGCGGTCGATCAGCCGGTGCACGTAGAGGTCCGGGCGCGTCGTGTCGATCGCCGCCACCGCCGAGCGGTAGAGCTTCAGGAACCTCCGGATCCGCTCGCGAGCCTCCGGGGGCACCTGCGGAGACTCGGTGGCGGCCGCCAGGGCAGCCACCATGTCCAGCTTGCGCCGCCGCGCAATCTGCGTGCAGCGGGCAATGTCAACCGAGCGCAGCTCGATCGGCGGCCGCGCCAGTGCCCGGACCACGGCCGGGGCGTCGGAGGCGTCGGCCAGCAGCCGCAGCCACGCCAGCAGGTCGCGGATCTCCGCCTGCTGGAAGAAGACCGCCTCCCCCACCAGCCGGTGCGCCACCGCGCGCTCCTGGAGCGCGACCGTCACGGCCTGCCCCTCCCTTGTCATCGCCGGCACGATCACCGCGATTTCCCCAAGATCGACCCCCTCCCGCACGATCAGTCGCTCCACGTCGGCGGCCACCGCCTGCGCCTGCGCCCGATCCCCCGCGCAGCGCCAGAAGCAGACCTCCCCCCCGGGGCCCGCCGCCGTGACCTCCGCCGCCTCTGAGGGCAGGATCCCGCGCGCCACCGCCAGCACGCGGGAGGGGCAGCGCCGCGAGCGCGGCAGCGTCACCACAGTGCTCCACTGTTCACGTAGGGAGACGATGGCCGCACCCCCAGCTCCTCGGAAGCGCCGCAGGGCCTGGGCCGGGTCGCCCGCAGCGGTCAGCCGCTCCCCGGCCAGCTCCCGCGCCAGCCGGGCGGCGGCCAGATCGAGCTCCTGGGCGTCGTCGATCAGCACGGTGTCGAAGTGCCGGGAGAGCTCGGGCCGACGGCCCACCAGCCGCAGCGCGTCGCGCAGAAGATCGCCTTCGTCACGGGCGCCGGCCTCGGCCAGCATCCGCTCATGGGCACCGAAGATGTCGGCGAACTCCTGCTCGAGCACGGTCCGGTGCCGGTCCTCGCCTTTTTCCCGCAGGGCAGCGGCATAGCTCGCGTAGTCCTCGGCGTCGATCAGCTCGGCCTTCAGCGCGTCGATCCGCCGGATGAAGCCGCCGAGCATCGTCGTGGCGCTGCCCCCGATGTCGTGGTGGGCCAGCGGCAGCTCGTCGATCCGCTCGACGAGCATCGCCAAGCGGTCGCCGCGGCTCAGTGTCGGCAGGGTCGGCCCGCCGGAGCCGCTCAGGCCCTCCAGGATCAGTCGCGCGAGTCCCACAGGGGTGAGCGCGTGCAGCGTCTCGTAGCCGCCCGGCAGATCTGCCTCCAGACGTGCGCGCAGCGCATCGGTGCGCGCGTCCGAGGGAGCCAGCACCGCGAGCCGCTCCGGGCGGCAGCCCTGCTGGGTGAGCCACAGGAAACGGGCGGCGATCAGGGCGCTCTTGCCCGTTCCCGGGCCGCCCAGGATCAGCAGCGGCCCCTCCCGATGCGTGAGGGCCTGCCGCCAGGCGAGAGGAGGACCGTCGGTGCCGATCACGACGTCTGACAGGATAGGTAGGGAAATGAGCTCCACCAGCACGGCGCTGCAGGCGGATTGGCTGACGAGCTGCCGCCACGCGGTCGAAGGCCTGCGGCAGATGCTTCACGACGTGCCGAGCAGGGCCGAGCGGGTGCGGGAGACGGGCTCGATGGGGCAGGGTGGGGACCGGACGCTCGTGATCGATGACGCGGCGGAGCGTCTCGTGTTCGACGAGCTCGACACCCTCAGCCAGCAGGGCCACAGGTTCCTCGCGCTCTCCGAGGAGCGCGGCGAGATCGACTACGGGGACAGCGGCGTCCGGGTCATCATCGATCCCATCGACGGCTCCCTGAACGCCAAGCGCAGCCTGCCGCACCATGCGCTGTCGGTGGCGGTGGCCGACGGCGAGACGATGGCCGACGTGGTCTTCGCCTACGTCTACGACTTCGGACCTCGCGAAGAGTGGTGGGCCCGCCGCGAGGAGGGCGCGTGGCTGAACGGCACCCGCCTGGACCCTGCCGTCCCCGAGCGGCGCGAGCGCGACGGACGGCTGGAGGTGCTGGGCATCGAGTCCGCCGACCCGCGCTGGGTGGCGAGCTCGATCGACGCCCTCCAGGAGAGCGCCTACAGGCTGCGAGCGCTCGGCACGATCGCGTCCTCGCTGTGTCAGGTGGCGGGCGCGCGCTTTGACGGCATGGTGTCGCTGCGCCGTTGCCGCGGTGTTGACGCCGCCGCTGGCCAGTTGATCGTCCGCGAGGCCGGCGGCGTGGTCAGCTTCCCCCACTGCCCGGAGCCGCTGGGGGCACCACTTGACACCATCCCGAGCTCTCCCGTGGTCGCCGCCCGCACGCAGGAGGCCCTGCGCCGGCTGGAGCAGATCCCATCGTGATCGACTGGATCCTCGCCGAGCGGATCGCCGGCTACGTGGCCGGCACCGGCGATGCCCGCCCTCCGCGCACCGACCTGCGCCCACTGGCGGCCCTGTCCGAGCGCCGCGTGAGCGCCTACACGGGGCTGGAGCCGGCGCGCGCGCTGCCCGAGCCGGAGGGAATCTCCCGCCGCGAGTGGGTGAGAAGCAACATCGGCTCCATGCGCGCGCTGCTGGATCCGGTCCTGGAGCGTGCGGGCAAGGGCCTCGGTCCGCTGCGCCCGGCGATGCAGCTCGGCATCGGCGTGGTGCTGAGCCTGGAGGTAGGGGTCGTCCTCGGCTACCTGGGCCAGCGGGTGCTCGGCCAGTACGAGCTGGTCATGCTCGACGAGGCGGTGCAGGACCGGCCGCCACGGCTGCTGTTCGTCCTGCCCAATCTGGGCCAAGCCGTCGAGGCCTTTGGCGCCGAGGAGGGCGAGTTCTTGACCTGGGTGGCCCTGCACGAGGTCACCCACGCCGTCCAGTTCGCCGGCGTTCCCTGGCTGCACGGCCACGTCGCCGGCCTTGTGCGCGAGCTGCTGGCACAAGCGGAGCTGCGAGTCGATGCGCCGCGCAAGCTGCGCGTGCCCAGCCGCGCGGAGGCACGGCGGATGGCGACGGCACTGCGCAGCGGCGATCTGATCTCAGTGGTGACCAGCAGCGCCGAACGTCAGACCCTCGACCGCGTGCAGGCGGTGATGGCCGTGATCGAGGGCCATGCCGAGCATGTGATGGACGCGGTGGCACCCGACCTGCTGCCTTCGCTGCCCAAGCTGCGCGAGGCGCTCGACCGGCGGCGGAAGTCGCAGTCGGCGCTGTCCCGGATACTGGCGCGCCTGCTGGGCCTGGAGCTGAAGCTCAAGCAGTACGAGCGCGGAAAACGATTCTGCGATGCGGTGGTGCGGGAGGGTGGCCCCGACGCGCTCCGCCACGTGTTCTCTGGCCCGGAGGCGCTGCCTTCGCTGGCCGAGCTGGACGACCCGAACGCCTGGCTGGCCCGCACCCGGCCAGATGATCAGACGGCGCTGCCGGTGGCCACCGACGTCTGATCCCCGCCGCCTGTAACGCCTCCTCGCAGCTGGGGTACAAACGTGTGTTCGGTGAGAATCCGCCGAGCAGGACAGACTCAAAGCGAACAAACGAGAGAGAGATGGCAACCACCAGCAGCAGCAACACGGGCACCAGCAAGCCTGCCGCCCGCAAGACGGCCGCGACCCGCAAGCCGGCGACGGCCGCCAAGCGCGCCAGCCGGGCCACGACAAGCTCCGCGTCGCGCTCGAGCGCTTCGCGTGCGACCAGCACCCAGCCCAAGACCTCCGTCGAGCAGGTTCAGGTGCTCGCCGAGCGCGCGGTCCTCGTCCCCGTGGGCGCCAGCCTGCTGGCGCGGGACAACCTCGTCTCGACGGCCAAGGGCTTTGCCACCAAGTACCGCACCCGCTCCAGCCTGGAGCGTGAGCTCAAGCGCTACGAGCGTCGCGGCGCCACCGCGCGCAATCGCTTCGAGCGCCAGATGCGCAAGACCCGGACCCGGTTCGAGCGCGAGCTGCGCCAGCGGCGTACCCGCGTCGAGCGCTCGGTGCGCCAGAACCGCCGCCGCCTGCAGCGTGAGGTGACCTCGGCGCGCAAGGACCTGGAGCGCCAGTCGGGTCATGTCAGCTCCCGCGTAGAGAAGATCGTCTCCGACGCGCAGGGCCGTCTGACCAGCGCGCTGTAGCAACCACTTACCCCGCGCCGGCGCCCGGGAGAGCGCCGCACCGCGGGAAGGGTTCGCCGGCCTCATATCTCGCCGGCGAATGCAGCACCTCTCCTCCCTCAACCGCCGGGGCGTCACGCAAGTGGCGCCCCGTCGGTCTTTACATCGGGCGCGGCAGGACACGTCTGCCAGAATGGGTCCATGCCCACCAGAGATCAAGTGATGCAGGCGCTGCGCGCCGTCATCGACCCAGAGCTCCGCCGCGACATCGTCGAGTTGGAGATGGTCCGCTCCGTCGACATCCACGACAACGGTGTCGTCGACGTGATGGTTTCCCTGACCACGGCCGGGTGCCCGATTCGCAGCCACTTCCAGACCGGCGTGGCCCAGGCCGTCCGCGAGCTGGAGGGAATCTCGGGCGTCAACGTCAGCTTCGACGTCCTCTCCGACCGGGAGAAAGCGGGGCTGTCCCGCAAGCTCGGTCGCGGCTCGCTGCCTGAGGGCGCGCTGGCCCAGGTCAAGAACGTGATCTGCGTGGGGTCGGGCAAGGGCGGCGTGGGCAAGTCCAGCGTCACCGCCAACCTGGCCGCCTCGCTGGCGGCCCAGGGCCGGCGCGTCGGCGTGCTCGATGCCGACGTATGGGGGTACTCGCAGCCACGAATGCTCGGCCTCGGTGGCGAGCGCCCCCGCGTCAGCGGCGAGCGCAAGCTGATCCCACTGCGGGCCCACGATGGCATCGCGGTGATGTCGATCGGCTTCTTCGTCGAGCAGGACGCCGCGGTGGTGTGGCGCGGCCCGATGCTCCACAAGGCACTGACGCAGTTCCTGGAGGACGTCGAGTGGGGTGCGCTGGACTACCTGCTGATCGACCTTCCGCCCGGTACCGGAGACGTGTCGATGACGCTGGCTCAGCTGTTGCCCCAGGCCAAGTTCCTGATCGTCACGACGCCCCAGCCCGTCGCCCAGAAGGTAGCTCGTCGCTCGGCCGAGATGGCCGGCAAGCTGAAGCTGGAGATCGCCGGGGTGATCGAGAACATGTCGGGCTTCGTTACCCCGTCCGGGGAGCGCTTCCAGATCTTCGGCGAGGGCGGCGGCCAGCTGCTGGCGGAGGAGCTGGAGGTGCCGCTGCTGGGCAAGGTACCGCTGACGATGGCGCTGCGCGAGCAGTCCGACGCGGGCACGCCACTGGTGCTGGCCGATCCCGACGATCCGGCCGCCCAGGCGCTCCATCAGGCCGCGCGCGGGCTGATCGCGCTGACGCCGGTGGAGCTCCCGGTGATGCAGGAACCGGCGCCTGCCGCTGCCCCCGCACCGCCGGCGGCAGTCGGCATGTCATTGCCGATGGCCTAATCGACTGACCGGCAACCCGTTTGCCAGAGCGCTCGGGCGGCAACGCTCCGGCCGGGCTCCTGACTGCTTGTTAGAGTAGGCTCAATGAGTAGCACAGTCCGCGAGACAGACCCCGATCTCGCTGAGCTCCTCGCAGCCGAGGAGCGGCGCCAGGCGGAGACGATCTGCCTGATCCCGAGCGAGAACCACACGTCTGAGGCTGTACTCGCCGCGACCGGGACAGTCCTCGTCAACAAGTATTCGGAGGGTTACCCCGGACGCCGTTATTACGAGGGCAATTTTTTCATTGACCAGGTCGAGCAGCTTGCGATCGACCGTGCGAGAGCGCTCTTCGGCGTTGATCATGCAAACGTACAGCCGCACTCGGGTTCGCCCGCGAACCTCGCTATATATCTCGCGTTTCTAAAGCCCGGCGAGAAGGTCATGGGCATGTCATTGCTCGCTGGGGGCCACCTGACCCACGGCTGGAGCGTCTCTGCGACCGGGAAGTGGTTCGACGCCGTCCATTACGGCGTGCGGAAGGATACCGGCATCATGGACATGGATGAGGTGCGGGAAATCGCCCTCCGGGAGCGTCCGAAGCTTCTCTTCTGCGGCGGCACGGCGATCCCGCGCACCATCGATTTCCCTGCGTTCGCCGAGATCGCGCGGGAGAGCAACTCGCTGCTCGTGGCGGATATGTGCCATATCGCGGGTCTCGTTGCCGGCGGAGCTCATCCTTCGCCTGTCCCGTACGCCGACGTCATCATGACGACGACCCACAAGACCTTGAGAGGCCCGCGTGGCGCGCTGCTCATGAGCCGCGCAGAACTTTCCTCCGCCCTCGACCGGGCAGTATTCCCGGGCCTTCAAGGCGGCCCGCATCAGAACCAGACGGCTGCAATCGCAGTCGCCCTTCATGAGGCATCCCGGCCTGACTTCAGAACTTACGCTCACGCGGTCGTAGAGAACGCCAACTCTCTTGCTGAAGCGCTCATCGAGAACGGCTTCGATCTTGTTTCGGGAGGAACTGATAACCACCTGATCCTCATCGACCTGACTTCCAAGGGAATCAGCGGCAAGCCGGCCGCAGTAGCACTGGACCGTGCGGGCATTGTCACAAATGCGAACGCTATCCCATTCGATACTCGTAAGCCGTTTGATCCGTCGGGCCTGCGCATTGGTACTCCTGCGGCGACGACCCGTGGCATGGGACGTGAGGAGATGACGACGTTAGCTACCTGGATGGACCAGGGCATCACCGCCGCGGTGGCGGGCGACGACGAGGCACTCGACCGGATTCGGGGCGAAGTACAAGAGCTCAGCGCTCGCTTCCCAGCTCCTGGTGTACGCGGCGCTGTCTCCGCGGCCTAAGACTTCTGATCAGCGCAGGCGGAGGGGTCGATCACCTCCAGTGGGGACGCTGAACTGGGACGCACTCGCGTTCTCGTTCCTAACTCCTACGTGCGGGAGATATGGCCCCGGACCTGGTGGCGAGCGCGTGGGCGCCCAACGGTCTTGTTGAAGCCGTCGAGTCTCCAAAGCACCGTGATGAGCTTCCTCTGCGGACTTGATCGCTCAGATCGAAGAACGTGGGTCCGATCACCCGCTCAGCTCTTGGCGTAGTAGTCGACGTTGATCTGCGCGTACTTCGTCCACTCCTCCGGGAGCTGGTCCTCGGCGAAGCAGGCGTCCACCGGGCAGGCCTCCACGCAGGCATCGCAGTCGATGCACTCCTCAGGATCGATGTAGAGCATCTCGGCCGTGTCGTAGCCGGGCTCGTCGGGAGTGGGATGAATGCAGTCGACCGGACAGACCTCCACGCACGAGTTGTCCTTCGTACCGATGCAGGGCTCCGCGATCACGTAGGCCATAAGTCTCTTCCGTCTCTCAGTCTCGGGGCCGGGAGGCGGTCATTCTACGAAAGCGTACCGCCCGGTCGCCGTGACCTCCCGTGATGTGCCGCCGCTACGCTCCCACCGTGCTGCTGCTGACGGGCGCCACGGGCACGGTCGGCCTCCCCCTACTGCGCCGCCTGACGGCCGCGGGGGTGCCGCTGCGCTGCCTGGTGAGGGACCCGAGGCGCTTGGGCAGCGAGCGGGTGCGGGTCCAGATCGCCCTCGGGGACCTCTCCGACCACCTCTCCTTCCGCCACGCCCTGCGCGGCGTGGACACCGTGGTGCACCTGGCCTCGGTGATCCGCGACCAGCCGGGGGGTTCGATCGAGGAGCTGGCCGGAGTGGCCACGTGGCGGCTGGTCCGAGCCGCCGAGCGGGCCGGCGTCAGCCGCTTCGTGTTCTTCTCGGTGCTGGGCGCCTCCACCCGCAGCGATGCCCGGCTGCTGCGGGCCAAGGCGGTGGCCGAGCGGGCGGTGGTGGAGTCCTCGCTGACCCACACGATCTTCGCCCCCTCCATCATCTACTCCCCCAACGACGTCTACCTGACGCTGCTGCGCCGCCTGTCGCTGCTGCCGGTGATGCCGATCCCTGGCTCCGGCCGGGCTCCGTTTCAGCCGATGTGGGCCGAGGACGTGGCCGAATGCGTGCTGGCGGCGCTGCCCAGGGGCAGTCATGCCGAGCAGTCGAGCGGCGCGCGCTATGAGCTCGCGGGCCCCGAGACGCTGACCCACCGTGACATCGTCGAGGTTGCGCTGCACTCCTTCGGCCGCCGCCGGCGGCCGATCGTCTCGGTGCCGGCGCCCGTCGTGCGGCGGACGCTGAACCTGGTGGAGCTGCTGGCCGGCCCGACGGCGTTCGCCACCTGGGACGAGGCGCAGCTGATGGAGATCCCGATGATCTCCGCGCGGAGCAGCGCCGATGCCGAGAGCCTCGGCGTTAAGCCCCGGACGATGCGGGCGGTGCTGGGGGTGGCCTGAGCCGGGGCCCGCTCTGACGCCCGACTCCTATGCCCCCATCGGCGCCGGGCGCCGGCCGGCCCAGGGCAGGGCCTCCTCCAGCTGACGCGCCAGCGCCAGCAGCGGCCCCTCGGCGACCGCCCGACCGATCAGCTGCACCCCGCTGGGCAGACCGTCCTCGCCGTGGTAGAGCGGCAGCGCAATCGCCGGCAGACCGGTGACGTTGACGATCGCGGTGTAGGGCGTGAAGAAGCCCGAGCGGCGGTAGTGGCCCCACGGGTCCGGTCCCCGGCCGTGGATCTCGCCGATGGCCACGGGGCGGCGCGCCAGCGCGGGCGTCAGCACCGCATCGAACTCCGCCAGCCGCGCGACAATCGTCCGGGCCACCGTCGCCAGGCGGGCCTGTGCGGCCAGGAGGGTGAGCGCGTCCTGGGAGCGCGCCCGCTCCCACATCTCCCACGTCAGCGGCTCGACGTCCTTCGCCACCGGCTCCCGCCCCCCAATCCGCCCCCCGGCCAGCGTCGTCATCGACACCATCGGGCCAAAGGCGCGGGTGAAGTCGGGCAGCAGGTCCTCCCGGGGCCACGGCGACTCGATCTCCTGCACCTCGTGGCCGAGGGACTCCAGCAGGCTCGCCGCCTCCCGCGCGGCGCGCTCGCACTCAGGGTGAAGCTCGGCCCCGGCCAGCGGCGGGGCGAGCGTGAAGCCGATCCGCAGCCGCCCCGGCCGGCGCTCGGCCGTCAGAGCGAACGGCTGGAGAGGGGGTGGGGCCCAGGTCGCGTCACCGGCCTCGTATCCGGACAGCACGTCGAGCACGCTGGCGCTGTCGGCCACCGAGCGCGTGAGCACGCCGTCGACGGCCAGGAAGCTCTCACCAGCGTCGGGTCCCACCGAGACGCGACCGCGGGAACCCTTCAGCCCGACGAGCCCGCAGCAGGCGGCCGGGATCCGCGTCGAGCCGCCGCCGTCGTTGCCGTGGGCGATCGGGACCATTCCCGCCGCCACCGCCGCCGCCGACCCGCCGCTGGAGCCACCGGGGGTCCGCGCCGTGTCCCAGGGATTGCGCGTGGGGCCGAAGCGACGCGACTCGGTGGTGGGCAGGATCCCCATCTCCGGCAGCGTCGTCTTGCCCACGATCACGAAGCCGGCCCGCCGCAGGCGCGCCACCAGAAAGGCATCGTGGCGGGGCACGAAGTCGCCGAACAGGTCACTGCCCATCCTCAGCGGCATCCCCGCCACGGGCCGGTTGTCCTTGATCGCGATCGGGACGCCGGCGAACGGCCGCGGATCGCCGGGGGCGATGCTCCCGGCCACGGCGAGTGCGGCATCGTGCGCGACATGGGCAAAGGCGTTCAGCCGCGGCTGGAGGCGATCGATCTGTACGAGCGACTCTCCCACGAGCTCTCGCGCGCTCAGCTGCCCGGAGCGGACCAGCGCGGCCAGCTCCTCCGCGGAGCGGAACATGAGCTCAGACACCGAGCACAGAGCCTATAGCCTTCTGGCGAACAGACTTCAGAGACCCGCCGCCAGGAGCACGATCAATGAGCGCCACCGCAGAAGTTCAGTCAGGCCTCGAAGGCGTAGTCGCCTTTGCCACCGAGATCGCCGAGCCCGACCGCGCGGGTGGGTCGCTGCGCTACCGCGGCGTCGACATCGAGGAGCTCGTCGGGCAGGTTCCGTTCGAGCAGGTGTGGGGCCTGCTGGTGGACGGCAAGCTGCACCCCGGGATGCCGCCGGCCGCCCCGTACCCGCTCTACGTGCACTCGGGCGACCCCCGCGTCGACGTGCAGTCGGCGCTGGCGATGCTGGGGCCGCAGTGGGGCTTCGGCCAGCTGATCGACATCTCCGACGAGGAGGCACGGGACAACCTGGCGCGCGCTTCGGTGATGGCGCTGTCCTACGTCGCCCAGTCCGCGCGCGGCATCGGCAAGCCGCCGGTGTCCCAGCGCGAGGTCGACCAGGCCACCTCGATCCCCGAGCGGTTCCTGATCCGCTGGCGCGGAGAGGCCGATCCCCAGCACGTCCGGGCGATCGACGCCTACTGGATCTCCGCCGCCGAGCACGGGATGAACGCCTCCACCTTCACCGCGCGGGTGGTCGCCTCCACCGGCGCCGACGTGGCGGCGGCGCTCAGCGCCGCCGTGGGGGCGCTGTCGGGTCCGCTGCACGGCGGCGCGCCCTCACGGGTGCTGAAGATGCTCGACGAGGTGGAGGCGGCCGGGGACGCCGAGCGCTACGTCACGGACCTGCTGGACCGCGGCGAGCGGCTGATGGGCTTCGGCCACCGCATCTACCGCGCCGAGGATCCGCGGGCCCGGGTGCTGCGACGCACCTCACATGAGATCGGGGCCCGTCGGGTGGAGGTGGCCGAGGCGCTGGAGCGGGCGGCGCTCGCCGAGCTCCACGCTCGCCGGCCCGACCGGGTGCTGGCCACCAACGTCGAGTTCTGGTCGGCGGTGGTGCTGGACTTCGCCGAGGTCCCCCCGGAGCTGTTCACGCCCATGTTCACCTGCGCGCGCACCGCCGGGTGGTCGGCGCACATCATGGAGCAGAAGCGCGAGCGTCGGTTGATCCGCCCGACGGCCAAGTACGTCGGCCCGCCGACCCGCCCGCTGGCCGAGCTGCAGGGCTGATGCACTCGGAGCGCCGGCGCGCTCGGGCTCCCGGCCTAGCCGCACGGGGCAATACTGCACACTCGCCGCCAGCGCGGTGGCTGGGTGTGGACTTGAGCGCCCTCAGGGGGTAAGAACGTACACGCAGCTGCTGCGGCGGCGCCGCGTGTGCAGTTGTACCCGCTGGGCACGTAACGGCCCTGCGACCCCGCCGCCCCGGCGCCCAGCCCCCGCGGTCGAAGCTCTCACCGCCGCCCGGATCCTCGATCACGCCGGTCGCCACCACCTTCGCCCTCTTCGCTCTCCCCGGAGCGAGCTACGCCCGGTAGGGGCCGTCAACGTACTCCCCGAGCATCCGCGAGGCGCTGAAGCGCGGTCCCAGCGTCTTCAACGAGGCCCGCACCAGCGAAAGCCACCGCTCGGGCACGCCCCCAGCGCCCCGCTCGTAGTACGCCGGCACCACCTCCTCGTCGAGCACGCGATGCAGCTCCCGGGCGTGGCGCTCGTCCTGGGCATGGTGGTCGCTGTCGATCTCCCCGGGCAGCGCCCAGCCGTTGGCGCCGTCGTAGCCCTCGGCCCACCAGCCGTCGAGCACGCTGAGCTGCAGGCCGCCGTTGATCGCCGACTTCATCCCGCTGGTGCCACTGGCCTCCAGTGGCGGCCGGGGGACGTTCAGCCACACGTCGCAGCCCCGCACGAGCCAGGCCGCCACCGACAGGTCGTAGTCGTCCAGGAAGCAGACCCGCTGGCCGACGATCCGGGCCCATTTCAACCCGAACAGCCGCTGCAGCGAGCGCTTGGCCTCCTCGTCACGCGGGTGGGCCTTGCCGGCCAGCACCACCTGCACCGGACGCTCGCCGTCCAGCAATGACATCGTCCACTCCGGATCGCGGGTCAGCAGGTCCAGGCGCTTGTAGGTCGCCACCCGCCGGGCGAAGCCAATCGTCAGCACCCCGGGGTCAAAGGCCCCGGCGGCCGCCTCCACGTACTCCCGCACGTCACCGCGCGCGAGGCGGTCAAGCGCGCTGCGCTGGCGCACGAAGGCCACGAGCTCGGCCCGCTGCCGGGTTCGCGCCTGCCAGAGCTCGCCGGCGGGAATCCCGTCCACGCCGGCCCAGGTGCCGGGATCCGCTGAGCGCTCTTGCCAATCGTCACCCAGGTGGCGGTCCAGCAGCGCGCGCATCGGCGCCCCGATCCACGTCGGCACGTGCACGCCGTTGGTTACGTGGCCGATCGGCACATCCTCCACGGGTCGCCCCTCCCACAGCCCCTGCCACATCTCGCGCGCCACCTCGCCGTGGCGGCGGCTGACGCCGTTGGCGGCACGGCTGCAGCGCAGTGCCGCCTGGGTGACCCCGAACGAACCTCCGTAGCCGGTGTGACCGAGCCCGACGACACCGGACAGCGGCACGCCGAGCTCTCCGACCAGGCGTCCGATGGCACGGTGCAGCTGCTCGCCCGAATAGGAGTCGTTGCCGGCCGGCACCGGGGTGTGGGTGGTGAAGATCGTGCGCTCACGGGCACTGGCCACGGCTCGCTCCAGCGACTCGCCGGCCCTCATCTGCGGCCCGGCCAGCTCCAGCGGCGCCAGCGCGGCGTGGCCCTCGTTGAGGTGCACCAGCCCGGGCTCGATCCCCATCGCGCGCAGTGCCCGGATCCCACCCACGCCCAGCAGCACGTACTGCGCCAGGCGCGTCTCGGTGTCCGCCTCGTAGAGCCGCGCCGTGATCCACCGCTCCAGCGGCCCGTTCTCGGGCGTCTCGCTGTCCAGCAGGTACAGCGGCACCCGGCCGACATCCACCCGCCAGATCCGCGTCGTGACCTCGGCGTCGTAGATCGGCACCGTGATCGTCAACGGCCGCTCGTCGGGTCCGCAGACGAGCGCCGCCGGCACGCGCTCGGGATCGGTGTCGATCCAGTACTCGTGCTGCCACCCGCCGGCGTCGACCCGCTGGCGGAAGTACCCCTTGCGATACATGAGGCCGACCGCCACCATCGCCACCGCTCGGTCTGAGGCCTCCTTGACGAGGTCGCCGGCCAGGGCTCCCAGACCGCCCGAGTAGACCGGCAGCGACACGTGGATCCCGTACTCGGCGCACAGAAAGGCCACCGGGCGGTCGGGATCGACCGCTCCGGGTGCCGCCGGGCGCGCCAGATCCTCGCCGAGCAGCGCCAGCAGCTCCTGGGCGCGCTCGGACACCCGCTCGTCGCGCGCGGCGCGTTGCAGCCGGAACGTCGGTGCCTCCTGCAGCAGCCGGACGGGGTTCTGTCCGCAGGCCGCAAAGCGCTCGGGATCGATCGCGGCGAACAGCTCCGGGCCTCCGGGCGTCCAGCACCAGCGGTAGTTGTACGCGAGCTGGGCCAGCGGAGCGAGCGCCTCCGGGAGACGCTCGGCGAGGTCCGCGGCAGCCCGCTGCAGGTCACGGCGGCCATCGGTGGGGGCAGAGACGGACAAGCGGGGCATTATCCGACAAAGGGGTAGCCTGGCGACGCTCCCGTGCCGGATCTGCCCATACAGGACGCCTCCTGCCGCCTCGGCGTGCTCGCCTTTGGGGACTCCGTCACCAATGGCGGCGGCGAGCTCCAGTGGGGGGTGGCGCTCCAGTCGTGGGCGCTGTGGGTCGCGCGCGGGCTGGGGCTGTCGTTCACCTCCTACGCGTTTGATGGGGCCACCGCCGCCGAGCTCGTCAACCGGCAGATCCCAGCGCTGCTCAGCCAGAACGCCACGCCCGCGGCCCGATACCGGCTCGGCTGCGTGTACATCGGGGTCAACGACGTGCGCGCGCCGGAGTGGGATCCGGAGGCCTACGAGCGGGACCTGGACACCGCCCTGGGCTTCCTGGAGGAGCGGGCCGAGCGCGTGCTGGCGCTCACCGCCCCGCTCGACCTCGGTCGTCCCCGCACCGGCGCCGGAGTGCGAAGGCTGAACGCCATCATCGAGCACCGGGCGCGGGCGGTGGGCGCGCTCGTGCTTGATCTCAGCGACTTCGGCGCGCGCAACCGCGTGATGAGCGATCACGTCCACCCGACCGCCCTCGGGCAGGTCGCGATCGCCGAGCGGGCGCTGGAGGTCCTGGCCGGCGCCGGCTTTGAGATCAGGGCCCGCCCCGCGGCGCTGATCGACCCCGAGATCACCTGGCGGGCCCGCCTGCGCAGCGACACCACCCTCGCCTACCGCAGCGCCAAGGTCGCCGGGCGCTGCGCGAGGCTCAGGCTGGCAGCCGGCCTGCGGCCTCGGTGAGCTCCCGCAACCGCCGCGCCAGTGCCGGCGTCAGCGCCCCGGGCGCCAGCTGCCAGCGCCAGTTGCCGCTCGGACGCCCGGGGTCGTTCATCCGCGCGGCGGAGCCCAGCCCCAGCACGTCCTGGGCCTGCATCACCGCCACCCGCGCCGGGGAGGCCAGCGCCAGGGAGATCAGGGCCCACCACGGCTCACGCTCCCCGATCCCCTGGGCGGCGAGCTCGACGTTGACCGCCGCCCGGCGCAGGGGGGTCAGCGACTCGTACCACCCCCGGGCGGTGTCGTGGTCATGGGTGCCGGTGTAGACGAAGCGGTTCTCCACGTGGTTGGCGAACCGATGGGGGCCGTCGGGATCCTCGGGATCGAAGCCGAACTGGAGCACCAGCATTCCGGGCAGACCCAGCTCCTGACGCAACCGCTCCACGGGCGGGGTGATCACGCCGAGATCCTCGGCTACGAACGGCAACGACCCGAGCTCGGCCCGCATCCGCTCAAAGAGCGCCCGCCCCGGGCCCCGCTTCCAGGCACCCGGCGCGGCGTCGCGCGAGCCCTCCGGGACGGCCCAGTAGGCGACGAAGCCGCGGAAGTGGTCGATGCGGGCGGCGTCGAAGAGCTCCAGGGTCCGCCGCATCCGCTCCACCCACCAGCGGTAGCGGCGCCCGCGCAGCGCCGGCCAGTCATAGAGCGGATTGCCCCACAGCTGCCCGGACTCTGAAAAGGAATCGGGCGGCGCACCGGCCACGACTCCCTCCTGGAAGAGCTCCGGGCGGGCGCGGTGGTCGGCACTGCCCGGTGCCACGTAGATCGCCACGTCGCCCAGCAGCCGGATGCCACGCTGCGCGCAGTAGTCGCGCAACCGGCCCCACTCCATGTCGAAGCGCACCTGGTCGGCGACCGCGCCGCGGCCGCCGAAGCGCTTCCAGTCATCGATCCAGAAGGCCTCGCGCTCCCGGAACTCCCGCACGCGCTCGGAGGCCACCGGCGCCCGCGGCTCACCCAGGAACCCGGACCAGGCGGCGAACGCCGAGCGCGCCTTGTAAGGCGAGCGATGGCGGTCGGGCGGACCGAGGGGCAGGAGCTGCCACCACGTCTGCCCCGCCTCGGCCAGCCAGTCGGCGAAACGGAAGGCCTCCTCACCCAAGCACCCGCCCGGAAGCGAGGTCAGGTGCATCAGGATGCCGCTGGAGCGCGGGAACACGTCCTCGTTCACCACTCGTTGTTTACCCAACCCCCCGGCTTGGATACTTTCGAGAGGGTGCCCCCTGCCGCCGGTACCCGCCCGCGCCCCTCAGAGCCCCCCCGGCCGAACCCGCGCCCCGAGACCCCGCGCCGCATCCAGCTCCAGTTCCCCGCACCCGCCGTGGACGGAGGGCGCTACCCGGCCAAGCGCTGCGTGGGAGACCGGGTGGGCGTCGAGGTCGACGCCTTCCGGGACGGCCACGACCTGCTGCGAGCCGTGGTGCGCTTCCGCGGACCCGGCGACGGACGCTGGCAGGAGCATCAGCTGCGGCCGGTCGACGCCCACCTTGACGGAGTCCGCTGGGCGGGGGAGTTCGAGGTCGACCGCATCGGCCGATGGGAGTACACCTTCCAGGCCTGGACCGACCTCTTCGCCACCTGGCGAGACGAGCTGGAGCGCAAGCTAGCCGCGGGTCAGCACGACCTCGCCGGCGAGCTCTCCGAAGGGGTGCTGCTACTGCGCGCCGCGGCCGCGAGTGCCTCCGGCGCGGAGGACCGGTCCCTGATCGACCACGCGCTGGCGACGCTCGCCGACGAGGCGGCGCCCGAGAGCGCCAAGCAGGATGTCCTGCTCGGCAGCGAGCTGGCCGCCGCCGTGGAGCGCGCCCAGGAACGCCACGGGCTCGCCGAGCTGGAGCGCCCCCTGGCGATCGAGGTGGACCGGCTGCGGGCGCGCTTCGGCGCCTGGTATGAGCTCTTTCCCCGCTCCTGGGGCGGGCTCCAGGGCGTCAGGGAACAGCTGCCGGAGCTGGCAGCGCTCGGCTTCGACGTGCTCTACCTGCCACCGATCCACCCGATCGGGCACACCAACCGCAAGGGGGCTAACAACGCCCTGACCGCGGCCGCCGGCGACCCCGGCTCGCCGTGGGCGATCGGCGACGAGCACGGTGGCCACGAGGCGGTGCACCCGGAGATCGGCACCGTGGAGGACCTGCGCGCCCTGACCGCGGCGGCTTCTCAGCACGGCATCGACATCGCCCTGGACTTCGCCATTCAGGCCTCCGCCGACCACCCGTGGCTGCGCGAGCACCCGGAGTGGTTTCACCGCCGCCCCGATGGCACGCTCAAGTACGCCGAGAACCCGCCCAAGCGCTACCAGGACATATACAACCTCAACTGGGACTCACCGGACTGGCAGGGACTGTGGGAGGCGCTGCTGGAGGTCGTGCTCGGCTGGGTGCAGTGTGGGGTCAAGGTGTTCCGCGTCGACAATCCCCACACCAAGCCGTTTTCGTTCTGGGCCTGGTTGATCGCCGAGGTCCACGAGCGCGATCGCGAGGTGGTGTTCCTGGCCGAGGCGTTCACCCGGCGCGCCGTGATGCACCACCTCGCCAAGATCGGCTTCAGCCAGTCCTACACCTACTTCACCTGGAAGAACTCACGCTGGGAGCTGATGGAGTACGTCTCCGAGCTCGCCCTCAGCAGCGAGCGCGAGTACTTCCGTCCCAACTTCTTTCCCAGCACCCCGGACATCCTCCACGCCTCTCTCCAGCACGGGGGACGGCCGGCGTTTGAGGCGCGGCTGGTGCTGGCGAGCACGCTCAGTCCCAGCTACGGGATCTACTCCGGCTACGAGCACTGTGAGAACGTACCCGTGCGGGAGGGCTCGGAGGAGTACCTGAGCTCCGAGAAGTACGAGCTCAAGGCGCGGTCGCTGGACGGCCCGCTGCTACCGCTGATCGGCCGCCTGAACCACATCCGCCGGGAGAACCCGGCGCTGCAGGAGCTCTCCAACATCACCTTCCTGGACACCGCCAACGACGCCCTGATCGCCTACGCCAAGCGCTCGGAGGGCAACTGCGTGATCACCGTCGTGAGCGTCGATCCCGGTCAGGCCCAGGAGGGGGTGGCGGTGATCCCCGCGCAGCTGGGGCTGGCGCCCAGCTTCGGCGTCGAGGACCTGCTCACCGGCGAGCGGTTCCACTGGCGCATCGGGCCCAACTACGTCTGCCTGGAGCCAGGCCACCGGCAGGCGCATGTGCTGAAGGTGCACGGATGAGCGTCGGCCCGCCCACGCTCACCCACCTGATCGCCGCCGCGCGCGGCGGGGCGCCGGTGCCGGCGGTCCCCGAGCACCATCCCTCCGCCCACTCCCAGGCCCGGCAGTGGTTCGAGGCCCAGCCCCTGTGGTTCAAGAGCGCCGTCTTCTACGAGATCCACATCCGCGGCTTCTTCGACGGCAACGGGGACGGCTCGGGGGACTTCCGCGGGCTGACCGAGAAGCTCGACTACCTGCAGTGGCTGGGGATCGACTGCATCTGGCTGCTGCCCTTCTACCGCTCGCCCATGCGCGACGGCGGCTATGACATCTCCGACTTCACCGACGTGCACCCCGACTACGGCACCGTCCAGGACGTCCACGACCTGATCGATGCCGCCCACGCCCGCCGGATCCGCGTGATCGCCGACCTGGTCATGAACCACACCTCCAGCGAGCACCCCTGGTTCCAGGAGTCGCGCTCCAGCCCCACTTCGCCCAAGCGCGACTGGTACGTGTGGTCTGAGCGTGCCGACCGCTACCAGGATGCCCGCATCATCTTCATCGACACCGAGAGCTCCAACTGGAGCTGGGATCCCGTCGCCGGCGCCTACTACTGGCATCGCTTCTTCTCCCACCAGCCCGACCTCAACTACGACAACCCCGAGGTCCAGAGCGCGATGATCGACGTGCTGCGCTTCTGGCTGGACCTGGGCCTGGACGGCTTCCGGCTGGACGCCGTGCCCTACCTGTTCGAGCGGGAGGGCACCAACTGCGAGAACCTCCCGGAGACCCACGCCTACCTCAAGCGGGTCCGCAGGGAGATCGAGGAGAACTACACCGACCGCGTGCTGCTGGCCGAGGCCAACCAGTGGCCCGCCGACGTCGTGCCGTACTTCGGCGAGGGGGACGAGTGCCAGATGTGCTTCCACTTCCCCGTCATGCCGCGGATGTTCATGGCGGTCAGGCGTGAGGAGGCCGTCCCGATCTACGAGATCCTGGAGCAGACCCCCCAGATCCCCGAGAGCTGCCAGTGGGGGCTGTTCCTGCGCAACCACGACGAGCTGACCCTGGAGATGGTCACCGACGACGAGCGCGACTACATGTACTCCGAGTACGCTAAGGATCCGCGGATGAAGCTGAACCTCGGCATCCGCCGGCGGCTGGCTCCGCTGCTGGACAACGGGCGCGACGAGATTGAGCTGATGACGGCGATCCTGTTCTCGCTGCCGGGATCGCCGGTGCTGTACTACGGCGACGAGGTCGCGATGGGGGACAACATCTTCCTCGGCGACCGCGACGGGGTGCGCACGCCGATGCAGTGGACCAGCGATCGCAACGGCGGCTTCTCCCGCGCGGACTTCGCCCAGCTGTACGCGCCGCCGCTGATGGACCCCGTCTACGGCTATCAGGCGGTCAACGTGGAGGCGCAGCTGCGCACCGCCACCTCGCTGCTGCGCTGGATCCACCGCTTCATCGCCCTGCGCAAGGAGCACCCGGTGTTCGGACTGGGCACCTACGAGCCGATCGAGCCCTCCAACCGGCGGATCTTCGCCCACATCCGCCGCTTCGAGGACGACCTGGTGCTGTGCGTGCACAACCTGGCCCGCTCGGCCCAGGCGGTGGAGCTGGACCTGCGCGCGTTCCACGGCCGCTATCTGGTGGAGCTGTTCGGCCGCAGCCGCTTTCCCCGCATCGGCGAGTGGCCCTACCTGCTGACGCTGGCCCCGCGGGGCTTCTACTGGTTCGCGCTGGTGCAGGACAGCGAACCCCATGGATGATCCCGTGCCGATCCCCGCAGCCGATGTCCGGGAGTGCCTGGACGAGGAGAGCCTGCGCGCCTGGGTGCAGAAGCAGCGCTGGTACGCCTCCAAGTCCCGCAGCGTGAGCGGGATCGAGATCGTGGAGGGAGTCACGCTGCGCGAGCGCCCGATGCTGTTCCTGGCGCTGGTGCAGACCCGTTTTGCCACCGGCAGGCACGAGCTCTACCAGCTGCCGCTGTCGCTGCACACCGGCCCCGACCACGAGGGCGAGGACGCGATCGCCAGGACCAGCGGCTGGACCGCCGCCGACGCGCTGGCCCAGCCGGAGCGGCTGCTGGAGCTGGTGCGGCGGATGGAGACCGAGGAGCAGGTCGCGGGGTCCGAGGGCACCTTCGCCTTTCACCGCGCCGACCCGGCGGTGGCAATCTCCCCGGAGCCCGAGGTGCGGCTGATCGGCGTGGAGCAATCGAACTCCTCGGTGGTGATCGAGGATCGAGTCGTGCTCAAGGTGTTTCGCAAGCTGGAGCCCGGGATCAACCCCGAGCTGGAGCTGCTGCGCTTCCTCACCGCCCGCGGCTTTGCCAACATCGCCCAGCTCCTGGGCTGGTACGACTACCAGGGCACGGCGCTGGCCGCGACGCTCGGGGTCGCCCAGCGATTCGTGCCGGAGGCCGCCGGGGGATGGGAGCTGGCGCTTGACCGGGTACTCGGCGACCCCGAGTGGCTGCTGGGGCAGCTCGGCGACCTCGGCACCGTGACGGCGCACCTGCACAACGTGCTGGCCAGCGACGCCAGCGATCCCGCCTTCTCGCCCGAGGAGCCGAGCCAGGAGGCGCTGTCGCTGCTGACCGCCACCGTGGACGAGGACATCGAGCGGATCTTCCTGCGGCTGCCCGACGACGAGCGAGTGGCCCCGATCTTCGGGCGCGGCCAGGACGTGCGGGAGCGGCTGGCGGCCCGGTCGCAGATCGGCGTGGGCGGTCGCGTGATCCGCACCCACGGCGACTACCACCTGGGGCAGACGCTGCTGACGCCGCACGGCTGGGTGATCATCGACTTCGAGGGCGAGCCGGCCCGGCCGCTGCCCGACCGCCGGGCCAAGCGCTCACCGCTGCGCGACGTGGCCGGCATCCTGCGCTCGTTCGCCTACGTGACCACGGTCGCCGGGATGCAGGGGGGCGGCCCGGCGCCGCCGGAGTTCGAGGCGCGGGCGAGGGAGCGCTTCCTCTCGCAGTACCTGGCGCGGATCGATCGCACGCTGCTGCCGGCCGGCGAGGCCGCGACGGCGAACCTCCTGTCGGTGTTCGAGCTGGAGAAGGCCATCTACGAGCTGCAGTACGAGCTCGACAACCGCCCCGACTGGGTGGCGATCCCGGTGGCCGGCATCAGGCGGCTGCTGGAGGCCGCGTGACGGACGCCACAGAGCTCGAGGCGCTGGTGGCGCGCCAGCACCCCAACCCGCACGCCCTCCTGGGCGCGCATCGCAGCGACCGAGGTACGGTCGTGCGCGTCCTGCGCCCCGCTGCCGGCGCGGTCACCGTCCGTCTGGAGGACGGCGGCGCGGTGACGGCCGAGCAGATTCACGCGGGCGGCGTGTTCGAGGTCGTCCTGGACGGATACGAGGCGGTGCCGCGCTACCGCCTGGAGGTCGACTACGGCAGCGCCGGCACGTTCACGATCGATGACCCTTACGCGTTCTCACCCACGATCGGCGAGCTCGACCTGCATCTGATCGGCGAGGGGCGCCACGAGGAGGTCTACGACAAGCTCGGCGCCCACGTCCGCCAGCACGAGGGCGTTGCCGGTGTGGCCTTCTCCGTGTGGGCGCCGGCGGCCCGCGCGGTCAGCGTCGTGGGGGACTTCAACTCCTGGGACGGTCGCCTGCATGCGATGCGCTCGCTGGGCGCCGGCGGCATCTGGGAGCTGTTCCTGCCCGGGGTGGAGCCGGGCGCCCGATACAAGTACGAGATCCTCGGCGCCGACGGTGAGCTCAAGCTGAAGGCCGACCCCTACGCGCAGGAGGCCCAGCATCCACCCCTGACGGCATCGGTGGTAACGCGGCGCCAGCACCGCTGGAGCGATGCCGACAGCGCCTGGCTGACCGAGCGCTCCGAGCAGCAGCCGCTGTCCCGGCCGATGTCGATCTACGAGGTCCACCTCGACTCCTGGCGGCTGAACACGCTGCATGACAACCGGCCGCTCTCCTACCTGGAGCTGGCCGACGAGCTGTCCGCCTACGTCGGGGACATGGGCTTCACCCACATCGAGCTGCTGCCCGTGATGCACCACCCCTTCAGCGGCTCATGGGGCTACCAGGTCACGGGGTACTTCGCCCCCACGCCGCGGCACGGCTCCCCCGACGAGTTGCGCCAGTTCATCGACCGCATGCACCAGAACAGGATCGGCGTGATCCTCGACTGGGTGCCCGCCCACTTCCCGCGTGATGAGTTCGCGCTGGCGCGCTTCGACGGGACCGCGCTCTACGAGCATGCCGACCCGCGGCGCGGCGCCCACCCCGACTGGGGAACGCTGGTGTTCAAC
>JALYYW010000063.1 GCA_030946085.1 Actinomycetota bacterium
GGCCCGGGCCGGGCGACGGTCCCCGGGGGTCCGCGCAGCGCAGGACGGTGTAGGCGCCCAACCGCTCCACGGCGGTGATCACGGCGGCGCGGCGGCCGAAGGGGGCCGCCATGCGCTCGGCGCTGGCTGGCGGCGCGGGCGCGCTCAACGCACTCCAGCCGAAGAGGCGTGGATCTCCTGTAGCGAGATCACCTCGGGCTCGCCCCGCCGGGCTGCGGCGATCGCCCGGGCCGCGGCCATGCCGCCGGCGATCGTGGTGATGCAGGGAATCCCACGGGCCACGGCGGCGGCGCGGATCTCGTAGCCGTCGGCGCGGGCGCCCGTGCCCACGGGGGTGTTGATCACGAGGTCCACCTCATCGCGCTCGATGCAGTCGACGACGTGCGGTGAGCCCTCGCCGAGCTTGTTGATAGCTCGGGCGGGGATGCCCATCCGCTGCAGCGCCTTCGCCGTGCCCCGGGTGGCGACGATCTGGAAGCCGAGGTCGTGCAGCGAAGTGGCGATGCCCGTGGCGGCCGCCTTGTCGGTGTCCGCGACGGTGAGAAAGGCGGTCCCGCCTGTCGGCAGCCGGGCACCGGCGGCCGCCTGGGCCTTGGCGAAGGCGGCGGGAAAGTCCCGGGCGATGCCCATCACCTCGCCGGTCGAGCGCATCTCCGGACCCAGCAGGGAGTCGGCGCCGGCGAAGCGGTCGAAGGGCAGCACCACCTCCTTGACGCAGACGTGGTCGCGGGTCACCGCCGCCGGCAGGCCAAGCTCGGCGATGGTCTGGCCCAGCAAGATCCGACAGGCGAGCTTGGCCAGGGGCAACCCGACGGCCTTGGAGACGAACGGCACGGTGCGCGACGCCCGCGGGTTGGCCTCGATCACGTGCAGTCCCTCCTCGCCGTGGATGGCGAACTGCACGTTCAGGAGCCCCACCACCCCGAGCGCCCTGGCGATCGCCGCGGTCTGCTGGGCGATCAGCGCCAGCATCTCCTCCCCCAGCGAATGCGGCGGCAGCACGCAGGCCGAGTCCCCGGAGTGGATGCCGGCCTCCTCGACGTGCTGCATGATCCCGGCGATCCATACCTCCTTCCCGTCGCAGAGGGCGTCGACGTCGACCTCGATGGAGTCCTCCAGGAACCGGTCGAGGTAGATCCCCGCGCCGGCCTCGGTCCCGGTGCGCTGCAGGTACTCGGCCAGGCCCTCGATGCTGTAGACGATCTCCATCGCCCGGCCCCCGAGTACGTAGCTCGGCCTGACCAGTAGCGGGAAGCCGACCTCGGAGGCTCGCTGCAGCGCCTCCTCCGGGGAGCTGGCGGTGGCGTAGGGCGGTGCCTTGAGGCCGAGGTGGGCCAGCAGCGCCCCGAAGCGGGAGCGGTCCTCGGCGAGGTCGATGGCGTCGATGCCGGTGCCAAGGATCCTGACCCCGGCCGCCTCCAGTCCGGCGGCGAGCTTCAGCGGCGTCTGGCCGCCGAACTGCACCACCACACCTTCGGGTTCCTCCACCGCGCAGACGCCGAGCACGTCCTGCAGGGTCAGCGGCTCGAAGTACAACCGGTCCGAGGTGTCGTAGTCGGTGGAGACGGTCTCGGGGTTGCAGTTGACCATCACCGCGGCGCGTCCCTGCTCGCGCACCGTCTGGGCGGCGTGCACGCAGCAGTAGTCGAACTCGATCCCCTGTCCGATCCGGTTGGGCCCCGACCCCAAGATCACGACGCTGGGGCGCTCGTCGCGCTCCACCTCGTGGCTGGCTCCGTGGGGTCCGGGCCGCTCCCAGGCCGAGTAGAAGTACGGCGTCCGGGCGGCGAACTCGGCGGCGCAGGTGTCCACCGACTTGAACGTCCGCACTCCGGCGAAGGGCGCCTGCGGGTCGGCCACGAGCTCGGCCAGCTCGGCCAGAAACCAGGGGTCGATGCTCGTCAGGCGGTGCAGCCTGTCCGGCTCGATCCCGCGGCGCAGGGCCTCCAGCAGGTGGTCGAAGCGCTCGGCGCCGGGGGCGCTCACGGAGTCCAGGAGCGCCTCCTCCCCGGCGGGCGAGGGCGGATGGGCGTCGAGCTCGCGTGAGCGCAGGGCCTTGGCGAACGCCTGCTTGAAGGTGCGCCCTATGGCCATCGCCTCTCCCACCGACTTCATGTGCGTGGTCAACCCCGCCTCGGCCCCGGGGAACTTCTCAAAGGCGAAGCGGGGCCACTTGACCACGCAGTAGTCGATCGCCGGCTCGAAGCTGGCTGGAGTGGCGCGGGTGATGTCGTTGGGGATCTCCTGCAGGGTGTAGCCCACCGCCAGCCGCGCCGCGATCTTGGCGATCGGAAAGCCGGTGGCCTTGCTGGCCAGGGCGCTGGAGCGCGACACCCGCGGGTTCATCTCGATCACCACGATCTCGTCGGTCTCCCGGTTGACCGCGAACTGGACGTTGGAGCCGCCCGTCTCCACTCCCACGGCGCGGATCACGGCGATCGCCTGGTCGCGCAGCGCCTGGAACTGCTTGTCGGTCAGCGTCTGCTGGGGCGCGACGCAGACGCTGTCGCCGGTGTGCACCCCCATCGGGTCGAGGTTCTCGATGGAGCAGACGATCACGACGTTGTCGGCGCGGTCACGCATCACCTCCAGCTCGAACTCCCCCCCCCCGAGCACCGACTCCTCCAGCAACACCTGCCCGATCGGCGAGGCCTCGATGCCCCGGCCGACGATCCGCTCGATCTCCGCTGCGGTGCGCACGATCCCTCCGCCCCGCCCCCCGAGCGTGAAGGCAGGACGCACGATGAACGGCAGGCCGATGTCCGCTTGCGCCTGCCGCGCGTCGGCCACACTGTGGGCGATGGTGCTGCGCGGCACCCGCAGGCCGGCGGTGGTCATCGTCTCACGAAAGCGCTCGCGGTCCTCGGCCCGGTCGATGGCCTCGTAGTCGGCGCCGATCAGCTCCACCCCGTGCTCGGCCAGCGTGCCGTCCTCGTGCAGGGCCTTGGCCAGGTTCAGCGCCGTCTGGCCGCCGAGCGTGGGCAGCAGCGCGTCGGGCTGCTCGCGCTCTATCACCTGCGCCACGGTGCGTGGCAGCAGCGGCTCGATGTAGGTGGCGCTCGCCACCTCGGGATCGGTCATGATCGTGGCCGGGTTGGAGTTGACGAGCACCACCTCGTAGCCCTCCTGCATCAGCACCCGGCAGGCCTGGGTGCCCGAGTAGTCGAACTCGGCCGCTTGGCCGATGACGATCGGCCCTGAGCCGATCAGCAGGATCTTGTGGATGTCCCGACGTCGGGGCATGGCTCAGGCAGCGGCGCGGATCTGCTCGACGATCCGGTCGAACACGTACAGCGAGTCGTGCGGACCCGGCCCCGCCTCCGGGTGGTACTGCACCGTGGCGCCGGTCACCTCCCGCAGCGTCAGGCCCTCGACGGTGCGGTCGTAGAGGTTTATGTGGGTGAGCTCGGCGGCCCCGAAGTCGGTCTCCCAGCGCACCGCCTCGTCGCGCTCTATCCGCCGCGCCCCGTCGGGGCCCAGCACGGCGAAGCCGTGGTTCTGGCTGGTGATCTCGGTACGGCCGCTGAGGAGGTCCTTGACGGGGTGGTTGGCGCCATGGTGGCCGAAGGGAAGCTTGTAGGTCTCCAGGCCGACGGCACGGCAGAGCAGCTGGTGGCCGAGGCAGATCCCGTAGACCGGAAGCCTGCCGACGAGCTGGCGGACCGTTTCGACGACGTAGTCCAGCGCGGCGGGGTCGCCCGGTCCGTTGGCCAGGAAGATCGCGTCGGGCTCAGCGGCTGTGAGCTGCTGAGCGGAGGCGCCGCAGGGATGGAGCTCGACGGTGACTCCCCGCTGACGGAGGTTCCGGATGATGGAGAGCTTGACCCCGGTGTCGATGACCGCGATCCGCAGACCGTCGCCGACGGCGTCGGCCGTCGGATCGCCCTCGGGCGTCAGCGTCACCGGCTCTGCGGGGCTGACATCGCGGGCCAGGTCGCGCCCGGTCATGGAGGGCTCGGCGTCGATCAGCTCCCGGGCTTCCGAGACGGGAATCCGGGCGGGGAACAGGCCGCCCTTCATCGCCCCCTGCTGGCGGATGTGGCGCACCAGCGCGCGGGTGTCGAGGTCGGTGATCGCGGGGATGCCGCAGTCGGACAACCAGCTCGTCCAGCCGCCCTCAGCCCCGGGCGCGTCCTCTCGGCTCACAGCGGCGCGCATGATCGCGGCGCGAGCGTGGATGCGATCGGATTCCATCGCCTCCGCGCTGACGCCGTAGTTGCCGATCTGCGGGTAGGTGAAGGTGATCAGCTGGCCGGCGTAGCTGGGGTCGGTCATCGCCTCCTGGTATCCCGACATGGAGGTCGTGAACACGATCTCGCCGACGGCCGGGACGTCCGCGCCGCAGGCGACCCCCTCCCAGCGGCTGCCATCGGCGAGCAGCACGTACGCAGTGGCAGTATTATTCACCGGCTGAGCGCCCTGAGCTGGGTGAGCGCCTCCTGCCGAAAGGCGACGCCGCCGGCCGCCACCGTCAGCAGCACCCGCCCCTGCAGCCTGCGCCCGTGAAAGCAGCAGTTCTGCGAGCGGCTGGCGTAGCCCTCGGCGCCGACCTCCCACTGGGCGCCCAGATCGACCAGGCACAGGTTGGCCGGCTCCCCCACCGCGATCCGCGGCACCGGCAGGCCGTACAGGGCGCCTCCGGCCGTCATCCGCTCGACGATCGTGTCGAGGTCCAGCGCTCCGCTGAGGACGAGCTCGGTGTGGAGAGCCGCGAACGCGGTCTCCAGGCCCGTGGTGCCCATCGGAGCCTGCTCGAAGGGCACCTCCTTCTCGTGCCGGGCGTGGGGTGCGTGGTCGGTGGCCACGCAGTCGATCACGCCGCTGCGCAGGCCCTCGATCAACGCCCGCCGGTCGAACTCGCAGCGCAGCGGCGGGTTCATCTTGAAGCGGCTGTCCAGCGTGCGCACGACGTCGTCGGTCAGCGTCAGGTGATGGGGCGTGGCCTCACCGGAGACGCGGGCGCCATCCCGCTTGGCCGCGGCCAGCGCGTGCACCGACTCCACGCTCGAGAGATGCTGGAAGTGGATTACGGCGTCCTCGTAACGGGCGACGGCGGCGTCGCGGGCCACCATCGTCGATTCCGAGATTGATGGGATCCCGCCCAGGCCGAGGCGAGCCGAGACCGCCCCCTCGTGCATGACGCCGCCGGCCGACAGCGCGGGATCTTCCTCGTGCAGGGCGACCACGCCGCCGCAGAGCCGCTGGTACTGGAGCGCCCGGCGCAGCATCCCCGCCGAGACGAGCGGCCGGCCGTCGTCGGTGAAGCCGAGCGCGCCGGCGTCACGCAGCGCCGCCATCTCGGTGAGCTCGCCACCGCGTAGCCCCCGGGTGATGCAGGCCAGGACGCCGACCGGGATCCGCGCCCGCGCGGTGGCCGCGCCGACCACCGACCCCAGGACGGCGACGTCGTCGATCACCGGGTCGGTGTTGGGCATCGCGATCACCTGCACGAACCCGCCGGCAGCGGCGGCGGCCGTCCCGCTCTCCAGGTCCTCCTTGTACTCCTGCCCGGGGGTGCGCAGGTGGACGTGCGGGTCGACGAAGCCCGGCAGCAGGTGGCGCCCGGCGGCCTCGACGACCTCGGTGTCCTCCGGGGCCGCCAGCGAGCCCGGAGCGCTCAGCTCGGCGATCCGGCCCCGGCGGATGAGGACGTCGTGGCTCTCGTCGATGCCGGTGCGGGGGTCGAGCACGTGCGCGGTGCGGATCAGCAGCTCCGCCGGCTCGGTCGGCCGCGTGAAGAGCTGGGGATGCCCGCTGGGCTCGTGCATCGCCGCGCTCACGCCACCGCCGCCAGCACCGGCGCCCCCGCCAGCAACTCGTAGAGAACCGCCATCCGCACCGCCACTCCCGCCTTGACCTGTTCGCCGATCAGCGCCTGCGGGGAGTCGATGGCCTCGCCGGAGAGCTCGACGCCACGGTTCACGGGCCCGGGGTGCATCAGCAGCTGCCCGTGCCGCAGGCGGCCTGCGGAGATCTGGTAGCGCGCAGCGTACTCGCGCAGCGAGGGGACGTAGGACTGGTGCATCCGCTCGTGCTGCATGCGCAGCACGTAGACGACGTCGGCCTCGTGCAGCCGATCCAGGCTGGCGGTGGACTCGCAGCTCAGCGACTCGATCTCTCGGGGGATCAGGGTGGGCGGCCCGGCCACGGTCACGGTGGCCCCCATGCGCGTAAAGGCGAGGATGTTCGAGCGCGCCACGCGGGAGTGGAGCACATCCCCGACGATCCAGATGCGAAGCCCCTCCAGTGACCCGAGCCGGCGCCGGAGGGTGAACACGTCCAGCAGCGCCTGGGTGGGATGCTCGCGCTTGCCGTCGCCGGCGTTGATCACGCTGGCCGCCGTCCAGCCGGCCACCATCTGAGCTGCCCCGACCTGTGGACTGCGGATCACGATCGCCGCCGGGTCGTACGCCGAGAGGGTCTGGACGGTGTCCTTGAGCGACTCGCCCTTGTCGACGCTCGAGCCCTGCGAGCGGACGCTGACCACGTCGGCGGAGAGCCGCTTGGCGGCGAGCTCGAAGCTGGAGCTGGTGCGCGTGGAGGACTCGTAGAAGAGGTTGACCACGGTGCGCCCGCGCAGCGCCGGAACCTTCTTGATCTCCCGACCGGAGACCTCGGCAAAGGACTCGGCGCGGTCCAGGATGCGCTCGATCCCGGCACGATCCAGGTCATCGATCGAGATCAGGTGACGCCCGATGCGAAAGCTCATGCCGCCCTGGTCCTCCGCCCCGGCTCGTGCGCCGGGCCCATCGTGACCTCGTCGAAGCCATCGACCTCCTCGATGCGGACGTTGACGCGCTGGTCCTGGGAGGTGGGAAGGTTCTTGCCCACGTAGTCGGGCCGGATCGGGAGCTCGCGATGGCCGCGGTCGATCAGGGTGGCCAGCTGCACGCGGGATGGCCGACCGTAGTCGAAGATCTCGTCGATCGCCGCCCTGACGGTGCGTCCCGTGTAGAGCACGTCGTCGACGATCACGATCGTCCGGGCGTCGATCGTGAAGTCCAGGTTGGTGGCGTGGACCACCGGCGTGGCCGGCCTGATGGCCAGGTCGTCGCGGTAGAAGGAGATGTCCACGAACCCGAGCGGCACGGCCTGCTGCCACAGCTCTCCCGCCAGTGCGTGCAGCCGCTGCGCCAGGTAAGCCCCCCGCCGCTGGATCCCGACCAGCGCGACGCTGCCGTCCGGGTTCTTCTCGACGATCTCGTGAGCAATCCGCACCAGCGTGCGGCGCATGTCATTGCGGTCGAGAACGACCGTTGGGGCTGGCAACGTGCTCCTTCCTGGCCTCACGGGACCGGGTTAAAGGGGCTGACTGCTGCGCAGCGTAGCAACGGGCTCGGCCGGAGCCTGGCCCGGCTCCGCCGGGCGGTCCTGCCAGCGGATCAGCTGGGGCCGCCCGCGCTCGGCGAACGGGACCTGGATCTCGTCGAAGTCCCGAGGCAGCACCGTGCGCTTGAACACCGCCCGTGCCTCGTCGCGGAGCTGGCTCGCGGCGTAGCGCGTGGAGATGTGGGTGAGCGCCAGCAGCTGCACCTCCGCCTCGGCGGCCAGCGCCGCGGCCTGATCGGCGGTGGAGTGGCCGGTGTCGGCGGCGCGGGCGGCTTCCTCGGCGGCGAAGGTCGCCTCGTGGACGAGCACGTCGGCCCCCTGAGCGGCGACCCGGAGCGCCTCGCAGGGTCGGGTGTCTCCAGAGAGAACGAGCTTGCGGCCGGGCCGAGCCGGACCCATGACCTGCTCGGGGGAGACACCCTTGATCGCCTCCCCCCGCTGCAGACGGCCGAACTCCGGCCCCGGCGTGAGGCCGAGCTGGGTCGCTCGGGAGGGATCGAACGCACCGGGACGCTGGTCCTCGTAGAGCACGTACCCGTAGGCCGGCACCCGGTGGCGCACCGGCACCGCAACGATCGAGTAGCCCTCCCGCCGGAGCGCCTCGCCGGGCTCCAGCTCGTGGAGCTGGAGCTCGTACTTCACGCGACCGGCAGCGCGGATCGCCGCCAGCAGCAGCTCCCGCAGCCCGCGCGGGCCATGGATGGCCAGGGAGCGCTCCCGGCCGCGCAGGTCGAAGGTCTTGAGCATCCCCGGCAATCCCAGCCAGTGGTCGGCGTGGAAGTGGGTGAGAAAGATCTCGTCGAGGTCCATCAGCCCCACCGAGCTGACGAGCTGACGCTGAGTGCCCTCACCGCAGTCGAACAGGATGCGGTCCCCGCCGCGGCGCACGAGCAGCGCCGGCAGCCCGCGTCGCCCGGTCGGGATAGAGCCGGCGGTGCCGGCGAAGAACAGCGACAGGTCCACGCCGGCCAGTGTGTCAGCCGAGCTCCACCAGTCCGAACGTAGTCTCGCCACCGTGGACCTGCGCCCAGCCCATGGTGTGCGTCGGTGCCCGGCGTCGCTCGGTGGGGCTGCCGGGGTTGAAGATCTGAAAGCCGTCCGCGGCCCGCTCGTGCAGGGGGATGTGCGAGTGGCCGAACACGACCGCGTCCGCGTCGGGGAACCGGCGCCGCATCCGCTGGAGCCGTCCCGCACGCGGCCCGGCGTTGTGGATCAGGGCGATCCGGGCGCCCTCGGCCTGCACCACCCGGGTGGCGGGCAGCGCCCTGCGGAGCTCGCCGTTATCGACGTTGCCGTGCACGGCGAGAAGCGGGCCGAATGAACGCAGCTCCTCCAGGACCGCCGGCGTGATCAGGTCGCCCGCGTGGATGATCAGCTCCGCGCGGCGCAGGCGCGCTACGCAGTCGGCGGGTAGACGCCGCGGGCCGCGGGGCATGTGGGTGTCGGAGATGATGGCGATCTCCATGGGTTAACCTCCTGGCACCGTCGGCTTGCGCCGCGGTCCCCGCGCCCGTAGCTCAGGGGATAGAGCGTTCGCCTCCGGAGCGAAAGGTCGCACGTTCGAATCGTGCCGGGCGCGCTCACCGGGCGGCTGTGGGCTGGCCGCCTGACCGGCATCGGGGCCCCGCGGCCGTGCCCGGGCGGACGGACCGTCGGCCGGATGTATTCTCAGGAGGTGTCGATCGAGCGTTGGGATGCGGGGGAGCTTGGGTGCGGAGAGCTGGTGGTTGAGCTCAAGCGCCGTCTCTCCCGGCTGCCTGCCGGTGCGGTGATGGAGTTGATCGCCCGAGATGGCGGGGTAGCGGAGGATCTTCCGGCGTGGTGTCGCTTGACCGCTCATGCGCTGGTGGAGGCACGACCGCCGAACTATGTGATCAGACGACGAAAGGAAGGCTGACGATGGCTGGCAAGTTTTGTGTGTCCATTACCAACGCCAAGAACGATACGGACCGAGCGACGGTTGGGTTCGTGATCGCAAACGCGGCGGTTGGCTCCGATCAGGAGACGATGGTTTTTCTCTCCAACGAGGGCGCGCGTTTGGCGGTGCGGGGGTACGCCGATGATATTCATGAGGAAGGATTCGCTCCTTTGCCGGAGCTGATCACCAGCCTCGTCGGAGCGGGCGGAACCATCTTGGTGTGTTCACCATGCTTCAAGAAGCGCGGATTGGACGACTCTCAGCTGATCGACGGCGCGACGATCGTTGGTGGTGCGAGGCTGGTGGAGTTCCTCTCGGGCGGCGCGCCATGCGTCAGCTATTGACCGTCGCGACGCGGGCGCCGGTGCGATGAGCGGTTCCGATACCGATCGCGCCGCGCACCCGTGGGCGCCGGTGGTCAGCTTCGATGGTGGGGATCTGGACTGCGGCAACGGGCTGCTGCTGATGATCCGCCAGCACATCGACCCGCTCGATCCGGGGCAGCTGCTGGAGATCGTCTCGGCCGAAGCGTCAGTCGAGGAAGACCTCCCGTCGTGGTGTCGGCTTACCGGCAACGAGCTCGTCGACCTGCACAAACACGGCCGTCAACGCCGCTTCCTGGTCAGCAAGGGCGCGTTCCCCGGCCAGGCGAGAAATAACGAGCTGGCCTCCACGCCGCCGCTGGCGAGCAAGAAGCAGCGGTCGCGCACCAAGCCGCAGATGGCGGTCACCCAGGCCGTCGTCGCTCCGTTCATCCCGACAGAGCTGCCGGCACCGGCTCCGGCTCCGGTGATCGAGCCGCTGTCGGTGCTTTCGGTGGGGAGTTGGCCACGGCCTCGCTGGCTGCTGCACGCCCTGCACGAGCACCTCCAAGGACGACTCGGAGATGCAGACTTCAACGCGGACGCCGATGACGCCGTTCGTCTGGCGGTGGCGGCGCAGTTGCGCGCCGGCGTGGACGTGGTCTCCGACGGAGAGCAGCGACGCGATAACTACTCGAGCTTCGTTGGTGGGCTGCTGGAGAACTGCCAGCTGATCCCGATCACCGATCTCTTGCCCTATGTCGATGACCCGGACCAGTTCGGGCGCGAGCTGGAGGCATTGGACGTGCCTGCCGGCGAGGTTCGGCATCCCGCCGTGTTCGGGCCGCTCGGGCGACGGCGACCACTCGCGGTGCACGAGGCCCAATTCGTCCAGCAGCTCACCGATAAGCCGATCAAGGTGAGCTTGCCCGGGCCCTACCTGCTGAGCCGCACGATGTGGATGGAATGCATCTCCGACCGTGCCTATGACGATCGCGAGCACCTCGCTCGCGACGTCCTCCGCGTCCTTGACGAGGAGATCCACCACCTGCTCGCCAGCGGCGTTTCGCTAATCCAGCTCGACGAGCCCGTCCTGACCGAGGTCCTCTACGGCCAAGCCGGCGGGGGAGGTCGAACGTTCATGTGCGGCGCTTTGGGAGAACGTCAAGACATCGACGAGGAGCTCGCTTTCGCGGGCGATCTGCTGCAGGAGCTCTCCGCGGGACTCCCCGCCGAACGACTCGCGATCCACGTGTGCCGTGGCAACTGGAGTCCGGATGAAACCAACGCCTTGGCGGGGGACTACCGGCCGCTGGTGCCGCTGCTCGGCTCGCTGAACGTCGGGACGGTCGTGCTGGAGCTGTGCACGGCCCGGGCCGGAGAGCTCCACGCGCTAAGAGGCCTGCGCGAAGACCAGCGCGTCGGGGTTGGTGTGATCAACCAGAAGCATCAACACGTCGAGACTATCGAGGAGGTCGCAGACCGCGCTCGACAGGCCGTCACGCTATTCGGCCGCGAGCGAGTACTGCTGAACACCGACTGCGGCTTCGCCACCTTCGCCGACAACCCAATCGTCACCGCTGAGCTCGCCGAGGCAAAGATGCACGTCCTCGCGCAAGTCCGAGACAAGCTCCGGAGCACATAGACCACCACAGGGGCGATACGATCCGGTGGCGATGGCACGCTCACCGTTGCGCAACCTCGCAGTCCGGGCTACGGCCGTCGCGGCCGTGTTCAGGAATCAGGTGCAGCCAGTGGGCGTGACGCTCCGCCATCAAGGGCGGACCTGGCGGGTGAGGACCCTCGGCGGGGAGGGCCTCGGGTGCGGCGTACCCCGGGCGGTTGCCCGGGACCTCAGGCTCAGCTGCCCGTAGAGCAGCTGACGGCCGCCCCGGTAGGTCGCTATCCCACCCACACGCCGACGCGCCAGCCGACCGAGTGGCGGACGCGCGCAGCCGGCGTCTGGTGCAGGACCCGCAGGACGTGGAGGCGGGAGACGTAGCGTGGGCGCCGGACCCGTCCGAGCTGGCAGTGGGCGCGCACGAGCGCCCGGCGCGCCGCCGCGACCGTCAGGTAGCGCAGGCGCGGCACCAGGCAGCGCGGGCTCGGGGCCACCGCATAGGGCGTGAGCGCCAGGTCCTCCACGGTGACCGCGGTGGGCCCGGGGACGATCGGCACGCGTCGCCCGCCGGCGACGAACTGCCAGAAGGTGCGGGAGGGCAGCCCCTGCACCACGGTGCCGGCGACGGGCTGCACTCTCAGGTGCGCGGCGGGATCGAGAACGTTGTCGATGTCCCACTGGTCGATCGTGACCGAGGGCTGGATCCCGCCGAAGACGCCCCAGCTGCTGACCGGCAGGGCCGCCCCGCCGGCGACCCGGAAGATCTTCCCGGTCGTCGTGACCAGGAAGGTGCCGTCCGCGGGGAAGGGGCTGAGCGAGTTGAACTGATCCGGGCTGATCGTGGTCACGGGCTGCGGAGCGCCGAAGGGAGCCCAGCCCGAGACGTGCAGCGGGGCGCCGCCCGCGATCCGGTAGACGGGGTAGGTGCCGGGCACCCGCACGAAGGTGCCGTCGGGGAACGGCGAGATCGTGCGCGCGCCCGCGGAGGCGGCCGCACCGTCGAGGTAATCGCCGTCGATGTTGATGGTGACCCCGCCATAGGTCCGATCGACCCCGCCGGAGTACTGGTGGACGCGCTCATGAGGGGCCCACACGTCGCTCGGGACGTAGGGGTCGGCGGTGCTGTGGCGGCCGTTCCAGTCGGCCATCCAGATGTCGTCGGGCTCGACGAACGAGCTGCCCTGCGCCGCCACGAAGTCACTGATCCCCGACGCCGCGCTGCTGTAGACCCCGGAGAGATACCCCTCAGCGTGGAGCGTGGAGGTCCACGCCGACAGGAACGAGAGCACGGTGCGGGTCGCGCTCCCACCGGTGGAGTAGGCCTCCATGTCGAAGTAGATCGGGTTGCCTCTGCCAAGGCCCACCCGCTGCGCGCTGGTGACCGCATCCCGCGCCGCGGAAGCGCCCTGCGAGGACGCCCGGCTCGATGAGATCCTGGCGCACCCGCAGGAGGTCGTGGGCGCCTGCAGACCCACGTAGGTGGGGATGAAATGCCACCCGGCCGCGGTCTCGGTCGAGACCCAAGACGAGGTCAGGTTGGGCTGGGAGCAGGCCATGTTGGCGCCGCCGAGGTAGACCCCCACGGTGCGATACGGCGAGCTCAGCCAGGCGGACATCGTGCCGGTGCTCGGGGTGGCGCAGGCGTCGAAGCCGAGTCCGATGGTGGGCCCGGCGGCACGGGCGCGCCGCAGTGCCCCGGACGCAGTGCGCGCCACCCGGGCCCCAGCGGCGCCGGGCGCGCTGGGCACGGATGGGAGCGCCCGGACTCCGAGCGCCCGCCTCACCACCCCCGGCTGGCG
>JALYYW010000066.1 GCA_030946085.1 Actinomycetota bacterium
GAGCGGGCCGGCTTCGTGCTTCAGGGGGGGAGGAGGTGCTGCTATGGGGTACGTCGTGGCACGAAGTCTGCGCCGAGATCCTCAATCGGCCCTAAACCGTTACTCATAGTTGTAGAAGCCGCGCTTGGCTTTCCGGCCCAGCGCGCCATCGCCGGCCAGCTCCACCAGCTTGGCCGGCACCGGCACGCCGATCATCTCGCCGATTGCCTGGGCGACATCGAGGCCGACGAAGTCCAGCAGCGCGATCGGTCCCATCGGCATCCCAGCCCCGAGGGTCATGCAGCTGTCCACGTCGGCGGGCTCCATGCCCGTCTCGCCCATCAGCTCCACGGCGCCGAAGAGGTAGGGAAACAGCAGCCGGTTGACCACGAAGCCGGGGATGTCCGGGACCTCGACCGCGGTCTTGCCCAGGGCATCGCACAGCGCCCGCGCCCGCTCGCGCGTGGTCTCGGTGGCCTCCTGCGGGAACACCAGCTCCACCAGCTTCATCCGCGGCACCGGGTTGAACACGTGCAGGCCCACGAACCGCTCTGGATGGCCACTTTCCCGGGCCAGCTCCTCGATCGAGAGCGACGATGTCGTGGTGGCCAGGATCGCGTCCTCGCCCTGCTCCCCGGCGAGCTCGCCGAGGTCGCCGAGCACCTCGGCCTTGCTGCCGTGATGCTCGACCACCGCCTCCACCAGGAAGCTCGCCTGGGCCAGCTCGCCCAGGTCGGTAACGATGCTCACCCGCTGGCAGTCGGCGCCGTCGAGCCTGCCGCAGGCCTTGTCGATGCCCGTCCGCGCGCGTTGGGCGGAGCTCTCCGAACGCGCCCACAGCAGCACCTCGCCGGCGGTGGAGGCCGCGACGGCCAGCCCGGTGGCGATCGTGCCCGAGCCGGCGATTCCGAGTCGTTCTGACAAAACTTCTCCCAGGGTTGATTGACGAGTCAGTCGAGGCCGGAAGGGTACGGTACGGCCTCCGCGCCAGGGTCAGCCCTCCCCCCGGTCAGCCCTCCTGTTCGGTGGGGCGGATCAGGACCTCGTTGACGGCGACGTGACGCGGGCGAGTGACGATGTAGGCGATCGCGTCGGCGATGTCGTTCGCCTCCAGCCGCTCCAGGTTCCCGAAGCGCCTGGCGATCGACTCCTGGACCTCCTGGCGGTTGTGCGAGGGCAGCTCCGTGTCCACCGCCCCCGGCTCCACCAGCGAGACGCGGACGTGGCGGCCGGTCACCTCCTGGCGCAGCGACTCGCTGAACGCCCCGACCCCGTGCTTGGTCAGGTTGTAGACGCCGCTGCCGTTGCGCGCCACGCGCCCAGCCACCGAGCTGATGTTGACCATGTCGGCCACCCGGCGCGGGCCGTCCTGTGCGGCCGAAAGCAGGTGCGGCACGGCGGCGTGGGCGCAGTACAGCAGCCCCGCGACGTTGACCGAGAGCATCCGCTCCCACTCCTCCAACGGGGCGTCGACCGCCGGACCGAGCAGCATCACCCCGGCGTTGTTGACCAGCGTGTCCAGGCGTCCGAGCTCGGAGACCGTCCGCTGCACCGCCTCCTGGGCCTGCTGAGGCTCGGAGACGTCGGCCTCTATCACGAGCGTCCGGCCACCGCTGGTCCCCCCGCCATACTCACCGATGCGCTCGGCCAGCTCCTGGAGCCGATCCCGCCGGCGCGCCACCAGCGCCACGCTCGCGCCCCGAGCGGACAGCGCCAGCGCGGTCGCCTCCCCGATCCCGCTGGAGGCGCCCGTTACCAGGGCGACCGTGCCTGAGAGTTCCCCTTCTGTGCTCATGTGCCTCTCTCTTTGTTGTTTGCGATGAGTGCCTGGGTAGCCACGGGAGCGTGTCCGGAAACGTCCAGGCCGCGCGGCTGCACGCCCACGGAGAGGCGCTGGAGATCGCAGCGGTGCAGCTGGCCGAGCCCGCTGAGGACGAGGTCCGCGTCGAGCTTCGCTATGCGGGGGTCAATCCGATCGACCGCTACCTGGCCCAGGGCCGGGTGGCGCCCGAGGCCCCGCTGCCCCGGACGCTCGGCGGCGAGGCCGCGGGGACGCTCGACGGCCAAGCGGTGCTCGTGTGCGGAGCGGGGCTCGGCTCGATGCGCGACGGCGTATGGGCGCAGGCGGCGATCGTGCCGGCGGAGGCCGTGCACCGGCTGCCCGCGGGGGTGGATCTCCGAGCGGCGGCGGCGATGGGGATCGCCGGGCTGACTGCCTGGGAGGTGGTGCGGGAGCTGGCCGAAGTGCAGGCGGAGGACCGCGTGCTCGTGCTGGGCGCCTCCGGTGGGGTGGGGAGCATCATCGTCTCCCTGGCGCGGGCGGCCGGCGCCACTGTGTGGGCCCAGACGGGCGCGGGGGAGAAGGTGGCCTTCATCGAGGACCAGGGCGCCGACCGGATCCTGGTCGGCGAGGCGCAGGACCTGCGGGAGCCGCTGGCAGAGCTCCAGCCCACCGCGGTCTTTGACCCGCTCGGGGGAGACTTCGTCGCCGTCGCGGTCGAGGCGCTGGCCCCCCGTGGGCGGCTCGTGTCCTTTGGCACCTCCGCTGGGCCGCAGGTGAGCTTCAACATGCAGACGCTTTACCGCAACATGCTCACCGTGCTCGGCTACGGCGGCATGCACCTGGATGCCCGGGAGCATCGGGCCGGGCTCCAGGCGGCGCTCGGCGCGCTGGCGGCGGGCGAGCTGCGGGTGAGCATCGACGAGGTGCTGCCGCTGGCGGCGGTTGGCGAGGCGCTTGGGCGCCTGGAGCGCCGGCAGGCTCAGGGCAAGCTGCTGCTGGAGCTCTAACCCTGCCCGGGGTGGCGATCAGTCGATCCAGCGGAATCCGGTGCGATCCGGCGCGGGGGGAAGGGGACTGACCGGCAGTCCCGCCGGTGGATCCTCGACGTGGAAGCCGCTCGGAGCCAGGTCGTTGGGCGTGTCGGGGTGAAACAGCGAGGCCAGGTACTGGGCCTGGCCGCGACCGGGCCCCAGCTCGAACTGCCCGCCGCCGTAGGCGCCGATCCCGTGCTCGGCGCAGTGGTCATAGGTGTCGCAGAGCTTCTGCAGGCCGCCGATCCGGCTGGGCTTGAGGTTCACCATCCGCGGCGGGAACGGCAGCACTTCGATGTCGGCGATCGAGTGGATCGGGGCATCCCAGGTGAGGCGGTCGTGGTCCTCGGAGAGTGCTGCCGCCGTCTGCGGCGTGACCACGTCGGGGTCCTCGATCCAGGCCTGCGGGAACGCTTTGGCCACACGCTCGTAGAGCACCGGATCCGGGTCCTGGTCGACGACGGTGCCCTTGTAGAAGCTCTTGAAGTCAACCGAGTCGACCGCGCCCGTGGCCACCAGCGCCTCGATCAGCTCCGGGGTCCAGGAGCTGGTGGCGTCGAGCTTGAAGCGCAGCGTCGGGTAGCGCGCCAGGCGGCTGGTGACGGGCTGAAGGCTGGGAGGCTCGCCGAGTCGCAGCGAGACCACGAAGGTGACCGGACGCGCCTCACGGCCCAGCGCCTCGTGCAGCGGTCGCCCCGCCTGGCGCAGTGCCAGATCCAGGGCGGCGCTGTGAAACGTCCAACGCCGGTAGAGCGTCGACACCTCCCGCTGCGGCGTGACCGGAAAGAGCTCCAGGGAGTCGATCAGCTCGCAGAACTCTCCCAGGGAGTAGCGCCCGGCGAGCTCCTGGGCCGGACCCGCCTCCTGGAAGGCGACGTGATCGACGGCCTCGTAGACGACGTCCTCGCCCACTCCCTCCAAGCCGCCGCCGTGCAGGTGCACGACTGTGGAGAGCCGTTCGAAGCCGCTGGAGACGTTGGCGCGCAGCCCCTCCAGCGCGTAGCGCTCCACCTCCAGCGGCAGCTCCCCCAACGGCGTGAAGGTGCTCAACCCTGTCCTCCTCGCTCCAGCCGGGTGACCAGTTCCTCCAGACGCAGCTCCTGCAGCCCGTGGCTGACCGCCTCCAGCTCGACGGCGCAGTACTCCACCAGCTCGCGCCCCTCCTTGACCAGCTCCAGGGTCTCTCGGAGGCCGGCCTGGCCGGAGTCCAGGCGGCGGATGATCTCCTCCACCCGGGCCACGGCCGACTCGTAGGTGCGCTCGCTCATCGACAGGCTCACGCGGGTCTGACCTCGGCCCCGACGGTGCCGTCGTGGAAGCGCAGCTCCACCGCACCGGCGGCGGCAGCCGCCGCCGCGGAAGTGATCGGCTCCGAGGCCCCGTCGTGCACGAGCGCGTAGCCGCGGGAGAGCGTGCCCTGCGGATCGTGGGCGGCCAGCGCCAGCTCCAGGCGCTCCAGGTCACGGCAGCGGGACAGCCGCTCCGAGCCGGCGCCGCGCTGCGCCCCGCGCGCCAGCGCCGCCACCTGCCTCCGGG
>JALYYW010000113.1 GCA_030946085.1 Actinomycetota bacterium
GCTGGAGCAGCTGATACAGGAGACGATCGAGGCCGAGGGTCAGCGCACCTTGTGGTGGCGCGACGTTCCCGTCGACGAGCGCCACGTCGGGGACACGGCACGCCTGTCGGCACCGCTGATGCGCCAGGTGGTGATCGGCGCGGCGGAGGGACTGACCGACCAGCTCGCCTTCGAGCGCAAGCTGTACGTGATCCGGCGGGTGGTCGAGCGAGCCGCCGGCCAGGAGCTGTCGCTGCCGAGCTTCTCCAGCCGCACGATCGTCTACAAGGGGATGCTGACGGCGCCGCAGCTGCCGCGGTACTTCCCCGACCTGCGCGACCCGCGCGTGGCCTCTCAGCTGGCGCTCGTGCACTCGCGCTTCTCCACGAACACCTTCCCGAGCTGGGAGCTGGCCCACCCCTACCGGATGATCGCCCACAACGGCGAGGTCAACACGCTGAGGGGCAACATCAACTGGATGCGTGCCCGCGAGTCCCAGCTCGCCTCCGAGCTCTTCGGCGAGGACCTGGAGAAGGTCAAGCCAGTGGTGCGGGAGGGCGGCTCTGACTCGGCGACCTTCGACAACGTGCTGGAGCTGCTGGTGCTCGGCGGCCGCTCGATCCCGCACGCGATAATGATGATGATCCCGGAGGCCTACCGCACCCGGCGGGGCCTCGATCCCGAGGTCAAGGGGTTCTACGACTTCCACTCCTGCCTGATGGAGCCCTGGGACGGGCCCGCCGCGGTGGTCTTCACCGACGGCCGCCTGGTCGGGGCGGTGCTGGACCGCAATGGCCTGCGGCCCGGGCGCTGGGTCCAGGACACCGACGGGTACGTGGTGCTCGCCTCCGAGACGGGCGTCATGACGGTGGCCCCCGAGCACGTCCAGCGCAAGGGCCGGCTGGCCCCGGGCAAGCTGTTCCTCGTCGACCTGGAGGCGGGGCGGATCGTGGAGGACGAGGAGGTCAAGCGGCGGATCGCGCGCCGCCAGCCCTACGGCGAGTGGTACCAGCGCTCGGTGATTCACATCGACGACCTCCCGGCGCGTGAGCCGCGGACGCCGCGAATCGAGCCGCTGCGCTCCAAGCAGCTGGCCTTCGGCTACTCCCAGGAGGATCTGCGGATGGTGATAGCCCCGATGGCCGCCAACGGCGAGGAGCCGGTGGCGAGCATGGGCAACGACGCCGCCCTGGCGGTTCTCTCCGACCGCCAGCCGCCGCTGTTCGCCTACTTCAAGCAGCTGTTCGCCCAGGTCACCAACCCGCCGATCGACCCGATCCGGGAGAACGTGGTGATGGGCCTGCAGGCCGGCGTGGGAGCCGAGGTCAACCTGCTGGTGGAGACACCAGAGCAGGCCCACCAGCTGATGATGGATCAGCCGATCCTGCGCAACGCGGAGCTGGAGAAGCTCAGGCAGGTGTCCCACGAGGTCTTCGACGCCGCCACCCTGGACATCACCTGGCCGATCGAGCACGGGCCCGATGGGATGGAGATCCGCCTCTACGACCTCTGCGGCGAGGCCGCCCGCTACGTCGACAACGGAGCCAACATCCTCATCCTCTCCGACCGCAACCTCGGTCCCGAGCGGGTGGCGATGCCCTCGCTGCTGGCCGTCGCCGCCGTTCACCACCATCTCGTGCGGCGCGGCACGCGCCTGCGCACCGGCCTGGTGATCGAATCCGGCGAGCCGCGGAACATCCACCACATGGCCACGTTGATCGGCTACGGCGTGGCGGCGATCAACCCGTACCTGATGTTCGAGTCCCTCGACGAACTGACGGACCGCTCGCTCCTGCCTGAGGATCTTCCGCGCGACGAGGCCGAGCAGAGGATCGTCAAGGCCATCGGCAAGGGCCTGCTCAAGACGATCTCCAAGATGGGGATCTCCACGATCCAGTCCTACTGCGGTGCGCAGATCTTCGAGGCCGTCGGACTGGAGCCCGAGCTGATCGCCACCCACTTCACCGGCACCGCGTCGCGGATCGGGGGCATCGGCCTGGACCAGCTCTCCACCGAGGCGATGGAGCGCCACTTCCGGGCCTACCCGCGCACCGGGCGGGAGCTGCTCCCCGTCGGGGGCGTGCTCCAGTGGCGCCGCGACGGCGAGGTGCACGTCTGGAACCCGGACACGGTGGCCAAGCTCCAGCACGCCGTCCGCGGACAGAACGGCGCGGCGCACGAGACCTATGAGCAATTCGCCCAGCTCGCCAGCGACGAAGCCACACGGAGGGCGTCGCTGCGCGGGCTGATGCGGTTCCGCCCCGCCGGCGATCCGCTGCCGCTGGAGGAGGTGGAGCCGGCCACGGAGATCGTCAAGCGCTTCACCACCGGTGCCATGAGCCTCGGCGCCCTCAGCCGGGAGGCCCACGAGACGCTGGCGATCGCGATGAACCGGCTCGGCGCCAAGTCCAACACCGGAGAGGGGGGCGAGGACCCCGCACGCTTCACCCCCGACGCCAACGGTGACTCGCGGCGCTCGGCGATCAAGCAGGTTGCCTCCGGCCGCTTCGGCGTGACGATCCACTACCTCGTGAACGCCGACCAGCTGCAGATCAAGATGGCCCAGGGGGCCAAGCCCGGGGAAGGCGGTCAGCTGCCCGGCCACAAGGTCGACGACTACATCGCCAAGATCCGCAGCTCGACACCGGGCGTGGGCCTAATTTCTCCCCCGCCGCACCACGACATCTACTCCATCGAGGACCTCAAGCAGCTGATCTACGACCTGCGCTGTGCCAACCCCAGCGCCTCGGTGTCGGTCAAGCTGGTCTCCGAGGTCGGGGTGGGCACCGTGGCCGCCGGCGTGGCCAAGGCCAACGCCGACCACGTCACGATCGCCGGTCACGACGGCGGCACCGGCGCCTCGCCGCAGTCCTCGGTGCAGGGC
>JALYYW010000153.1 GCA_030946085.1 Actinomycetota bacterium
CCGTAGCGTCGGCCGGGCGCGGTGTGTGACCACGGCGCCCCTCCGACGCTCCAGCCGCCACCCGGCCTGCTGCAGGCGCAGGCACAGGTCAGCGTCCTCCCCGGCGCGCGCGCCGGCGACGAAGCCGCCGACGGAGGAGAAGGCGTCGGCCCGCACCGCGCAGTTGGCCGTCTGGGCGTAGCCGAACCCCGGGCCGGAGAGCGTCAGCTCTTGGCTCATCGGGCGGCGCGCCAGCGTGTGACGGGCCAGGAGCCCGTCACACGCACTCACATCCTCTATCTCCCCGGCGAGGATCGCAGTGCGCTCCTCGGGTTCGGGTTGGAACAGCTGCTCCACCAGTGAGGAGTCCGGGACGGTGTCGGAGTCCAGGAACGCCAGCCACCGCCCCCGGGCGATCCCGGCGGCCTGGTTGCGCGCGTATGCCGGTGAGCGCACGCCGCCGGCTCCGAGCACGAGGATCCGGCCGCGAAGCTCCCGGTGGCCGGCCGGTCGGCGGTTGTGGGCCACGATCACTTCGTCCTCGTCGCGGAGCCGCAGCGCTATCAGCGCGTCGATCAGCCGCTCCAGCGCCTCGGGCGGGCCGGCGAAGGGCACGATCACCGACACCGAGGGGCGGCCGCTCACCGGTCCGGGTCTCGTGACGGTGCGCGCGGCTCAGGGGCGGGCGGGCTCGCGCAGCGCCTCGTCCTGCTCCTGGAGGCGGGCCAGCGCGCGCTGGTAGTCGTCGTAGCGGCGCACGACTCGCATCCATCCCCAGCCGGGGCGGGTGCCGAGCTCGCGACTGCGGTCGGGGTCCCCAGGGCGGACGCGGTCCCGGGATCGGCCACGGTCCCGGGCGCGGGGACGGGGCGCCACCGGCTCGCGACGGCGCTGCGCTTGGAAGGTCTGGTGCTCATGAATGGCGGCGCCCAGATCGCCGGTGGGCGCGTCGTCCTCCAGCAGGCTGGCCTCCAGATGGGTGCGCAAGATCAGCAGCTCCCGCTCGGTGGCCCGCCGGGCGTCGCGGCCACGCCGCGTCTCCCGAAAGGCGAACCGGTCCCAGGCCCGCGCGAAGCCGATGAAGCTGGTGCGTCCTCCGGCGCGGTGCGCGGCCAGCATCGGGCAGATGCCCTCACCGTGGGTGTAGGCGCCGGCCACGATCTCGTTGTTGCGAATGCCCTCCAGCATCGCGACCCTGGTCGCGTGGGGCAGGCAGCCGATGGCGCTTCGCAGCTCGCCGACTGTCGCTGAAGATCGTTCTCGCATAGGGTTCACCGCCTTGTACGGGCAGCGCGGCCACCTTACCGCCGCCCGTCGCCACCCTCAAGCAATCCCCTCGGCGCGAAAGGAACCTTGCAGATGAAGCTGGGCGTGCACGTCGGATATTGGGGCCTGGGCATGGGCCCGCAGGATCAGCTGGAGGTGGTCCAGGAGGCCGAGCGGCTCGGGTACGACTCCGTCTGGGCGGCCGAGGCCTACGGCTCGGATGCCGCCACCGTGCTGGCGTGGCTGGCCGCCGGCACCTCCCGCATCCGCCTGGGCTCGGCGATCTTCCAGATGCCGGCGCGCAGCGCCGCGATGACCGCGATGACAGCGGCCACGCTCGACGAGCTCTCCGGCGGGCGAATGGTCCTGGGGATCGGCTCCTCGGGGCCACAGGTGGCCGAGGGTTGGCACGGCCAGCGCTTCGCCCGCCAGCTCCAGCGCACCCGCGAGTACGTCGCGGTCGTGCGGATGGCCCTGGCTCGCGAGCGGGTCGACTACCACGGCGAGACGATCGAGCTGCCGCTGCCCGACGGGCCGGGCAAGCCGCTGAAGCTGATGATCGCGCCCCAGCAGGAGCGGATTCCGGTCTACCTGGCCGCCATCGGCCCCAAGAACACCGCGCTGGCGGGAGAGATCGCCGACGGCTGGATCCCCACCTTCTTCTCTCCGGAGTACGTCGCCGAGTTCCGCCGGCTGCTCCAGGAGGGGGCCGATCGCGCCGGGCGCACGCTGGCGGGCTTCGACATCGCGCCCACCGTGAACGCCTACATCTCCGACGATCGACAGATTGCACGGAACCTGATGCGGCCCGTGCTGGCGCTCTACATCGGCGGCATGGGCTCGCGCAAGCAGAACTTCTACAACAATCTGATGCAGCGCTACGGCTTCGAGCAGGCCGCCCACGAGATCCAGGACCTGTACCTGGAGGGCAAGAAGGCCGAGGCCGGCGAAGCGATCCCGGACGAGCTGATCGACATGGTCTCGCTGTGCGGTCCGCGTGATGTCGTGCGTGACCGGCTGGCCGCGTTCCGCGACGCCGGCGTGGGAACGCTGATGATCACGCCGATGGCCTTCAACGCTCAGGAGCGGATCGACCAGCTGCGCGCCGTGGCTGAGCTGGCGGGTTGACGCAGGCCGCTCGCCGAGGCAGTCACAGCGCCACCGGCGCTTCGCTGCGGATCTTCCTGGGCGCGTTCGGCGACCCCGGTCACGCGTTCCCGATGCTGGCCCTGGGGAGCCGCCTGGCGGCACGGGGGCACGAGGTCACCTTCGAGACCTGGAAGCGCTGGCGCGAGCCCGTGCAGGCCGCGGGGATGCGCTTCCTGCCGGCGCCGGAGTACGCGGTGTTCCCGACTCGCCAGCAGCCGCTGAAGCCCTACCAGGCGGTGGTGCTGGCGGTGCCCCAGACGCACGCCGCGGTCCGCGAGCTGGAGCCGGACGTGGTCGTGCACGACATCCTGACGATGGCCCCCGCCCTGGCTGCCGAGCTGGAGGGGGTGCCCAGCGCGACGCTGATCCCCCACTTCCACCCCACCAACGCCCCCGGAAACCCCCCGTACGCGTTCGGCGCCCGGGCTCCGCGCACCGCGGCCGGGCGGCGGCTGTGGCGCGCCTTTGAGCCGCCGGTGCGGATGGGGCTGGCGCTGGGTCGCACCGAGCTCAACGAGGCCCGAGCCAAGCTGGGACTGGCGCCGGTCCGCCGGCTGCTGGGCGGGCTGAGCGAGCGGCTGTGCCTGGTGGGCACGTTTCCGCAGCTGGAGTACCCGCGGGCGTGGGCGCCGGAGGTGCGGATCGTCGGTCCGCTGCTGTGGGAGCCGCCCTACCACCACATCGCGCCGCCCCCCGGCGAGGATCCCCTCGTGCTCGTGGCCGTCTCGACCGCGCAGGATCCCGAGCACGAGCTGTTGCGAGCCGCGCTGGCGGGGCTGGCGGGGGAGCGCGTGCGCGTGATCGCGGCCACGAACCGCAAGCCGCTGCGCCACCGGGTGACCGTGTCGCAGAACGCCAAGCTGGTGGATTGGATCTCCTACTCGGACACGATGCCTAACTGTGCGGGGGTGATCAGCCACGGCGGCCACGGCACGGTGGTGCGCTCGCTGGCCTCCGGCGCGCCGCTGCTGGCCGTGCCCCATTCGGGGGACATGGGCGAGAACGCCGCCCGCCTGGATTGGGCCGGGGTCGGCGTGCGGCTGCCGTGGCGGCTCCTCGGGCCCCGGACGCTGCGGCTGGCGCTGCGGCGGCTGCTCGACTCGCCGGAGATGGCCGCCCGGGCCCGGTCGCTGGCCGGGTGGGCGGAGGCCAACGACGGCGCCACCAGAGCCGCCGAGCTGGTGGAGGAGCTGGCGGCGTTCCGGTAGCAACCGCGCCGCTGATCGCTCGGAAATGAGGCAAGCTCGGGCTTTCCTGCCGGGTAGATTCTGCGCCATGGCGCCCAAGTCGGCACGCGTGTGGTTCGGCGCGACCGCGGCGTGCGTACTCGCGGGCGTCGTTATCGCACTGATCACCGCGGCCAACAAGAACAGGGGCCACTTTCACCCTGCCGCCGCCCGCGCCGCCAACGAGTTCGCGTTCTTTACGATCCAGTCGAATCTGCTCGTCGGCTTGGCTACGCTGCTGCTCGCGGTGCGCCTAGATCGCTCTTCGACGGCGTTCGCGATCCTGCGCCTTTCCGGACTTGTCGCCATCATTTTCACGGGCGTCGGGTTCTACGCGGGGTTCTCGCCGCTCCACCTCAAGGGCTGGAATACGGTCTGGAACGAACTCCTCCACACCGTGGTCCCGATGATGACGGTCCTCGGCTGGCTGCTCATCGGGCCGCGACGCATCGTCTCCCGTCGAGTCGCCTGGCTTTCGGTGATCTTCCCGGTGGGCTGGCTCGCGTTCACGCTGATCCGCGGAGCAATCGTCCACTGGTACCCATATCCGTTCATCGATGTCACGCAGCTCGGTTACGGCCGCACCGCGCTCAACTGCTTCCCAATACCGCTATCTACGCTCTGCCTGGCGGCCGGGGCGACAGTGCTGGACGGCCGGCTCGCACGCGCGACGAGCCGAGCTGGACCGGTTTCCGCGGACTCTCCGTCCTAGTTCGCTAAGGCCTCGAGTCTCGCCGCGATGCTCGCACGTACTCGATCACCTGAGGCTCGCCGCTGCGCGCCAGCTCGACCGCCTCCCCGAAGCACGTGCACAGCTGCACGACCACGAACTCCTCGTCGACCTCGAGCGCTCGCCAGGTGGCGCCGTGGTCCTCCCAGCGACGCAGGTCGGCGAGCGTGAGGCTCTCGTTCAAGCTGCGGAGGACTGCGCGGCCGGGTGCTGCCGGGCCCAATCGACGATCTGCTGCGAGCCCTGCACCACCTGCTCATCGTCGGTGACGAGCGCCGGGACCCAGTGGTTGCCCGTCAGCCGCTTGACCTCCCGACGCCCGGGGGTGGAGTTGATGAAGTCCGGCAGCGGCCCCAGGCCGTAGGCCCGGACGACCTCCGGGTCGTGGCCGGCCTCCACCAGCGCTTTATGGGCCTTGCCGCAGGGATGACCTCCGGGACGCGGGGCCGGCTTCCAGGTTCCGTAGCAGACGTATAGCTTCATGGTCCTCCTGTATCGCCGACGCGTTCCGAGCTCCGGGGGTGGGACTCGAACCCACAACATTCGCCTTAACAGGGCGCTACTCTGCCGATTGAGTTACCCCGGATTGTAGAATATCGGCGTCTTCCTCAGTTGAGATCAACGGAGTGCCTTCTGCTGATGTTATCGGCAAGTCCGCGACGCCGCCCTCAACTTCGGCGTGGCAATTGGAGCACAAGAGGATGCACTTCTGCGCCTCTGAGCGGAGCGTCGCGATTGCCAGCGCCGCTCCTTTAGAGCTCAACCCCAAGCGCTTCGTGCCGGGGTCCAGGTGATGGAACTCAAGCGCCCCGAGATAATGATCGTATCCGCAGATCGCGCAGCACCCTCCGGCCTCACCCGCCAGAATCGACTTTACCTTTCGCCGGCGGGCGGCAACGCGCTCGCTGCGACAGCGCTTGCACCGGTAGTAGCCGCTCGGCTCGATGATGAAATTGGTCTCGCCGTGGTGGCGGCACACCATCGCCACGGTCCGTCGCCCAGCCTCCCGCGCACTGGTGGCCTCCTTCCGGGGCCGCTGGCCCCGAGCGTGCTGCGTACGTAAGCCGTAACGAACCAGCCAGTGCCGCACGGTCGACAGGCTCCGATCAACCACGGCGGCGATTTCGGCCGCCGTCTTGCCTTGCTCCACCAGCGCCTCCAGCACCTCCCGCTCCAGCCCGCCCCTGGCCGCATGCTTCTCCCGGTTCGGCGACTTCAGACCGTGCTTCCTCATCCAGTACGAAATCGTCGACGGATCCTTGCCGAACCGCTTGGCGATCCTCTCGACGCTCAGGCCGTTCCTCAACAACAGCTCCAGCGACTCCCGCTCCATCCTCAGCTTACCTCCGTGATCTCTTGCCCAGAACGTATGTTCGCAGGCGGGTCAGACGGAAAGTCGCCGCCTACAGCACCCGCTCCATCCGCGCCACCACGGCGTGCATCTGCGCCAGCACCACCTCGCGCGCGTGGGCCAGCTCGGACACGCCCGCGCCGCCCTGCCCGCGAGCCCGCGCGATCGCGCGATCCAGGCGCGCCCGCTCCAGCACCAGCCGCGCGTGCTCCAGCCGCTCCTCGCTCGGGGCGTGCCCTCGACCGGCCAGGGCCACCAGCTCGGCCACGGTCCGAGCCAGCTCGGCATCCTCGGGCGGCAGCTCCCCGAGCGGTGCCTCGGGACGGGGCGCGATGTGCCGCGCAGCGCGGCGGAGCACGTCGCTGGTCAGCAGCTCGTCGGGGTCGACCGCCGCCAGCGTCTGGGCGCCGGCGGCCGGCAGCGCCAGGCACAGGGCCAGGAAGATTCGCTCGTTGCGCCGGCCGTCGTCGCGGCGAACGTTCGGGAGAGCAGCCCCCGGGCCATTCCCGCGCGCCTCGCGTCCGGTGCCCTGGGCAGCGCGGACGGGAGCCATGGTGGCCGCCGGGGCGTTACCCTCACCCGCCTCCAGCAGCATCGCCAGCCGCGTCTCGGTCAGCTCCAGGCTCGCCGCCACCCTGCGCGTCAGCTCGTCACGCAGCACGCTCACCGGCACCTCGGCCAGCACCGGTCCGAGCTCGGCGAGCGCGCGGTCCTTGCCCTCGGCGCTGCCCAGGTCGGCGCGCTCCAGGATGCGCTCCACGTGGAAGACCACGAAGGGCACCGATCGCTCCACCAGCGCGCGCAGGGACTCCGCCCCCTCACGCTCGACGAGCTCCGCCGGATCCGCTCCCTCGGGCAACGGCACCACGCGCAGCTCCAGCTGGCTGCCCGTGGCCAACCTCGCCGCCCTCAGCATCGCCTCCTGACCCGCCCGGTCGGCGTCCAGGCAGAGCTCCAGGGTCCCGACGACCCGCTCCAGCTCGCGCACCTGCTCTGCGGTCAGGGCGGTGCCCATGATCCCCACGCTGCCCCGCATGCCGGCCTGGTGCAGGGCCAGCACGTCCGTGTAGCCCTCCACCAGGATCATCCGTCCGGCCCGGGCGGCCGGCGCGCGGGCGAGATCGATCCCGAACAGCTGCGCCCGCTTGTGGTACAGCTCACTGTCGGAGGTGTTCAGGTACTTGGGGCGCTGGCTCTCCCCCATCGCCCGGGCACCGAAGCCCCGGACCCGCCCCCGGGCGTCGGCGGCCGGGAACATCACCCGCTCGCGAAAGCGGTCGAAGACCTCGCCGGGGCGGCGCTTTGAGCGCTGCACCAGACCCGCCGCCAGCAGCTCCTCGTCGCTGAAGCCCGCGCTCCGCGACGCGCTGAGGATGCGGTCCCAGCCGCTGGGGGCAAAGCCCACCCTGAACTCGCGCAGGGTCTCCTCGGTCAGGCCTCGCCCCAGCAGGTATGCGCGGGCCGGCTCCGCCTCACGCGCCTCCCAGAGATACCGCGCGTAGTAGGCCGCTGCCCGGCCCAGCAGGGCGAAGAGGCGCTCGTGCCGAGCCCGCCGGGAGGCGGCTGCCGGATCCTCGTCCTCGGTCTCCAGCCCGATCCCCAAACGGTCCGCCAGCGACTCCATGGCGCCCTTGAAGTCAAGCCCCTCGGTCTCCATCACGAAGTTGAAGGGGTCCCCTGAGACCTGGCAGCCGAAGCAGTGGTAGTGCTTCTCGTCGGGGCGGACGTGGAAGGAGCCGCTGCGCTCGTCGTGGAACGGGCACAGCCCGAAGTAGCTGTTGACCCCGGCACGACGCAGCTCCGTGCGGGCGCCGACGAGCGCGAGCATGTCGACCGCGGCCAGCACGCGGTCGCGGGAGTCGGCGGTGTAGCGGCTCACGGGGCGAACGCGGCGGGCATGCTGATCGTCTCGAACGCGCGCATGCAGAAGCGATCGGTCATGCCGGCCAGGTAGTCGGTCACGCGCCGCGCGAGCTCTCCATCGGGGATCGATGCGGGCATCTCCTGCGGATGCGCGCACAGATGGTCGAACAGGGTGCGGAGCACGAACTCGATCTTCTGCGCCTCCCGTTGCACCGCCGGTCCGAGGTAGACGTGGTCGAACATGTACCTGCGGAGCTCCGACATCGCCTCACCGACCGACGCGCCCTGGACGATCTCCCCCGCTGGCTCGGAAGCTTCGACGAGATCGTGCACGAGCGTGTCGATCCGGCGCGGCCCGGTGGCGCCCAGGATCTCGATCGGCCCCTGGGGGAGATCCCCGCCGCGCAGCACGCCGGCGCGCAGCGCATCGTCGATGTCGTGGTTGATGTAGGCGATCCGGTCGACCAGGCGCACGATCCCGCCCTCCAGGGTGTGCGGCGCCCGGGCGCGGCCGGAGTGGCCCAGGATCCCGTCGCGCACCGGCTCGGTCAGGTTCAGCCCCCGACCGTCACGCTCCAGCGTCTCCACCACCCGCAGCGAGTGCTCGTGGTGGCGGAACGAGCGTCCGAAGCGCTCCTGCAGGCAGCGGTGGAGGACGTCCTCGCCGATGTGCCCGAACGGTGGGTGGCCCAGATCATGGCCGAGCCCGATCGCCTCCACGAGATCCTCGTTGAGCCCCAGCGCCCGCGCCACCGTGCGTGAGACCTGGGTGACCTCCAGCGTGTGGGTCAGCCGCGTGCGGTAGTGGTCACCCAGCGGCGAGACGAACACCTGCGTCTTGTGCTTGAGCCGGCGGAAGGCCTTGGAGTGCACGATCCGGTCGCGATCGCGCTGGAACGGCGTCCGCAGGCCGCAGTCGGCCTCCGCGCGCCGGCGCTCCGCCGGGTAGGAACGCGTCGCCAGCGGCGAGAGCTCGCGGCCCTCCCGGTCGGCGATGCGCGCCGCAAAGGCGGCGGCGACGGCACCGCGGGGATGCTCGTGGGGGGATGCAACGGGCGCGGTCTCGCTCACTCCTCGATTCTCGCACCGCGGCGTGTCGTTGCCCGACCGGGATCAGGCCGCCCGCATTAGCGGGCGCAGCCGCACGTGCGCCTGATGCTCGGCGGTCTCGGTGATGGCGCGCTCTGCCTGGCGCAGGGCCCGCTCCGAGGCCTGCGGCGCCCGCGCCAGGGGCTGCCCGAGCGCTCCCACCAAAAAAGCGTAGGACTCTTCGCCGAGCGGAAACGCCGCCGCCTCGCAGGAGCTGCATACGACCCCGCCCGCGGCGG
>JALYYW010000157.1 GCA_030946085.1 Actinomycetota bacterium
CACGCCACCGGCGCGCGCCGACGCGCCCGCGGCAGGAGCGCCGCCACGCGGGGCGCAAGCTCGCCCAGGGTACGGGGCCACTGCTCTCGCTCAGCGACGGCGAGCACCGCCGGCAGCACCAGCAGGACCCCCGCCAGGGAAACCGACAGGTCCACGAGGGTGACCAGACCGAAGTCGCGCAGCATCGTCAGAGGTGAGAACACGAGCACGCCAAAGCCGGCGATCGCCGTGACCCCGGAGGCCAGCGCTGCCGCTCCCGTGGAGCCGAGCGTCCGGTGCAGCGCCCCCGCCAGATCATGGCCGACGGCGCGCTCCTGGCGAAAGCGCTCGGCCAGCAGGACGCTGAACTCGGTGGAGATGGCGATCACGAGCGTCCCCAGCGTGGCCGACATCGGGTTCAGCGGGATCCCGATGGCGAACAGGATCAGGGCCGACCATCCCGTCGCCAGCGCGATCGGCACCAGCGGCACGAGCGCGCGTCGCCGGTCACCGAAGACCGCCAGCAGCACGACGGCCACCGCGAGCAGGGCGGCCAGCAGGCTCAGCAGGCGGCGCGAGGAGGAGGACAGGGCGCTGTTGGCCTGTGCGGCCAACACCGGCAGTCCCGTTAGCCGCGCCGAGACGCCCGGCGGAGGGTGCAGCTGCGAGTTCATGTAGTCGATCACGCCCTGCTGGCGCTGCAGGGGCATCAGCCGGATCCCAAAGGCCAGCGTCGCGTTGCGGTGGTCGGGCGTGATCACCGCCTGGGAGAAGTACTGAGGCACCGAGGCCAGCAGCGCAGTGATCTGGCTCTGGTTCGGCGGGCCCCCGGTGGCGGCTCCCGCGGAGAACAGGTCCGGAAGCGAGAGCGCCGGACACAGCGTCGAGGTGGCACAGCCCTGGGTCTCCAGGTAGCCGTAGTGACGCTGGAGCCGATTCTCATAGGCGAGCATCCAGCTGACGACCTTTGGCGTGGCCACGTTGTCGCTGTGCACCAGCACATCGATCTCCCCAGAGACTCCCGTGACGCGCTCCAGCGTGCGCAGGTCGCGCAGTGCCGGCAGGCTCGAGGGCACGAGCTTGGTCACATCGGACTGCACCGAGGTCTGCGTGTCGGCGATCCACCCCATGAACGCCAGTACCGCGCCGATCGCCAACAGCCTCCCAGGGTGTTGCACCGCCACCCGGAGCGCTCGCGCCTGCAGGGCTGCGGCTCGGTTCGGTGCGGGGAGGCGTCGGCGGCGCGACACCGTCGGCTTGAGGCGAGCGCCGGCCGAGCCCAGGATCTCGGCAGCGCCTCGTAGCGAGGCGCTCACCACCCCTCCCTCGCGCTCTGCCAGCACCGCCACTGCTGCCACCGAGGTGAGCGCGCAGGCCAACCCCACCGCGATCCCGACGACGAGCAGCAATCCGAAGCTCCGGACCATCGGGACCGGCGAGAGCAGCAGGACGAGGAAGCCCGTCGCGGTGGCCAGGGCGGCCACGGCGATGGTCGGCGCGGCCGCCGACGCGGCTTGGGAGACCGCCGCCACCGCCCCGTGCTGGCGGACCGCGGCCTCCAGCACCCGAGACTGGAACTGGATCGCGTAGTCGACGGCGAGGCCGATCAGGATCGGCAGCACCGCGATCGAGGCCATCGTCAGCGTGCCACCCGCCAGCGCAGCCACCCCGAAGGCGATGCCGGCGGCCGCCAGCGCGGTGGCCAGTGGCAGCAGCCGCAGCCGGGCCCGGAAGACCACCAGCAACGTCACCGCCATCACCAGCACCGCAGCGAGCAACAGCCCCGCGATCGAGCCGGTGATCTGCGCGGCGAGGTCCTCAGCCACAACCGGCGCTCCGGTGATGGTGTACCTGCCGCCGTAGGCGCTGCGGAACATGGGCATCTGCACCGCCTGGCGGATCCACTGGATCGCCTGGGACTGCTGGCTGTCGGTGAGCGAGGACTTCAGGCGCACCTGGATCAGCGCCGCCTCCGTGCTCGGGAACAGGTAGACGAAGCGGGACTTGGGCTGGTTCACCCCCCGCGTCTGGTCGAAGACCACCTGGGGGATGAACTGGCGGTCGTCGATCCGCGGCATCCCGCTGATACCGGAATCCAGGTACAGCCGCGCCAGCTTCTCCTGCTGCTGCGCGGATTCCAGGGTGCGAGCGGAGCTGGCCGCCGCGGCGGCCTGCCGGGGCGAGAGGCCGCGCGCGAGCGCCAGCTCGCCCGCCGCCTGGGCGGCGCCGTCGACCTGCTGCTTCGAGGTGCTCAGCAACGTCTGCAC
>JALYYW010000086.1 GCA_030946085.1 Actinomycetota bacterium
GTCTCAACCCGGCGGATGCTCGCGTCGTGGCGGCGGTGCGGGCGCAGCTGCGCGCCGACGCCCTCCACCGCCTGCTGGGAGAGTACGTCCTCGCGCTGGTGCTGATGACCCTCGTGTCGGTCGCCGCCGGGTACCTGCTGGCCGGGCGGGTGCTGGCCCCGCTGCGCGAGATCACCGCCGCGGCGCGGCGGGTCTCGGGGGAGAACTTGGGGGAGCGGATTTCGCTGGCGGGCCCCGCCGACGAGCTGCGCGAGCTCGCCGACACCTTCGACGGGATGCTCGGGCGCCTCCAGGACGCCTTCACCAGCCAGCGCCACTTCGTCGCCAGCGCCTCGCACGAGCTGCGCACCCCGCTGGCGATCATGCGCACCGAGGTCGATGTTGCGCTGGCGGATGAGGCCGCGAGCTCGGTTGAGCTGCGGGAGATGGGGGAGGCGGTGCGGGAGACGGTTGACCGCAGTGAGGCTCTGATCGAGAGCCTGTTGATGCTGGCGCGCAGCGAGGCCGGCGCCGATCAGCAGGAGCCCGTCGATCTCGCGGGGCTGGCGGCCGACTGCGTCACCGACCTGCGTGCCCGGGCGCAGGAGCGCCAGATCGTTGTGACGGCGCAGCTGGAGCCGGCGACGGTTCGGGGCCAGGCGGCGCTCCTGGAGCGCACGATCGCCAACCTGATCGAGAACGGGATCCGCCACAACGTGGTGGGAGGGTGGTTGAGCGTGGCCACGGGCCGCGACTCCGGCTGGGTCCGGCTGTCGGTCAGCAACGGCGGACCGGTGATCGAATCCGCGCGGGCGCAGGATCTGACCGAGCCCTTCCGCCGGCTGCACAACGAAGGGGAGGGCTTCGGTCTCGGTCTCTCGATCGTCCAGTCCGTGGTTCAGACTCACCGTGGCTCGCTTCAGCTCGCCGCCCCCCCGTCCGGGGGCCTGACTGTGAAGATCCGGTTGCCGAGCACCGGCCCTTACACGGAGCTGACGCCCGTGGCGCTAGAAACGGGCTCTCTCCAACTCCACGAGGTGCCATGACCGTTCTCCGCCACCGCCCCGCCACCCGCGCTCTTGCTGTCCTACTCGCCGCCTGCTTCGCCCTCGGCCTTGCTGCCTGTGGATCCTCCAACAGCTCATCCACGGCGGTGGCGGGCACCGGCACCGCGGGCACCGGCAACCGCCTCCAGGCCCGCGTGAACCTGGCCAAGTGCCTGCGTGCCCACGGCGTCAACGTGCCCGACCCCACCTCGGGCGGCGGCCCCGGCGGTGGCGGCGGCGGCGTCTTCAGGAGCCTCAGGGACATCCCGCCAACCCAGCAGCAGTCGCTGCGCCAGGCCTGTGCGTCGCAGTTCACCGCCGCCTTCCCGCAGCTTAACCTCAGCCCGGCGCAACGGGCGCAGTTCCAGCAGCAGCTGGTGAAGTTCGCGCAGTGCATGCGCTCGCACGGCGTCAACATCCCTGACCCCACCACCACCACCACCGGCACCGGCGGGTTCGGCTTCGGCCGCGCGTTCAGATCGGTGGACCGCAACAGCCCCGCCTTCCGGTCCGCTGCGACAGCCTGCGCCAGTGTGCGACCGCGCTTCGGTCGCGGCGGAGGCGGGCCAGTCGCGGGAGGCGGCCCAGGTGCGTGAGCGCTTGCGCCGGAGCAAGGTCACTTCCTCCCGTGGCCGGGTCCTGGCCGCGGGGGGGGCGCTGGCGGCGGTGGTTCTGGCGGCGACGGTGATCCTGACCGCAGGGCTGTCCGGTACCAGCGCCGGCGCCGCCAAGCCGGCCAAGCAGAGCGGCGCCGCCACGGTGAAGCGCCGGAACCTGGTGCAGAGCGACACCGAGGCGGGCACGCTGAGCTACGCCAGTCCGCTCACGGTGTACAACCGGCTGAGCGGCACGATCACCTCGCTGCCGGCGGCGGGCCAGGTGATCAAGCCCGGCGGGACTCTGTTCAGGGTGGATGGCGCGCCGGTGATCCTCATGAACGGAGCCGTGCCGGCCTACCGCACGCTTTCAGCGGGCGTCAGCGATGGCGCGGACGTGCAGCAGCTCAAGCAGAACCTCGTCGACCTCGGCTTTGATTCCGGCCACACCATGACCATCGATCAGAGCTTCGACGCCGCCACCACTGCCGCGGTGGAGCGCTGGCAGGCGGCCCTCGGGCAGACGCAGACCGGGAGCGTGACGCTCGGCAGCGTCGCGTTCCTCCCCGGCCCGCGAAGGATCTCGGCTGTGCAGGGCGCCCTCGGATCCACCGGCGGCTCTGGCGCGGGCAGCGGAGCTTCGGGAAGCGCGACCACGGCCTCTGACCGGGTATCCGGCTCGCATGCCGAGTTCGTCGACCTGACCACGACTTCGAGCCGCACCACCACGACCAGGCCGAGCACCACCAGCACGACCACCGGCAGCTCGGGCAAGCACCGCGGACGCGCGGGCACCAGCACCACCACGGCCACGTTGCTGGCGCTGGTGGCTCTGCTCCGGG
>JALYYW010000180.1 GCA_030946085.1 Actinomycetota bacterium
AACGCAGCCGGCGCGCCTGGTGTCGTCACGCGCGTGCTGCGACGCCTGCGCGCTTCAGGGGCGATCTCGGCGGCGCGGTACCGCCGCTACGCCGGCTCGCTGTCCGCCGCCACGGGCACGCTGCGCCGGCTGAGTGGAACGCGCGCCGCAGAGCTGGGGGCCGTGCTCGAGGGCCTGCGGACGATCGCCGTCTCGCATCAGCTGACGCCCTCACGGCTGCCGGCGCTGTTGCTGACGCTGGCCCGCAACCGGAACTGGTGGAGCGCAGGACCGCTGCTGAGCCCGGGGCAGCGGGTGGAGTTCGCGGGATCGGAGCTGGTCTGGGAGTACTACCCGGGCCAGGGCATCGAGCTGCAGGAGCTGGGCAGCTTCGGTAAGGCCAACGGTCTCTTCACAGCGGGGCCCGGCGCCTACCCGAGGATGCTCCGCCTGTTGGGGGAGCTCCTGCCGCTGGCCTCCCACCGCGCCGGCGGGGTCGCCTGGGAGTACTTCTTCCGCTTTCAGGGCGCGGCGCCCCCCTGGAGCAGCGCGATGTCCCAGGCGACCGCGCTGCAGGCCCTCGCTCGCGCCTACCTGATCACCCACCGGAGCAGCCTGCTGGATCTGGGCCGCCGCGCGCTGGCGCTGTTCGCCGCCCCTCCCCCGGCCGGCGCCGGCGTTCCCACATCTAGAGGCCGCCGCTACCTGCTGTACTCGTTCGCGCCCGGAGAGAGGGTCATCAACGGCTTCCTGCAGTCGCTGATCGGCCTGTTCGACTTTGCCCAGGTCAGCGGCGACGCCAAGGCGGCACGGCTGTTTGCCGCCGGGGATGCCCAGGCCCGCGCCGAGCTTGCCGCCTACGACACCGGAGCGTGGTCGCTCTACGAGCCCGGCCAGGAGAGCACGCTGGACTACCACGTGCTCGTCACGGGGTTCGCGGCCGGCCTCTGCAAGCGCACGCACGCCCGCACGTACTGCGCCACCGCCCGACGCTTCGACCGCTACCTGAAGACCCCGACGGCGCTGTCGCTGCTGACCAGCGGCGTGGCCGCCCGGCGGCCGGCGGCGCTCCGCTTCCGGCTCTCGAAGGTCTCCCACGTCGGGATCGTGATCACCCGCGGGGCGCACACCGTTTTCCTGACCAGCGCCACCTACGGCTACGGCGTGCACCGGTTCCTGCTCCCGCCCATGCCGCCCGGCGGGGACGGGGTGCGACTGGCCGCCAGCGACCTGGCCGGGAACTTCAGCCGCATCACCGGCACCCTCTCGGTCCACGGCTGACCGCCATCCCCTCGCCGGCGGCCGCCGAGCGGCGCCTACAATCCGGGGGTGCGCGCGACCCGGACCCGACACCCCATCTCGGCCGAGGAGGCCGCCGGTGGGGCGGCGCGATGGGCAGGCTCCCTGGGCGGCAGGATCGTCCGCGCGTGGCGGGTCCTTCCCCCTGAGCGGCGGCTCGCCGCCGGCGCCGCCGCGGGCCTCTTCGCCACCCTGTTCCTGCCCTGGTACCAGGAGACCGTGCTGGTGCCCGGCGCCGCGACCCGTACCGTCCTGAGCGCCGGCGTCACCGGTTGGGGTGCCTTCTCCTTTGTGGAGGCGGCGGTGCTGCTGGTGGCGGGCGGGGTGCTGACGCTGCTCTTCCAGCGGGCGGAGGGTCGCGCCTTTCACCTGCCGGGCGGGGATGGGTGGGTGATCGTGGCCGCCGGAGCGTGGGCCTGCGCGCTGGTGCTCTGGCGGATCTTCGACAAGCAGAGCACGAGTGTCCCCGGGGGCGGGCTGAGCATCGCCGGAGTGGACTGGGGGATCTTCGTTGCCCTGGCCGTGGCCGGCCTGCTGACCCTGTCCGGGTCGCGCATCCGCGCTGCGCATCAGCCGGAGCCGCCGCTACCCGGCGACGATGGCGGCTCGCGTCGCCGGCGGGAATCGCAGGCGTCCGAACCGGAGGCTGGTCTGCCGGCTACCCGCCGAACCGCACCGCGAGTGCCCACCGAACCGACCGGGAGCGAGCGCGCCCCGACACCGACCCCGGTGCCCGCCGCAGGAACGTGGCCGACCGCCGCCCCACGGGCAGCGGTGCCGGCGCGGGAGGCCGAAGACGGCGCCACAGAGCCCCGGCCCGCCTCCGAGGGGCCCCGGCGATCCTCCAGGATCCAGTCCCGCTCGCCCGGATGGCTCTCGGCGCGGCCCCGGCACCTGAACGAGGAGCCCGAAGATGCCGAGGAGGAGCGCACCACCCGCCTCGATCGGGGTGATTGAGCTTCTTCCTGCGGTGCAAGTGTCTTTGCGGTGTCCTAACCGCCGGTCGGACGTAGCTGGAAGATGAAGTACGCGCTGGTCACGCCGATGATCAGGATCGCCACCACGATCAGCGCTCGGGATTTGATGAGGTGACCGAACACGCCGAGGAGAACCCCGACGGCCAGGACGACGCTGAAGGCGCCGAGATGCGTCGCGGCCGCGGCCTGAAGGAGCACGAGCACAGGGGAACCCTATATTTCGAGCATGGCTGACAGCCCCATTTCGGTGCAGGAGGTCGCGCACGGCCTGACCGGCGTCGGCTACCTGCCGGGGGAGTCGACGGCGCTGGTCTCCTACCTGGCGGCCAAGCTGGGCAAGCCGGTTCTGGTCGAAGGACCGGCCGGCGTCGGCAAGACGGAGCTGGCCAAGGCGCTGGCGCGGTACCTGGACCGGAGACTGGTGCGCCTGCAGTGCTACGAGGGCCTGGACGAGGCCAAGGCGCTGTACGAGTGGAACTACCGCAAGCAGCTGCTGCGGATCCAGACGGAGTCAGACGGCACCGGATGGGGCGACGTCCAGGAGGACATCTTCGGTGAGGAGTTCCTGCTCCAACGGCCGCTGATGACGGCCATCGCCTCCGAGCAGCCCGTGGTCCTGCTGATCGACGAGATCGACAAGACCGATCAGGAGTTCGAAGCGATGCTGCTGGAGCTGCTCTCCGACTTCCAGATCTCGATCCCCGAGCTCGGCCGGATCGAGGCCCGAACACATCCGATCGTGCTGCTGACCTCCAACAACACCCGCGAGCTCACCGAGGCGCTCAAGCGCCGCTGCCTGTACCTGTGGCTGGACTACCCGGATCTGGAGCACGAGCTGGCGATCGTTCGGCTGCACTCCCCCGAGCTCGCCGAAACGGTGGCGCGCAAGCTCGTGGAGATCGTGCACCAGATCCGTGAGCTCGACCTGAAGAAGCCGCCCAGCATCGCCGAGTCGATCGACTGGGCCCGCGCACTGATCCTGCTCGGCGCCGAGGACATCGACCAGCCCACCTTCAGGGACACCATGAGCGTGATCGTCAAGCACCGCACCGACCTGGACACGGTCGCCTCCCGCGTGGGAGTCAAGCTCGCCGGCGCCGATGGTCGCACCGCCGCCTGAGGGCGCCGGCGCCGCCGCCGGCAGCGAGCGGAAGGTCTACGCCCGCGTCCCCGCTCGCCCCCCGGGCGGGATGCAGGGCCAGCTGCTGGCCTTCGCCGAGGACCTCCGCGAGGAGGGCATGGCCGTGGGCACCTCCGAGATGCTCGACGCCCTGGCCGCGCTCGGGCACGTGAGCTGGACCGACCCGGCGGCCTTCAGGACGGCTCTGGCGGCGACGATCGCCAAGTCTCCGGAGGACAACCGCATATTCGCACTGGTGTTCGAGCGCTTCTTCTTCCGCGCCGCCGAGGCGGAGGCCGCCCGTCAGGGGGTCAGCGAGAGCGCCGCCGGCACCGGGGGCCAGGAGGGCGCCGACTTCGACCTGGAGACCCTGCGCGAGCAGATCGCGGCGGCGATGCAGGAGGGCTCGGAATCCGCCATGCGAGACCTCGCGCGCCTGGCCATCGCGGCCTTCGGCCGCGGAGAGGGATCGGGGGTGCTCGGCGTCGACGTCCAGCGCATCCGCCGCGCGTTGGGGTTGCGCGTGGAGCCTCAGCCCGACCTGCCGGAGGGGGATCCCCGGCGGGAGGGCGTCCCGCGTGAGGGATTGCGGCGCTTCGAGCGACACCTGCGCCGGGAGCTGGAGCGAGCGCAGATCGCCCGGACCGAGAGCCTGCCGCCCAAGCGTCCCCTCAACGAGCTGGACCGGGCGCTGCCCACCGGCCCCACCCAGGACCTGGCCGCGGTGCATCGCGTCGTAGCCCAGCTCAAGCGACGTCTGGCCACCCAGGGTCACGAGCTGCGCGGACGCAAGCGGCACGCCCACGTCGACGTGCGCCGAACGATGCGTGCCTCGCTGCAGACCGGCGGTGTACCGGTGGAGCTCAAGTACCGCCCTCAGCGGCCACGGAGGCCGGAGATCTTCGTGCTCTGTGACGTGTCCACCAGCGTCACCAGCGCCTCGACGTTCTTCCTGTCGGTGCTGCACGCGCTGCACGACTCCTTCCGCAAGCTGCGCTCGTTCGTGTTCATCGAGCGGATCTCCGAGGTCACCGAGGTGTTCGAGCGTGAGCGGGACTTCCGCGCCGCCAGCGAGGCCGTCTCCCGGGACGCAGGCGTGGCCGACGTCTCCGGCTACACCGACTACGGGCGGGTGTGGATGGAGTTCCTGGCGCTGATCGAGGACGAGCTGCACCCACGCGCGACGGTGATCGTGCTCGGAGACGCCCGCACCAACGGCCGGCCACCGCGCGAGGACGTGTTCTCGGCGATCGCCGCCAAAGCGGGCCGGACCTTCTGGTTGAATCCAGAGCCGCGGCTCTACTGGAACTACGGGGACAGCGTGATCAAGGCCTACGAGCAGCATTGCACCGCGTTCGAGTGCTGGCGGACGGATCAGCTGGAGGAATTCGTCAAGGCCCTGGCACAGCCGATGGTCACCTGAGCCGGCACCGCGCGTGCCGGTGCCGGTGCCGGTGTCGGGAAGCGCAAGCCGCCCTGACCGTGAGCTTGTAGGTGCGCGTCGTCCTGATGCCGTAGCGATCGGTGGCGCTGAGCACGACCCGCGAGGTCCCGGCGACATGAGGCCGGCCCCGAATGATGCTCCGCTTGACGTCGAACGTCAGCCCGCGTGGGAGGTTGCGCGCTCTCCGGAGCACGGGTGCCGCACCGCCGGCTGTGCCGACAGTCGCGCGGTAGCCCGATCCCACTGACGCTACCGGCAGCGAACCCGAGGTGAGTCGCAGGTCTGAGACGAGCAGCAGCGCGTGATCCGCCTTCCCGATCGTAATCGCGGTGTCGAATGTGCTTCCGGATCCACCCGCGACAAGCGTGGGCTGGGGGTGTGGCGTTTGATCGTCGGACGCGTGCGGGCCGAAGAGGCCCAGCGTGTTGTTGCCAAAGGCGTAGAGCTGTCCGCTCGCGGTGACCGCGAGGCTGTAGCCATTACCGGCGGAGGCCTGCACGACGGGACCAACCTCCCCCGGCAGCCTCACCAGGGTCGGGGTCGGATTCGGTGCGCTCAGCGCCGGACCCAACCCGTGCATGTTGACGGAGCTGCCCAGCTGGCCGAAGTCGTTGCCGCCGAAGGCGTAGAGCTGGCCGCTGGAGGTGACAACGAGGGTGTGATCGGCGCCGGCCGAGATGTGCGTGATGGTCCCGGCTAGACCCGGAAGCGATACGAGCGTGGGGATCGGGTTGGCCGCCTTCGGGCCGGCGCCCAAGGGGTGGAAGCCGTCGTTGACCGGGCTGCCCAGCTGACCAGATTCGTTGTCGCCGAAGGCGTAGAGCTGTCCTGTCGCGGTCAGCGCCAAGCTGAACCAGCCGCCGCCGGCAACCTGGACCACCCGGCCCGTCTGGCCGGGCAGCCTCACCCGTGCCGGCGGGTATTGCGGCAGGTAGGGCCCGGGGCCGGAGACGACCACGCCGTTACCCGCGGTGCTTCCGAGCTGCCCGCCGTAGTTGCCCCCCCAGGCATAGAGCTGGTCGCCTGAGGTCACCGCCAGGTTGTGGTCGCTGCCGGCGGCGACCTCGTTCACCGGGTCGACGGCGCCGGGCAGCGACACCAGCCTCGGCTGGCAGTTGGCGGGGGCCCCTGCGGTGCTTCCGTCCGGGCCGTCCTCATTGACACCCAGGGAGTAGAGCTGCCCGGCCGAGGTGACCACGAGACTGACGGAGAAGCCGGCAGCTACGTGGGTGGGCGTCCCCAGTTGACCCGGCAAGCTCACCGGCGCCGGCGTGGCGTTGGTGGCCGCGCTGCCACAGTTGACGGCGCTTCCGAGCTCGCCCCAGTGATTGCTACCGAAGGCGTAGAGCCGCCCGCTGGAGGTGATGACCAGGCTGTGGTTGCCGCCCACGGCGGCCTCGACGGCGGAACCAGCCGAGAGCGGCAGCAGCACCGGCAGCGGCCCTGGCGGTGCCACGTAGACCGGCGGCCACGTGTTTTCGGGCGGTGGCGAGCCGGCGAAGGCGGGATTGCCGAGCTGGCCCTGAATGTTGCTGCCGATTCCCAGGATCGCGCCAGCGGGAACAGCGGCGGCGGCCGGAGCGACCGCGATGACGGTGGCGAGGATGAACGAGAGACAGAAACGGTTGGCGTGCCTGAACCGCATGGACCTGCGTGAGCCTATCCCCGCTTGAAGCCATTGCCAAGGGGCTTCCCCTTGACCGGCGCGCGAGCTACTATCGGCAGGGTATAGCTACCAGGGGGGCTGGCGGGAAGCCGGCTGAGATAGCGCCACTCGCATACGCGGCCCGGCGCTGACCCTTCGAACCTGTGGGGTAATGCCCGCGAAGGGAGCTGAAAGAGTGACGGTCGCCCCGGCGATCCCGGAGATCGGCGTTCAGCGCCAAGCCGGCGTGCGCGTGCAGGCGGTGAGCCGCACCTACGCCAGCCGACGGGGGCCCGTGGCCGCGCTGGAGCGCGTCTGGTTGCGCGTGCGCTCCGGGGAAGTCGTGGCCGTCGTCGGCCCGAGCGGCTGCGGCAAGACCACGCTGCTGGAGCTGATCTGCGGGCTCCAGCGGCCCGACTGCGGCACCGTCGACGCCGGTCCGGCGGCGCTCATGCCCCAGGAGGACCTGCTGCTGCCGTGGTCAAGCGTGATCGACAACGCCGGGCTGGCGCTCCGCGCCGCCGGCGCCTCCAGAACCGAAGCGCGCCGCACGGTGGCGCCGTGGCTGCAGCGCTTCGGGTTGCGGGAGTTCGGGCACCTCCGACCGGCGGCGCTCTCCGGTGGGATGCGCCAGCGGGTGTCGTTCCTGCGCACGCTGCTCGCGGGCAAGCCGGTGCTGGCGCTCGACGAGCCCTTCGCCGCGCTCGACGCGATCACCCGGGCCCAGATGCAGGGATGGCTCGACCACGTGCTCGCCGCGCAGCCGCGGACCGTGGTGCTTGTGACCCATGACGTCGAGGAGGCCGTCGTGCTGGCCGATCGCGTGGCGGTGATGGCACCGCGCCCCGGACGGATGATCGCCGAGATCGAAGTCGACCTGCCCCGGCCGCGCCGGCGCACGGACGCCAGCGTGGCCACCCTACGCGCGCAGGCGCTCGACGCACTGGGGATGCCGCTGTGAGCCGGCGGGTCCCGTCGCTGCCGGGACGGGTTCTGATCCCGGTGGTGGTGCTGGTCGGCTTCTTGGGGGCCTGGGAGCTGTACGTCGACCTCGGCGGCGTGGAAGGACTGATCCTCTCCCCGCCGCACGAGATCGCGCAGTCGATCCTCAGCGATAGAGCCCTGCTGTGGAGCAACTTCCTGGTCACCGCCCAGGAGGTCGTCTTCGGCATCGCGCTGGCGGCGGTGGCGGGGCTGGTGCTGGCGATCGCCATTCACCTCATCAGGCCGCTGCGGTCGGCCTTCTATCCCCTGGTGGTCGCCTCGCAGACGATCCCGGTGCCGATCCTGGCGCCGCTGCTGATGCTGTGGTTCGGCTTCGGGATCCTGCCCAAGGTTATCGTGATCGCGCTGGTGTCGTTCTTCTCGATCGTGGTGGCCACGCTGGACGCGCTGGCGGCCGTCGACCCGCAGCTGATCAAGCTGATGCGGACCTTCGATGCCTCCCGGTGGTGCACGCTGCGGGAGATCGAGCTCCCGGCCGCGCTTCCCGGCGTCTTCACCGGCGCCAAGATCGCCGTGGCCGTAGCCGTGATCGGCGCCGTCATCGGCGAGATGACCGGCGGCTCCAACGCCGGCCTGGGATACCTGTTCCTGATCTCGCTCAACCAGATCCTCACCCCCCGCGCCTACGCCACGGTGGTGATCCTGTCCCTGTTTGCCATCGTGCTGTTCGCGCTGCTCAGCCTGTGCGAGCGGCTGGCCCTGCCGTGGGTCCACCAATCCAGAGAGGAACGCTCGCTATGAAACGCCTGGCCGTGCTCGTCCTGCTGCCCGTGCTCGCCTTGGGGCTCAGCGCCTGCGGCGAGAAGAAGGACGCCACCACCACCTCCTCGCACCGGGGTCAGCCGCTGACGCTGATGCTCGACTGGGTGCCCAACGCCGACCACGTCGGGCTCTACCGGGCGATGGCCGCAGGCGTCTTCACCCGCGCCGGCATAGACCTGCACGTGCAGGTCCCCACCGACCCGGCCACGCCGCTGCAGCTCGTGGCCGCGGGCAAGGTCGACGCCGCCATCTCCTACGAGCCCGAGGTGCTGCTGGCGCGCGATCGCGGGCTGCCGCTGGTGTCGGTGGCGGCGCTCGTGCAACGGCCGCTGACCTCGATCATCTCGCTGGGCGCCAAGCGCATAACCTCTCCCGCCCAGCTGCGCGGCAAGCGCGTCGGCGATGCCGGCATCGGCTACCAGCACGCCTACCTGGGCACGCTCCTGGCCCACGCGGGTGTGCCGGCCGGCTCGGCCTCAGAGGTCAATGTCGGCGCCAACCTGGTGCCGGCGATGCTCTCGGGCCGCGTGGACGCGACGCTCGGCGGCTACTGGAACTACGAGGCGATCCAGCTGCAGCAGGCGGGCAAGCGGCCGAACGTGATCCGCGTGGATCAGGTCGGCGTGCCCACCTACCAGGAGCTGGTGCTGGTGGTCAGACGGAGCACGATCGCCACTCGCACCGATCTGATCCGCCGCTTCACCCAGGCGCTGGCGCGCGGCTACGAGTCGGTACGCCACAACCCGCAGGCCGGCGTGAACTCGCTGGTGTCCGCCAACCCCGGACTGGATCGCAAGCTCCAGCTCGCCAGCGTGCAGGCCACGTTGCCGGCCTTCTTCCCCACCGGCGGCCATCCCTGGGGATGGCAGAACAGCGGGCAGTGGGACGCCTACGGCCAGTGGATGCTGCGCAACCACCTGATCTCCAATCCGGGCGCGGTGGCCGACGCCTCCAGCGACGAGCTACTGGCCGGCCAGGGCCCGTGATGGTGTCCTCGCGGTGCGCCCCGCCCTGAGGGCGTAGGCACCGGCCAGCGCCGTCCAGGGAGCGTAGGGCGCAAAGAAGCGCTCCACGTCGGCCTCCTCCACGCGCGCTCGCGGATTTCCGCTCACCAGCCGGCCGACGAGCTTGAGGTAGGCGAGGTCTCCCGCCGGAAGCTGGTCCAGCCTGCCCTGACCGCTGCACGCGAGGGTCTGGATCGTCCAGCTGCCGATGCCGCGGATCGCCCGCAGCCGGCGCCAGCCGGCTGCCTGGTCGGGGGCGTGCAGGTCAACCCGCCCCGAGGCCACCTCCCTGGCCGCGCGCACGAGCGTCAGCGCCCGGCCCGGCGCGAGGTCCAGGGAAGCCAGCAGCGCCGGTGCCTGGGTCGCCATCACGGCGGCACTGGGGGCGTCGCGCAGCCCCGACTCCGAGCAGCGCCGACCCAGACGCGCGGTCAGCCGCCGCTCGATGACCGCGGCGCGCTCATACTCGATCAGCTGCTCGCAGATCGCCCAGGTCAGGGCCTCGAAGGGGTCCGGACGCGCATACAGGCGCAGGCCGGGGTTGGCCCGCAGCGCCGCGCCGATGAGGGGGTCGCGGCGAAATCGCCGGTGGAACGGCTCCAGGTCCTGGTCGATGCCCAGCGCCAGCCGCATGCGCTCGATCCCCCACTGCGCCTGCACGCGCGTCCGCGCCTGGGCGCCGAACAGCACGCGGTCGCCGGCGAGCTGTGCCACCCGGACCAGGATCGGCGCATCCCCGCTGTGCAGCAGCCGGTGCAGAACTCCACCGCGAACGCGAGCCAGGCCGTCCAGCCCGAACGAGCGCGGCAGGCGGAAGACCCAGCGCGGACGAACCTCCAGGCGGACCTCGATGCCCTCGCGAGGGCCCCGGGCGCCGCTCACTCGCCGGGCTTGGCGATCACGTGAACATCGACCAGGTACGTATGCGTGCCCCGCACCGGCAGCAGGTCGGGGCGGCCCCGCAGCGCCGGGTGCTGGGCGTGAGCGAGCCGGCGGCCGCTACGGCGGTGAAGCAGCGCCAGCGTGGCGGCGCCGGCGAGGAAGCCGGTGGCGGCGACAGCAGCGGCCTGAACCGCGGGAAGCACCACCGCGGGCGCGGCTTCCACCGCGCGCACCTCGGCCAGCACCGGCAGTCCGTGGAGCGCTTCGATCTCCGGCTGAAGCGACCCTTGGGGCACCGGATCGTGCTTGGGGACCGGGTAGCCCGGGAGCGGCTCGCCCTCCGTCGGCTCGGGGCTCATGTTCCACATGGTGACAGCGAGGGCGGCCGTGTTCAAAAGGGATCTTCGGCGGCGCCGGTTACGATAGGCGCTCGCGCCTCTCGCACGCCGTGCGCGAACCCAATCATGACGACCTCGATCGACGTCTTCGCCAAGGCTCGTGACCACGAGCGCCTGGAGCAGCTCAAGCTCGCCCGGGAGCTCGACGCCCTCCCGTACTTCCGGGTGCTGGAAGGTCCGACGCTGCCCGTGGTGGTGATGGAGGGGGCGCCACGGGTGATGCTCGGCTCCAACAACTATCTCGGGCTGACCGGCGACGAGCGGGTCAAGCAGGGCGCGCTCGATGCGCTGAACCGCTACGGCACGGGGCTCACGGGCTCTCGCTTTCTCAACGGTACGATCGACCTGCACCTGCAGCTGGAGCAGGATCTGGCGGAGTGGATGGACACCGAGGCCGCGCTGGTCTTTACCACCGGCCATCAGGCCAACCTCGGCGCGTTGGGGACGATTCTGGCTCCCGGTGACACGGTGGTGGTGGACTCCGGGGACCACGCCTCGATCCTCGACGGCTGCATCCTCTCCCGCGCCAAGCTGAGGGCCTTCCGTCACAACCGGCTGGACCGGCTGGAGCGGACCCTTCAAAAGGCGCAGGCCGACGGCGGCGGCATCCTGGTCGTCGTCGACGGGGTGTTCTCGATGGAGGGCGACGTCGCGCCGCTGCCGGAGATCTCCGAGCTCTGCAACCGCTTCGGCGCCCGCCTGATGGTCGACGAGGCGCACGCCCTGGGGGTGCTGGGCGCACGCGGCGCCGGGACCAGCGAGCTGCTGGGAGTGGAGGATCGGGTCGACCTGCGGATGGCGACGTTCTCCAAGTCGCTGGCCTCCTGCGGCGGCGTGATCGCGGGTCCCGCAGATGTGATCGAGTACCTGCGGATCCAGTCGCGCCCGTTCATTTTCACCGCTTCGGCGGTCCCCGCCGCCGTCGGTGCGGCGCTGGCGGCGGTCCGCATCTGCCGCTCGCCCGAGGGTCGGGAGCTGTTCGCCCGCGTGCTGGAGAACGCCCGGTACCTCCTGGAGGGGCTGCGGGGGCTGGGGTTCAGGGTGATAGAGCCCACGCGCCTGCCCGACGGAACCGAGGTCGTGACGCCGATCGTGCCGGTGCTGGTCGGTGACGACTGGAAGGCCGTGTTCCTGGGGAAGGCGCTCTACGAGGCCGGCGTGTTCGTCAACGTCGCCATCCATCCCGCCGTGCCTCCCGGCGGGGCGCTGCTGCGCACCAGCGTGATGGCCACTCACGACCGGCCCACGCTGGATCGTGCGCTGGAGGCGTTTGGCCGCGCCAAGCAGGCCTTCGAGGTCGAGCACGGTCCGCTGCCGGCGCCAGCCTGAGGGCGGGGCGCGGGACCCGATGGAGCCCCTGAGCTTGTCCGCTCCCGCACAAGATCTGGCCCGACGAAAAAAGACGCTAGTAGCACATGGTCCGGCACTTGTGACCTTGCTGTGAACGCCTTGCTGACGTAGGTTGGTCACCACCTTGAGGAGGGTCGGCCGGCAGCGCGGCGCTGTGGAAGTTGCGGCGGCGCTGAAGCTGGTGAACGCACGGCCACCGAGGTGACAACGAACTACAGCTCAGCACTCGGTGGACACTTCGTGAGAGCGCGGTGTCCGCAGAGACAGTGGATCGTCCGCGTCCGCGGACAGGGAGAGAGATAGCTACATGACGCAAACCGCCACGATGGCAGTGGAGCCGCAACGGTTGCGAGCTCTGGAGCGTGCGAACGAGGTGCGCCTGGCGCGCGCAGAGCTGAAGCGAAGGATCGCGGAGGGCGAGGTCTCGGTTGCCGAGGTTATTCTCCGCTCGCCCTGGGAGGCGACCAGTTGGAACGTTGGCGACGTCCTGATGAGCCAGCGTCGCTGGGGGACGACGAGGTGCCGCAAGTTCCTCGCCCAGCACCAGATCAGTGAGACGAAGCGAGTCGGGACGCTGACCGCGCGCCAGCGAGAGATGCTGGTTCAGGGACTGGGTCACTGTGCGCCGAGCGCGCCGCCGAACCGGCTGGCGCTGATGCTCGTCGGTATCTGAGCCGCGACCGCGGCCGGGTCCTGTGTCGCCCTGCGGCGCAGGATCAGGC